>JAAYVL010000007.1 GCA_012517205.1 Verrucomicrobiota bacterium
GGCGCCGAGTTTGGGAGAGATCGCGGATCGGACGGTGCATGCGGGCAGCCCGGTGGTGGTTACGGTGTCGGCGAGTGATCCGGACGCGCCGCCGCAGGTGTTGAACTTCAGTCTGGAGACGGCGCCGGCGGGGGCGACGATTGATCCGGGGACGGGGACGATTCAGTGGACGCCGGGGTTGGCGGAGGCGGATACGACGCAGACCTTTACGGTACGGGTGAGTGACAACGGGACGCCGGTGCAGAGTGCGGAGCGCAGTTTTGCGGTGGAGGTGGTGGCGGCGGTGGTGATTACGCGGGCGCAGTTGCAGGGAGAGACGATTGTGCTGACGTGGAATGCGATTCCGGATCAGACCTATCGGGTGCAGTATAAGGATAACGTGACGGATGCGGAGTGGACGGATTTGACGGATGTGAGCGCGGCGGAGAGCACGGCGACGGTGGTGGCGAGCCTGCTGGATGAATTCGGGCGAATCCCCAGCCGCTTCTTCCGCATCATGATTGTCAATTAGCGTTGAACAGACGGCCAGGCGGCGGCCTTCGGGCGGCCGCTGCCGGGCCGCCATGGCTGTACGTTAAGGAAACAGAATGGCGGTTCGGCTGCTGGCGGTTTGGGGTTCAGACCTTTCCGGAACCGTTTGCCGCGCCAGAACACGTTAGCGCTCTCCCTGACCTTTCTAGCATTGGGAGTTGGAAGGTCGGGGGGTAGCGCCGTCGGACGTACGGCCAATGCCGCACGCCCGGCGGATGCCCGGGCTCCCTGCTTAGCTAAGAAACGTTATGAAGATAAATCAAGCCGTGGTGTTTTGTATTGCGGTGCTGCTGTTTCCCGGGGTTGGTTTCCCGGGAGACCTGTCATCTCTTTCTGCCGAACCAACGATATTCGCGGAGGCGCATGAATTGGAGTTGGCTGAGCCGATTGACATTTCGAGCGATGGAGAATTGCTGCTGCTGTTTCGCCCGGGGCAGCAGGGGTTTGAATTGGTTAATACGCAGACCGGGCAACGCGAGGTCGTTTCCCGCACTCCCTGCACCGGTTATTTCGCCAGCATTTCGCCGGATAAGAAGTATGTCTGTTTCAAAGACTTCGTGATGGTTGATGGACGCCGGCTTCAACGCCCGACCCTTTATGAGATAGCCCGCCAAAGCCAGTTGCCGCTCTGCGAACCCGTGTTCACTGCCGGCAATCCGGTGGTCTCTGCGCGAGGCCAGATCGCCTTCACGGTGGGGCCGCAATTGATCATTTTGTCGCCTGGTTTGAACCGCGAGAAGGAAGTGGACCTCGGCGCCGTCGTCAATGTACTGACCTTTTCGCCCGACGGGCACCGGTTGGCGTTTGGCGAGGTGGATGAGAGGATTTCGTGGATTGAGATTGATAGCGGAAAGCGTGGGAGTGTTCCAACGACCTGGCTGCACGGTTACCAGGCGCAGTTTTCTCCCGATGGTCGGGCGTTGCTGGCTCGGAGCAGCAGTGGCGAAATCACCGCCTGCGATTTATCTACGGGGGAGGCCAGGAGTTTTGGCGCCGCCCGGGCGGCGGCCTGGGTGGATGGGGACACAGTGGCGCTGGTCCGGAAGTCAGTGGCCCATTCGCGGGTTAGCGGCACCCAGTTGCTCAAGGCCAGGCTTTCGGATGGCGTAATCTCCACTTTCCTGACGAAGGAGGGAAATGCCGAGTTGGCCATCAAGACTCCTGTTGCGGCGCTGGTGGCCGAAGATGGAATCAACCTGACCGACACGCGCACGGGTGCAATGTCAAAGTTGGCCGTGCGGCCCCTTTCGGCAGATGCCCTCCCGGACGCTGCGAAGAAGACCTTGACGGGTACGCCCGCGACGGGCGTGGCGAAGGGCGCCAAGGCTGTCGTCAAACTGGCTGGCGTGCCTTACATCCACCAGCTTTACGATACCGCGGACAACTTTCCCGGCGGCGCCAGTTGTAATGCTACTGCCGCGCTGATGGCGATCCAATACTATAATCGGTTGCCGGCGCATCCCATTACATGCACCAGCGGCGGAACCCATATCTCCAACTACGGTTTTTATATTTCGAGCATCTACACTTATAATGGGCATACCTACAACATTCCCTCGTCCTCAGCTTGGGGTTCAACGTACGCCGGGTATTACGGTGGGTTCGGCTATTTTCTTCAGGATCTGGTTGGCAGCTCGTTGCAGCGCAGCATTCGTTTGAAAGAATGGATTACGTACCACGGTTTGAGTTCAGCCACGGATGACTCGGTCTCAGGCGAAACCGGCATAACCAAGGCGCGGACGGAAATTAACGCCGGTTATCCCGTGGTGGTGTTGTGCGATATAACCTCTGCCGGACATTACCTGACGTGTATCGGCTACCTCACCGGGCAGCATACGTTGATCTTTAATGACCCGTATGGCAACAAAGCGATCAGCTATCCGGGATGGGCGGGGGCGGGCGTGTATTACGATTGGCCGGGCTACAACAATGGATACCCGAATCTCATCGGGGTGGTGCGGTACATTTATGCCCGGGGCACTGATAATGCCGCCTTTGTATCACAAACGGTCACCAACGGCACCACGTATGCGCCGGGTCAGAGTTTTTCGTGCACCTGGACCATGAATAATAATGGCACGACCACCTGGACCTCGAGCGGCTACTCGCTTAACTACGTAAGCGGTACCCAGATGGGGGCGCCTACGGTCAACTTAATCAGCGCCAATGTTGCGCCCGGCGGCAACGCCAGCATCCCCATCAACTTTACCGCTCCCTCGACGCCTGGTTCCTATACGGTGACGATGCGGATGAACAATGCCAGCGGAGCTTTCTTCGGAGCGCAAGTTTCCCTGACCATCAATGTTGCGAACCCCGTTCCCGTCATCACGGTGCAGCCGGCCAGCACGACCCGGGATCCGGGGCAGACGGCCACGTTCACGGTGGCGGCGACGGGGGCGACCACTTACCAGTGGCAGAAGAACGGGGTGAACCTGGCGGGCAAGACCACCGCGACGCTGACGCTGGCGAATGTGCAGCTGGCGGATGCGGGTTTTTACACGGTGGTGGTGGGCAACGCCGCGGGCACGGTGACCAGCAGCGCGGCGCAGTTGGTGGTGACGGCGGCGGGCAGCGGGGCGGGGACGGGGACGGGGCTGCGGGGGTGTTATTATGACAACC
>JAAYVL010000165.1 GCA_012517205.1 Verrucomicrobiota bacterium
GCCGTCCGGGGCGCGGGGCCGCCCGGGGCGGGCGTCCGGGCCGGGCCGCGCCGGCCCCGCTGCACGACAAGCAGAACGAGCGGGATCACCGGGAGCTGCGCATTGACCAGGTGGGCGTGCGGGGGCTGCGGTTTCCCATCCAGGTGCGCGACAAGGCGCGGCTGGTGCAGAACACCGTCGCCACGATCGGCATGTTTGTGGATTTGCCCCCGGAGTTCAAGGGCACCCACATGAGCCGGTTTATCGAGGTGCTCAACGCGCATGGCAATATCATCCACGTGGAGAACCTCACCGCCATCCTGCGCGCCATGCAGGCGAAGTTCCAGGCGGAGACCTCCCGGCTGGAAATCGAGTTCCCCTATTTCATGGTGAAGCAGGCGCCGGTGACCGGCATGGAAAGCGTCATGGACTACCAGGCGCGGTTCGACGCCATGGCGCGGCGGGAGGAAATCCGGTTTTTGCTGACGGTCAAGGCGGGCGTGACCACCCTGTGCCCGTGCTCGAAGGCGATTTCGGACTACGGGGCCCACAGCCAGCGCGGCGAGGTGACGGTGCAGATCCGGTCGCGGAAGGCCGTGTGGATCGAGGATGTGATTGCCCTGATCGAGAGCTCCGCCAGCGCCGAGTTGTATGCCTTGCTCAAGCGGCAGGACGAGAAGGCCGTCACCGAGCATGCCTACACGCACCCGGTGTTTGTGGAGGACCTGGTGCGCAACGTCGCGCTCAAGCTCAACGCGCTTCCCGAGGTGACGTGGTACAAGGTGGAGGCGGAAAACCAGGAAAGCATCCACCACCACAACGCCTACGCCTGCATCGAGAAGCATTGATCGCCCGGCCGGGGCGGGGCGGGCGGGGCCGCGCGGGGCCGGGTTGGCCATGCCGGCGGCGCGGCGCGGTTTGTTCAACGCGGCGGAGGTTTCGCCGGGGGTTCGACGCGAAAGTACGCGGCGGCGGCGCGGCCGGAAGCCAGTTCCCGCGCGTGAATCCGCCACAGCCCGGGGCGATCATTGGGGGCGATGGCGAGATGCAACTGCAACCGCCCGTCGCGGGCGCCGTGGAAGCCGCTCCACTCGGCTTCGGCTCCGGCGGGATCGCTAATTTCCACTTGCAGCGGCACCACGGCATTGAGGGGTTGGCCGTCCGCATCCACGACCGATATGCCGCACGGGATTGACTGTCCGGCCACCGCCTGCCGGGGGGCTTCAATGCGCACCCCGGCGATCGCGGCGGCGGTGACCATCAGCACGCAGCCCTCCCCGGGGCCGAACTCGCGGCGGATTTGCAGGGGGCTCCGGCCGGGGATGGGTTCAAGCTCGCGTCCGGCCGCCAAATCATAAACGTGCCCGCGGGGCCGGGCCAGCGAGAGGGTGGCCTCCGTGGGCAGGCCGTTTTCCATCACCAGGCCATGCTGGCCGACGTAGTCGCCAAACTCGCGCCGGTCGTTTACGGCGAACAGGTAGTCCGTGCTGCCATAGGCGCGGCAGCGGGTCACGACGTCCGGGGTGGAGGAGTCGGAATAAGGTTGATAACGATCTCCGAGCGCCGCCCGCAGCTCGGCCGCCTTGGCCATGAGCGCGGTGCGGTCTTGATCGGCTTTCCGCGTGCGGGTGTAGCTTGGGATGACCACGTCCGCCGTGATCGCCGGGCATAACCGCTCGTCCGCAACCACGATTCCCCCGGCTTGTTGAAACGCCCTCACCCGCGATACGACGCGGGCAGTCAGCACGTCGCAATCCATCATCACCAGGATGCGGAAACGATCAAGCCCGCCGCGGGCCACGGTTTCGTCGAACACGATTTCCGGCTGAAGCCGCGCCCACAGGAGGGCCTGGTAAGCGTCCCCGGCCCAGCCGTTTCCCCAGCCGTAAGTGCCGCGCCGCGCGAACATCTGGGAGGCGAAACTTTCCAGGAAGGCCACGTCGGCCGGGCGGTCCGGCACCTGCAGGAGCGTGGGGCCGAGCGGCTCGACCACCGCTTTGATCAACCGGCGCAGTTCGTGGCGGGTTTGCGGATGCGTGTAGCGATAAGCGCTTTCGCCGGTATCCGGCACCAGTGATCCCCAGCCGTGATACATGATGCCTTGCACCGGGCGCGCGAGCTTGGTCCAGAACGCCTCGCGCAGGTGCATCGGCGCGATCGTGAGAAACGCGGCGTCGGGCTCCGTGTCTTCCCAGGGGGAGCGGGCTCCTTTCCGAACTTCGTCTCCTTTGGCCAGGGGCGCGGTTTGCGAGCGATACCAGATGATCTGCGTCATCTTCATGACCCGTTGCGGATGAGCGGCGCCGCGGGCCATGGCCAGCAACTCATCCGTCGCCAGCCCGATGCGGATCGGGTCCGGGTAGGAATAGGTCCATTGGGAGATGACATCCACCTGGCCGCCGCTGCCATACACGCTGGCCACGCGCACGGCCGGGTCATGAAACGTCCACGGATCCGGGCGGCCGGTGGATTTCAGCCCCCGGTGCAGCTCGGTGTTCAGCCGGTTCCAGCCGTCGCCCTCCTGCCAATACCAGGCCAGGAAACGCAAGAGCGGGTGGTCATCCGGAATCACGCGGTCGGCCGGAAAATCTTTGAGTTGGGTGTAATCCACGCCGCGTTTGCCGGGAGTTTCGACCGGATAATCCTGTCCGGTGGCCTGGCGGCAAGCCGCGCGGTCATGCGCGTGATAACAGACATCCGCCCCGTCCCGAACCTCGGTGTGCAGGAGCGCGGCTTGCCAGGCGGGGAACTTCCCGTAGGCCTGGGCGACGGAAGCGCCGACGTTGAAACAGAAAGGGCGCAGTTCCGGCGCCGCCGCGCACAGCGACGGTTTCCCGTCCGGGGGTTTTCCGTTTTTGCCGATTCGCCGGAGTTCGGTCCGGGACTCCGCCGCCCAGCGCCCGGGCGATAAGGAGGCAAGCACGCCCAGGTCATTGGCCAATGCGGTGTTGAGCATGCGCTTGACGGCCGCCACGTTTTCCGGTTTGTCCGGAGCGGCGGGCTTGCCGGCGTCATAGATTGCGCCCATGTCCGCTCCGAACCCGAGACAGTGCGTGAACCCGATTTCCTTCAGGCGCGGCAGTTCCTTGATCACGTTTGCCGCGCCGTAAATCCCCCACATGACGACGGGCATGCGCGGCGGTTTCCGGGCCGTCAGGGTGACCGGGAACGTTTCCTCGCCCGCGCCGGGCATTTCGCCGCCCATTTCAAGCCGCGCCTGCACCGCGTATTCACCGGGGCGGAGCGAAGTGTCGAAGGGCACCTCGATCCGATGCGACTGGCCCGAGGCCAGGGCGGGCAAGGACACGCGCTGCAATTCCGCGCCGTCCAGCGCGAATACGACGGAGGCTCCGTTCAGGGGGGCGCGCTGCCGGTTCACCACGGAGAACGCGAGCGCCGGCGCCGGCTCCATGCGCACGAACACGTTGCGGTCCGATTCATACGTCACCGAGGCGGGGCGGAACTCCAGCACGTCCCGGCAAATCCGCACCTGCGTAATAAAGCCCGGAAAACCATGATACAGGCTGCCGATGCGGTCGCCGATAGAAAGCGGGTGCGGCCCGGGAGCCACCCCGGCCCGGCCCGGCCGGGTCGCTCCGCCCAGCGCCGCGCCATTCCGATAAAAGCTCCCCGTTCCCGCGCCGTCGTACGTGAAGGCGATGTGGCACCACTCGTTCGTAGCGTAGAGGGCCGGGGAGGAGACGTAGGTCTCCGAGTCCTGGCCAAAACCGAGCCGCATGCTTAGCCGGCGTTGGCCGGTCGCGTCCGCGGCGCCCAGCACCAGTTGGTAATCCGTATGGGCCACGTATTTCTTATCCACCAGGAAGGCTTCGGGATAGCCGTCAATTTCCGGCTTGGGTTGAATCCACAGTTCCAGCGTGAACGCCCCGGGGGGTGTGAGCCCGGGAGAATTGGGAATCACGGCTGCGTGCCGTTTGTCCTCAATCGGGTAGCCGCGAAAGGACTCGAGGCACGGCCCAAACTTGCCGCCGGGCGCAATGACGGCTCCCTGCAAAGTGGCGTTCCGCCCTTGGGCCGATCCGTCCCGGGTATCCCGGAACATCCACAGGCCCATTACGTTTGTTCCGGTGGCATCGTCCCCGGAATACGCTTGTTGCCAGCGCTCGCACAGTCGCGCGGCTTGCGCCGGCGCGGCCCATTCCAGGAACGCCACCACACCAACCAGGGCAAGTTTCTGATATCGTTTCATTGGGCTGCCGAGTTGTCTCACGGGTAATGTTCCCCGGGGCGGGGGGCCGCCAGGTCTTGGTTGACTCACGATCCAGGTTACCCGGGACAGTGAAGAATATCTTCAGCCTGGCCTCAATCCTTTTCTCCAGGGCAAAGGGGTCCGGCGCGGCGTGTGGGGCGCGCAGCCGGGCCTGGGTTGGTTTGGGGATTTGAGGGCTTTCCCGCAGTCGTTGACGGGAGAGGCGCGGTTTCTTTTCATCGGGCTTGATGGTCTTGCTTCGCAAATTCTTGAAGATTGTTGTGGCGTGGCGGCCCGGTTCTGCTATATTCCACAGCTCTCGAAGGGACGCCCGGCGTTCCGAGCGAGGCGGTCAGGAACCGCAGTTTGAGTGAACCGAGCAGTTTCCGGTGTGAGTACGAAAAAGAAAAAAGCGATTAAGAAGGCCAAGCCGCTCCCCAAAGCGCGCCCCAAGCCGCGTCCCAAGGCGCGTCCCAAGGCCGCGCCCCGGGCGCGTTCGAAGCCGCATGGCGCGGCCACGGCCGCGGCCATTTTGGGGCGGCCCGCGTCGGCCGGTGTGAAAAAGGGCGGCATGATCGCGGTCAAGCCCCAGTGGGCGAAATACTACGTTCACCTGCTGGAATTGCGCGACCAGTTGACCCGCCAGCGCGATGGCCGGGCCAGGGAATCGGCCGAGCAGATCGCCAGTTACAGTTTGCACATGGCGGATTCCGGCACGGATAACTTTGACCGTGATTTTGCGTTGAGCCTGCTGTCCGCCGACCAGGACGCGCTTTACGAGATTGACCAGGCGCTCAAGCGCATTGAAAAGAACACGTACGGCATCTGCGAGCTGACGGGCAAACCCATTCCCCCGGCGCGCCTGGAGGCCATTCCCTGGACGCGCTTTACCGTGCAGGCCCAGGCCCAGCTCGAACGGGAGGGCGCCTTGCGGCAGCGCCGCCTGGCCTCGCTGGGCTCCGTGGATGCCGCCGGCGCGGCGGAGCCCGAGCCCGAAGACGAAGACGCCGAAGAGAAATCCAAAGAAAAGGAATAATCATGCCCCGAGAAATCATTACGCTGGAATGCACCGAGGCGCGCAAGGAGGGCAAATCCCCTTCCCGCTATACCACGACTCGGAACAAGAAGCTCAAGCCCGAAAAGATGCAAATCAAGAAATACAACCCGGCATTGCGCCGGCACACGCTTCACCGCGAAATCAAGTAGCCACGATTTATGCCTCGCAAGACTCGCACCGATAAACCGGACAAACGCGGCGGGCGCAAGCGCTCCGCCTACGGGGAAACCCGCGCCCCGCGGCCCAAGCCCAAGATTGATTTCACGCTCGATACGCTGGATTACAAGAATGTTGCGCTGTTGCGCCAGTTTGTGACGGACCAGGGACGCATTTTGCCCCGCAAATATACCGGGTTGCCGGCGCATTACCAGCGGCGGCTCAATTGCGCCATCAAGCGCGCGCGGCAGATGCTGCTCATGAAGTAGGGAAAAAAAAGCCACGCCGGCGGCGTGGCAGATTCATTTATGGGGAGATCCCGGGGTCGCTAGGTTGCTTCCCGGGCAGTCCACTCTCCCAACTGCAGGTATTCCTTGATCTTCCGGCGTTCGTAGCGATGTTTGAGGGATTTCTTGGGTCGGCTATCCGACTTGCGGAAAGAGTGTTTGGGGTTTTGGACTGCTTCACCGATGTGTTCCAGCGATTTAGTCATAGCATTGTTTATTGATTGAGGTTTAGCCAAGCCAGAAGCGTGCCATTCCCCCCTGCGCGATTTGTCCGATGGTAGGTTAAACAGGACATAGGCCGCTGCTGACGCTTTCAATATAAGACATCTTCCGTCCTTTTTCATTCAAATATTGTTTCCCTCCCCCGCGGGCCTTTCCGGCCCGGGCCGGACCCTCCCGCCGCGGTTCCGTCCGAAAAACAGCCACCCGGTGCGCTTGCCCCGGCCGGAAGCAGCCCGGGTGGGCTGCGGGGGGACGCGCGGCTGGCAGGTGAAAAAAAAGGGGGCTAGCCGGTCTCTGGGACCAGCGCGCCGCATCCGGGATTTCGGGGCCGCCCTGGCTTCAGCGTGTCCGCTGGTTGAGCGGGTCGCCGGGGGGCGGTTCAGGGTTTGGGCTTGGGTTTGGCCGCCGGGACGCCGGACACGTCGTGCGGCGGCTGTTGAACGGCGTATTGGTCGTCGTCCTTGACCTCCTTTTTGAGGCGGTAAAGCTCGGCTTTGAGGCGTTCGGCCTGTTTTTTGTGGGCCGGGTCGTAGTAGAGATTATGCAGCTCGGCCGGGTCCTGGACGAGGTCGTACATTTCCCACTGATCCGTCTTCCAGAAGCAGATCAGCTTTTGGGTTTCGGTGCGCAGGCCGTAGTGGGCCCGGGTGTTGTGGTTGCCGGGGTCGTGGTAGTAGCGATAGTACCAGCTCGTGCGCCAGTCGGCGGGCCGTGATCCCTTGAACAGCGGCACCAGGCTGCGGCCCTGCATATCCGGCGGCGGGCGTTGCCCGGCTAATTCCATAAAAGTGGGGGCAAAGTCGGGGTTGATTGCCATAGCCGCCTGGGTTGACCCGGGCTTGATTACCCCCGGCCAGCGGACCAGGAAGGGCATCCGGATGGATTCCTCGTACATGAACCGCTTGTCGTAGAGGCCGTGGTCGCCGAGGAAGAATCCCTGGTCGCTGGTGTAGATTACCACGGTATTGGTGGCCGCGCCGTTCTGGTCCAGCCACGCAAGCAGCCGGCCCACGCTGTCGTCCACCGACTGGATGCAGGCCAGGTAGTCCTGCAGGTAGCGCTGGTATTTCCAGGCGCGGAGTTCCTCGCCGGCCAGTTTCCGGGTCTGGCCGTTGATGACCGTCTCGATTTCCATCGGCGCGACGTCCAGCCATTTGTTGCGCTCCGCCACGCTCAGGCCGGCGGGGGGTTCGAGCTTGAGATCGCGGCGCGTCAGATCTTCCAGGACCTTCTGGCGGCACTCGCGGATGGCGTCCGTGCGGGTGGTGTAGTCATCGCGCAGCGTCGCGGGTTCGGGGATGAACTTGCCGGCGAACTGCGCGCGGTGTTTTTCATCCGGTTCCCAGGGGCGGTGGGGGGCTTTATGGTGGCACATCAGGAAGAACGGCTTGTCCGGGGGCCGGTTCCGGAGGAAGTCCAGCGCCAGGTCGGTGATGAGGTCGGTGACGTAGCCTTTGCGGACGTGGCGGCCGTCGGGGGTGAGGAAGGCGGGATCGAAATAGGCGCCCTGGCCCGGCAGCACGATCCAGTGGTCGAATCCCGTCGGTTCGCTGCCCAGGTGCCATTTGCCGATCATGCCCGTGTAATACCCCGCCTTTTGCAGGTACTTCGCCACGGTGGGCTGCGAGCCGTCGAAGCGGTTGAAGGTTGGCACGCCGTTCAGGTGGCTGTATTTGCCGGTCAGAATCGTTGCCCGGCTCGGGCTGCAGATCGAGTTGACGGCAAAGCAATTGGCAAAACGCATTCCCTCCCGGGCCAGCCGATCCATGTGCGGCGTCTGGTTGACGCGGCTGCCGTAGGCGCTGATGGAGTGCGCGGCGTGGTCATCGGACATGATGAACAGGATGTTGGGGCGGGCGGGGGAGGATTGGCCGAGCGCCAGCGTTAGCGGCAGCAGCCAGGCTGACAGGGCCGCGGGCAGGAGAGGTTTCATGCTGCCGATTTTACCCGCCTCCCGGCGGGGGACAACCCTGAATTTGCGGCGTCAGCAAATCCGCGTGTTCTTTGAGCCAGCGTTCCGCCTCGCGGTAGTTCGGGCAGAGGCGGGCCACTTCCGCCCAAAACCGCCGGGAATGGTTCATTTCCCGGAGGTGCGCCAGTTCATGCAGCACGAGGTAATCGCGGACCCAGGGTGGTGTCTGCACCAGGCGCCAGTTGAGGGAGATGGTGCCGCGGGGCGAACAGGAGCCCCAGCGCGAGCGCTGGCTGCGGATGGTCACGCGCCGCACGGACAAATGATGCCGGGCGGCCAGTTCGCGCACGCGCGCCGGAAGTTCGAGCGCCGCCAGCCGCCGCAGGTGTTGCTCGACGGCCGGGCGCAAATCGCCGTCCATCCCGGCTACGGGGACGGCCTCGGTCCCGAAGCGGATGACGTTTCCCGCGTCCGTGCGCGCGGCCTCCAGGCGCACGCGCTCGCCCCGGAAGAGGAACTCGGTTCCCGCCGGCCAGCGCGCCGGGGGCTGCGGCGCGCGGGCCTGCCGCAAAAGCTGCCGCTCGATCCAGGGCGCGCTCCGGGCCGCAAAACGCTGGGCCTCCGCCACCGAGCCGCCCCGGGGCACGGTGACGCGAACCGCGCCGTCCGCGCGCAGGCGCAGGACATAGCGCCGCGCCCGGCGGTGGCGGACAAACCAGAGCCGCACGCTCCGGGAACCGACCGCCACCCACGCCGACGCCGGTGCGGCGGGCGGGGGGCGGCACCAGGGCCATTCCAGTTGCACTGTTGATTTTATACCATGCGGCCGGGCTTGGGGCAGCAATCAATCGCAACCCGGAGGGCGGGCTGTGCCGGTGGGCGGAGATTCGGCTTGTCCTGGCGGGGCGGCCTGGGGCTTTATCGTTGCATGCACTGGATTTATCTGGCCGTCGCAATCGTCTCCGAAGTCATCGGCACCGCCGCCCTTAAAGCCGCGCAGGGGTTCACCCGCGGGGTTCCCACGCTGCTCGTGGTAACGGGCTACGGCATTTCTTTTTACTTTCTTTCGCTGGTTCTGCGCACCATTCCCCTGGGCGTTTCCTATGCCATTTGGTCGGGCGTTGGCATTGCCCTGGTGACTCTGGCCGGCTGGTTTATTTATGATCAGCGCCTCGATCTGCCGACGTTCCTGGGCATCGGGCTTATCATTGCCGGCGTGATCGTAATCAATGTCTTCGGCCAGTCCGCGGCGGCCTGAACTGGCGCCCGGTCCCCGCCGCCGTCGGCCGTTACTTCAACGGCAGGTAAATCTCTGTTTTCAGGTTCTCCGGCCGCGTGTGTTCCGGCGAGTTCAAATACCGTTCAAAGCACGGCACGTCCCGCAATTCTTCGCCGCTGCCGGGAAGCCACTCCCCAAAAATATGCTGGTAGGCCCCCAGCAGATTCTCATACGGCCCCCGGTGTAGAAACACCACGTAGCGCCCGCCAGCGATGGTCTGCACGCCCACCTCCCCTTCCGGCGTCACCGGCCGGTCCACCGTGCGGCCCCCAGGTTAGCCCGTTCGGGCGTCCTTTCCGGGAAAGGGTATTGGGTCACGGTTTGCGGGGAGTTGTTTTTCGGCGCGCGCCGGGCGGGATTTCATCCCCGGCGGGCGCTTAAATACTTTGACCCCTTTCGCAACTTTCCCTACTCTGGTGTGTATCAAAACAGTAAAGACGGCATAGATGGCGTGGTGATAGATGGCTTTTTTATCGCTCAAGCAGTTTTTAGCCCAGGTGGGCCTGGCCACTCCCGAGCAGTTCGATGAATGGAACAAGGCCTGGAAGGTGGCGGTGGCCAGCGGTTCGCAGGAGCCGCTGCTGGCATTTATTTGCCGGGAGCGGGGGCTGGCGGAGGATGTTTTTCTCCAGCAGTTGGCCCACAAGCTCCAGTGGCCGTATTTGGACCTGCCCCGGGTGACCATCCCCGCCGAGGTGCGGAACCGGATTTCGACCAAGGTCGCCTTCCAGCACACGGTGCTGCCGACGCAGGCCGGCGAGGGC
The DNA here is from genome assembly GCA_012517205.1 of Verrucomicrobiota bacterium. Taxonomy (GTDB): domain Bacteria; phylum Verrucomicrobiota; class Verrucomicrobiia; order Limisphaerales; family UBA8199; genus UBA8199. The sequence goes on from JAAYVL010000165.1 coordinate 9,867, forward strand.
GGGCTGCAGGTGGTGGTGAGCAATCCGTTTGACGCGGCGATGCTGAACGCGGTGCGCTTCGACGCGCGCGGCCCGGTGCAATTTGCGCTGGCGCCCAAGGCGGAAATCGAAAAGGCGCTCAAGAAATACTACGGCGTCGGGGCCGAGACTCTGGATGAAATGGCGGAAGACGAGCCGCTGGAACTGCTGGTGGGCGAGCAGAAGGAAATCACCGAGGGGGACCAGGAGGCCAGCGTCATCAAGTTCGTCAACCAGGTGATCTGGGAGGCGTTCAAGGACCGCTCGACGGATATCCACTTCGAGCCGGCGGAGGATGAGCTGCGCATCCGCTATCGCATTGACGGAATCCTGCACCAGACGCCCATGCCGCCGCAGCTCAAGCGCTACCAGGCGGCGCTGATCTCGCGCATCAAGGTAATGTCGGGCATGAACATCGCCGAGAAGCGCCTGCCCCAGGACGGCCGCATCAATGTGCGCATCAAGGGGGAGGAGATTGACATCCGCGTTTCGACGGTGCCGACGGTTTACGGCGAGAGCGTGTCGCTGCGGTTGCTGACGCGGGGCAAGATTTTCCTGAGCCTGGACAAGCTGGGGTTTTCGCCGCTGGAGGAGAAGGCCATCCGCGAGATCATCGTCAAGCCGCACGGCATCTTCCTGGTCACCGGGCCGACCGGTTCGGGCAAGTCCACCTCGCTCTACGCGTTTTTGAGCACGATCAACTCGGTGCATAAACGCATCATCACCATCGAGGAGCCGGTGGAATACGAGTTGAAGGGCATCAACCAGATTGCGGTGCGGCCGGAGATCGGGCTGACGTTTGCCATGGGGCTGCGGCATATCCTGCGGCAGGACCCGAATGTGATCATGGTGGGCGAGATTCGCGACCTGGAGACGGCGGAGATTGCGATTCGCGCGGCGCTGACGGGGCACCTGGTGTTCAGTACGCTGCATACCAATGACGCGCCGAGCGCGTTCACGCGGTTGATTGATATGGGCATCGAGCCGTTCCTGGTCGCCTCTTCGGTGGAATCGGTCATGGCCCAGCGCCTGGTGCGGACCATTTGCCCCCACTGCAAGCAGGAGCAGAAGGTCGAGAAGGATTATTTGCGCCGGATTGGATTTCCGGAGCACGAAATTGAGACGGCGAAGTTCTGGCACGGGGTGGGGTGCGAGGATTGCCGACAGCTTGGCTACCAGGGGCGCATGGGCATTTATGAACTGCTAATCCTCAACGAGTCGCTGCGCCCGCTGATTCTGAACCGGGCGCCGGCGTCCACGATTGCCCAGCAGGCCATCGAGTTTGGCATGCGCACGCTCCGCACTGACGGCTGGAACAAGGTCCGGGCCGGGCAGACGACGATCGAGGAGGTGCTGCGCGTGACCCAGATCGAGGAGCATCTTGACGCGCTGGCCGAGGATCGCAAGGTGGCGGCGGGGATTAAGCGGTGAAGACCTGGCGAACCATCACGGGCGGCGGCGGGTGCAGGTTTTCTTTCTGCGCGCTTTTCGGCCGGGCCGGAGGGCGATTGATCGCGGCCGCGCTTCTGGGTTTTGGGCTGGCTGGTTGCGACCCGGCGCCACATTCGGCCGCCCCGCCCGCGGGCACCAACGCGGCGGCGCCGCGTCCCGCCGCCGGGTCTCCGGCAACGGCGTTACGGACGCCGGGCGCGCGAACCAATGCGCCTGCCGTCGCCGCGCCGGCAACTGCCCGGGTTCAGACGCCCGGCGCACCGCTTCCGCCCGCTCCCAAAGGCCCGGTGCCGCCGGCTCCCGCGCGGCCCGGGACCGGCACCAACGCCCTGGCGTCCGCCGTTCCGCCCGGGGTCGGCACCAATGCCGCTTCGGCGACGGGGGCGGGGTCTGGAATCGCCGATCAATTGCGCGCCCTGACGGCCAGCCGCGTGTTTTTCCCGGTCCTGGGGATTATTGTCCTGAGCCTTTGCCTGGTCGCGATGTGGGTCTGGAAACGAGTGAAGGCCAAAGAGCCAAAGCCCGCACGGGCCGAGCCAGCGGCGGCGGCGAAGACGGCGAGCCCGGCGGCCCGAAAGAAGCCGGGGAAGAGTTCGGTTCATTCCTGCAACGTGCTTCAGGTGGACGCGCAGGCGCGGCAGCTCTGGCAATTTGACGCCAAGGGGCGGAATTTCGTGCTGAACCGCGAGCATACGGTGCCGGCCGGCAAGGCGTTGCCGGCGTCCCTGGTGGCCAAGGATTGGCGGTCGCTGTTTCAACCTCGGCTCAACGTGGTCTGGCTGCCGCCGGAGCGGGTTTTTCTGCGGGTGGTGCAGTTGCCGGTCAGCGATCTGGACGAGACCCTCGCGATGGTGGAACTGCAATTGGAGCGGCTGTCTCCGTTCCCGGTCGCGCAAATCGTCTGGAGCATCCAGATCCTGCCGCCGGCCGAGGGCAATCTGCAGACGGTGATCGTGCTGATCGCGTCGCGCAACGAGGTGGAGGAGTTTCTCGGGGCATTGGAGGGGCAGGGGTACCTGGCCGACCGGCTGGAGCTGCCGTTGCTGGACCAATTGCAGGCGACCGCCATTACCGCCGACGGCGCCTGGGTTTACCCGGAACCCTCCGGGAGCCGGAATACGGCGCTGGTTGCCTGGTGGTATGGCGGGGTGCTGCAGAATCTCGGGCTGCTCACGCTGCCGCCGTCCGGGCGCCCGGAGAGCCTGCGGGAACAATTGCTGCAGATGGCCTGGGCGGGCGAATTGGAAGGCTGGCTGACTACGCCGCCCACCTGGCATTTGGTGGCCGATGGCCCGGCCGCCGCCGACTGGGAACCGCCGCTGCGCACGGGGCTGGCGCAGCCGGTCGAACTGGTGGAGCCCGTCACGGTGGCGGGGCTGGCCGCTTTGACGGCCACGCGAGCGACGCGGGCCGGGGCGCAGGCCAATCTGCTGCCCGAAGAGTATGCAACCCGCTACCGCCAGCAGTTTGTGGATCGCCTGTGGATGCGCGGGCTGGGGGCAATCGTCGCGCTTTACCTGGCGGGCGTGCTGATTTATTTCGCCCGGCTCCAGGTGGAACTTTATCGCACGCACGCCGTCGAGCAGCAGGCGGCCGAACGCGGGCCGATCTTCACCAACGCCCTGCAACTCAAAGCGAAACTCCAGGTCTTGAAAGACCGGCAGGACTTGAAGTTCGCCGCGCTGGATTGCTGGAAAGCGGTTGCCGAACTGCTGCCCGACGGGGTCACCTTGGAAAGCTACAACTTCAGCGAAGGGAAAAAGCTGACATTGAGCGGCACCGCGCCGGCGGACCAGACGAAATTGCTCACGGCGTTCCATGACGACATCCGCAAGGTGGCGCCCAACGGCCAGCTTTTATTCAACCCGAACACCCCGCCGCTGACCTGGGAGCGGCGGGGCGAGACGGTGAGCTGGCATTGTGTGCTCGAATTGCGACGGACGGAGGCGCTATGACGAGCTATCTGGATCGCCTTAACTTGCGCCCGTTTGAGAAGCGCCTGGTGGTCGTGGTGGGCATTGTCCTGTTTGTAGTGCTCAACATGTGGTTTGTGGTGCCGCATTTCTCCGATTTGAGCGACGCCCAGCGGCGGCGGGTTGAGGCGCAGAAGAAACTCGAGCGCTGGCAGGCGGAAATTGACCAGGCGCAGAAATACCAAGCGGGCATCAACACCTTCGCCCGGCAGGGCCTGGATGTGCCGGTCGAGGACCAGCAAAACCAGTTTGTGCGGGTCATTCAAGATCAGCAGTCGCAGAGCGGCGTAGGCATCCAGAGCCTGGGCCGGACCTCCACCCAGACCAACCAGTTCTTTCTGGAGCTGACCCAGTTGATTACCGTGCAATCCCAGGAAGCGCAGTTGGTGGACTTCTTGTATAGCCTGGGCGCCGGCGATTCGCTGATTCGCGTCCGGGACCTGTCGCTGAAACCGGATCCGCCGCGGCAGCAACTCAGCGGCATGGTTAAACTGGTGGCCAGTTATCAGAAGAACCCACCCCGGAAAACGGCGCCCGACGCCAAAACGCCGCCGGCGTCGGCCAAAATGGCAACTCCTTCTCCTACTCCCAATCCGTGAACGCGGTCTTTTTTGCTTTGCTGTTATTCGGTCTGCCTTTGTGGGCGCAATCTCCTCCGGTTGCCACGCCTCCGCCGGCGGTTGCGCCCGGAGATCCCGCCGCCGGGGTCGCTCCGGCCGCCGCCCGGTCACCCCTCGTCGTCCCCGAACCCCCGCTTCCGCCCGATATTGGCAGCCGCAGCCGGCGGGACACGAATACGACCCGGCGGCTCTCGACGTCCCGTCGTGTAGGGGTTGCCGCCGTCACCAATGCGCCGCCCACTGGAACGGGGGTCCGGCCGACTGAGCCCACTCCCGGTTCGGAGACGCGAGTTCGTCCGCTGGCGCCGCCGAGCACTCCCGCCCCGCAAGCCGTGAGCCGGGCGGATAATGTGGCCGGACCAACCGCAACCCCAACGGGAGTTATCACGCCCGCAGTGGGGCCGGCTGGGGCAGCCGTTCCCCCGGGACCGGGATCGGGGTTGCCATCGAGGGGTTCGGCTGCGTCATTGGAGGCGCCGTTGCCGGAGGGGATGATAGACTTTCGGGAAGCTGATTTGAAGCAGGTGCTGGATATCTACAGTGATATGGTTCAA
>JAAYVL010000035.1 GCA_012517205.1 Verrucomicrobiota bacterium
CCCAGCCCCCGCAGGGTGCTGTTGATCTGGACGCAAAACTGTTGCCCACTTAAGTGCGAATACTGCCCCATCCAGGGCCGGCTGGGAACGTGCAGCGCCGCGGCGTTCCAACGCTCGCGCTGCGCTTCGGTGAGCTTGAGGCCCCACTCCCGCGAGGAGATCCCGAAGTACGACCGTGCGGCCGCTTTGCGGTTAGAAGGCCGGTCCCGGGGTACGGTGCGCCGCCGGGCGCACACGCCGAAGGGAGATTGGTAATAAGTTTCCGCGCCCAGGCTGCCCGTGCGCGGAGAGGTGAGTACTTTCATAATGAACGTCCTTTCTAATTGTTGCTCTAATTGTCTGTCTATTACGGGCCGGAAAGCGACTCAGCTTCCTGCCACTCCTTGGGCTGGAAGTTCCAGCCGCCCCCACCCCAAGGGTCGGGAGGAAGGCTGGCGGGCAGGCGGTCTTCGCGCAAGGGCAATTTGGGAAGGGTGGCGATGGCAGGTGGGTGCGGAGCGCCGCATGAGGGCACGCGGTTTACAGGGGATGGGGAGGTGCGAGAGAACCTATTCGGAAACTCCGCGCCGCGCCACACTAATTGGTTTGACGGGGCCGGTCCGGTATGCACACTCTCCGCGGATATGATTCGACTCGGCCGAATAGTTTTGTTGGCGAGGTTGCCTGGCCTGGCCGGCCGAACTCACGGCCGGAAGAACCCCGAGGGTTCCTTCGTCGAGTCCGCTAATCTCGCCGCGCCTCCGGAGGCGGAATCCGCCCGGCGCGCTTTTGGTTTTTACCGGTAGAACGATTGATACATGAAAATCCTGGTCCTGAACAGCGGCTCTTCTTCCATCAAATTCCAGCTCCGTGAAGATCACGGCGGCGTCGTCCTGAGCAAAGGGTTAATCGAGCGCATCGGGGAACCCCTGGGCGCCATCATCATCAGCACCGCCAACGGCAGGAAGATTCGGAAAGAGCTGGAGTTGCCGCAGCACACGGTGGCGCTGCAGCACTTTTTCGAGTTGCTGCCCAGCCCGGAGTTGCAGTGCCTCGGCTCGCTCAAGGAAATTGGCGCCGTAGGGCATCGCGTGGTTCACGGCGGCGAGGAATATAGCGACTCGGTCCTGATTGATGACAAGGCCATCGCCACCATAGACCGCCTCAGCTCCCTGGCGCCCTTGCACAATCCCCCCAATCTGAAGGGCATCCTTGCCTGCCGCGAGTTGCTTCCGGGCGTGCCCCAAGTCGCGGTTTTTGACACGGCGTTTCATCAAACCATGCCCCCCGTGGCGTATATGGGAGCCCTGCCGCGGGAGCTCTACGACAAGTATAAAATCCGCCAATACGGCTTTCATGGGACCAGCCACCGCTACGTGCATCAGCGCGCGCGCCTCCTGGCCGGCCTCGAGGGCCAGCCCTCGAAAATCGCCACGGCGCACCTGGGCAACGGCTGCTCCATTACCGCCATCAAGGACGGCAAAGTCATTGACACCTCCATGGGGTTCACGCCTTTGGGCGGCCTGGTGATGGGCACGCGGCCGGGCGACATTGATGCGGCCCTGCCCTGCTTCCTGCATGATCAAGGAATGGAGTGCCGCGAGATTCAGCATATGCTCCAGAAGAAGTCCGGGCTCATGGGCTTGTCCGCGGGACTTTCCAATGATATGCGCGTCCTCCTCGAAAAATCGGCCACCAATGAGTATGCGCGCCTGGCGGTGGACGTGTTCTGCTATCGCCTCAAGAAATATATCGGCTCGTATGCGGCGGCGCTGGGCGGCCTGGAGGTGCTGGCTTTCACCGGCGGGATCGGGGAAAACGCGCACCCGATTCGGGCCCGGGCCTGCGAAGGCCTGGAATTCCTGGGCATCCAGATTGATCCGCAGCGAAATGCCGCCGGCTCCGGCCGGGAAACCCTGATCTCCACCGATGCCGCCCGCGTGAAAGTGTACGTGATCCCCACCGACGAGGAATATGTCATTGCCGAAGAAACTCTCCGGCTGGCGGGGGGCAACTCGCGGCCCGCGGCTTGACTTCTTCCCCTCCCGCTTGCCAAAGATAATCTTATGCATTTCACTGAAGAACTCCTGCGCAAAGCGCAACAACGGAACAAGTGTATCGTTTTACCCGAAGCCGATGACGACCGCACCCTCCAGGCGGCGGACCGCCTCACACGGGATGGAATCTGCCGGGTCGTCCTGACAGGCGACCCCGGCCAGATTCAGGCCAGTGCCCGGAAGGCCGGGGCTGATGTTTCCCGGTGCGTCATCCTGTCCCCGGCGGATGAAACGGAAGCCGCTCCGTTGGCGCAGGAACTGCACCTGCTCCGCAAAAACAAAGGGCTGACCCTCGAAGCGGCCCGCGAACTGATCAAGGATCCCCTCTATTTTGCCACCATGCTGCTCAAGGTGGGGCGCGTGGACGGCTACGTTGCCGGGGCCACCCACACGACCGCCGAAAACCTGCGGCCCGCCCTCCAAATCATCAAGGCCACTCCCGGCCTGCGAACAGTATCGTCGTTCTTCTTAATGGTGTTTCCGGAGGCCAAATGGGGTCATCAAGGCGTTTTGCTCTATTCGGATTGCGGCATGGTCGAGCAACCTTCCGCCGAGCAGTTGGCGGATATCGCGATCGCCTCCGCGCGCACGTTCCGTCAACTGGTCGGCGCCGAGCCCCGGGTGGCGATGCTCTCTTATTCCACCAAAGGCTCCGCCAATTCTCCCGATACCCGGAAGGTCGTTAAAGCCGTCGAACTGGCCAGGGAAATGGCCCCGGAGATTGTCCTGGACGGGGAAATGCAGGCCGATGCGGCCTTGATCCCCAGCATCGGCGAGCGCAAGTGCCAGGGTTCGCCGGTGGCGGGAAAAGCCAATTGCCTGATCTTCCCCGACCTCGATGCCGGCAACATCGCCTACAAACTGACCGAGCGCCTCGGCGGCGCCCAGGCCCTCGGCCCGCTGGTGCAAGGCATGGCCAAACCCGCCCACGACCTCTCACGCGGCTGCTCCGCGGATGACATCGTCAAAGTCGCCGCCATTTCCGCCATCATGGCCGACTAGCCAGGCAGCGACGCTCCCCGGGCTTCCGGCCCCCGTCCCGGAGCTGGGGGCAAGGTCGGCGTGAAGCCGGCGCGGGCGCCCGCGCCTCCGGGGGCTTCGCGTTTCCCCTCACTCCCGGGAAACGGGCGGGCCGTGCCGCGGCAGGCTGACGGTGAACTCCGATCCCTCGCCAGCCTGGCTGGAAACGCTGACGCGGCCGCCGTGGGCCTCGACAATGGCTTTGACCAGGCTCAGGCCCAGACCCAGGCCACGCTGCGAGCGACTCTTGTCGCCGCGGTAAAGGCGCGCCCAGATCTTGTCCTGCTCCCCGCTGGGGATGCCGATGCCGGTGTCACGGAAGCGCGCGACGGCATGGCCGGGCTCTTCCCGCACGCCAATGGTGACGCTGCCGCCGGCCGGTGTATATTTAAGGGCGTTGTCAAGGAGGTTGGCAAAAACCTGCCGCATGCGCGTGCGGTCCACCTCCGCTTCGCAGGGCTGCGGGATTTCGAGGTGGACGGCCACTGGCTTTTCCTCCGCGACGTATTGATAAAGCTCGGCCGCTTCCCGCGCCAACTGCCCCAGATCGGTGGGCTCGCGTTGCAGTTTCATCATCCCGGCTTCGGCCTCGGCGATGTCCGTGAGCGCATTGAGCATGCTCAGCACGCGCTCGGATTCTTCCAGGCAATCCGCCAGCGCCTCGCGGGCGGCGGCCGGATCAGTCCCGGCCTGCAAAGCGTTCTCCGCCACGCCGCGCAACCGCGTCAGCGGCGTCCGCAGATCATGGGCGGCATTGTCCAGCGACTCGCGCAAGGCGCGGATCAGGGCCTGGTTCTTGTCGAGCAGCGTGTTGAAGAGGCGCACCAGTTCGTCGAACTCGTCCGTGGCGTCGCGCACGGGCACCCGGGCATCCAACTGGCCGGTGCGAATAATGGAGCGGGCAGTCGCGACAATCTGCCGCACGGGCCGCATGGCGCGGTGCGCAAAGAGGGCCCCGGCCAGGAAACCGAGCAGGACGGTGAGGCTGCCGGCGAGAAGGAAGCTGCGGCGGATGGGGTTTAAGAGGGCGGCGCGGCTGTTGGTGATGTGGCCAATTTGCAGAATCCGGCCGTCGGGAAGCTCCAGCCGCCCCAGGGTGTAGTCGCGCTCCGCATTTTGCGGAATGCGCAGGTAGGGCGTTTGGACCAGGCCATCCCAGCCGGATGCGTCGCGCAGTCCGATCCAGGCCTCGGGGGCGCTGATGACCAGGTCCGTCCGGGTGCGCGGGTTGACCAGGTGCACGAGCATGGAGTTCTGCAGTTCGATCGGCTGGTTATACACCCAACTGCGCAACGCAACGACTCCGCCCACCTCATAAACCACCGCCGCCTCCTTGAGGCGCGCATCCAGCACTTCCCGGTCTTTGCTGCCGACGGCGGCGGCCAGCAGGTAGTAGGCCAGCGCCAGCAGGGCCGCGCTGCCCACCGTAAAGATCAGCGCGTAGAGCAGGCTGAGCCGAACCCCGATATTCCGCCGCAGCAGTTCAAGCCGGCCGGAGGACATAACCAACCCCGCGCAGGGTATGCAGCATCGCCCGGCCCTTATCCACCTTGCTGCGCAGGCGATGCACCAGCACATCCACGATGTTGGTCTGCGGGTCGAAGCTGTAATCAAAGATGTGCTCCAGAATCATGGTCTTGGTGACCACGCGGCCGGCGTTGCGCATGAGATATTCCAGCAGCGCAAATTCGCGCGGCTGCAAAACAATGCGCTCGCCGCCGCGCTCGACCTGCCGGTTGAGCAAGTCCAGGGTCAGGTCCCCCACCACCAGCCGGGTCGGCTCCGCCACCTGGGTGGCCCGGCGGATCAGCGCCTGCACGCGCGCCAGCAGCTCGGAGAACGCGAAAGGCTTGGTCAGGTAGTCGTCGCCGCCCGCCTGGAGGCCCTTGACGCGGTCATCCACCGAGGCTTTGGCGCTCAGAATCAGCACGGGCATGCGCTTGCCCCGGGCGCGAAGCTGCCGGATCAGGCTCAGCCCGTCGAGCTGCGGCAGCATGAGATCCACAATCGCGGCGTCGTACGCGATGGTTTGCGCCATGATGAGCCCCTGCTCCCCGTCCGCGAAATGGTCCACCGCATAGCCGCTTTCCTTCAGCCCCTTGACCACAAAGGAAGCAATCTTCCTGTCGTCTTCCACCACCAGAATACGCATACGCCCGGTCAGAACTCTCTCCGCAAAATCGTGTCGCGCCGGGCCCAGTCGGGATTCCGCTCCGGGTAATCCAGGTTATAGTGCAGCCCGCGGCTTTCCGGCCGCCGCAGCGCGCTGGCGACAATCAACGCCGCCACCGTGGCGATATTGCGCAGTTCCAGCAGGTCGCTGGTCACGATGAAATCCCAGTAATACTCCTGGATTTCCTCCTGCAGGTTGGCGATGCGCGTCTGCGCACGTTGCAGGCGCTTGTTCGTCCGCACAATCCCCACGTAGTCCCACATCAGCCGGCGGATTTCCCCCCAGTTGTGCGCGACCACCACCATCTCGTCCGGGTTATGGGCGTGGCCGGAATGCCAGGGCGGTATCCGGAACTCCCCGGGACTAGCGGGGCGCGCGATGGCCTTTTGGGCGGCGCGGTGGGCGCAGACCAGCGCTTCGAGCAACGAATTGCTCGCCAGCCGGTTGGCCCCATGCAGCCCGGTGCAGGCCACTTCGCCAACCGCATACAAACCGCGAATCTCCGTCTCGCCGTTGACGTTCGTCAGCACGCCGCCGCATTGGTAATGCGCGGCGGGCACCACCGGGATGGGCTCCTTGGTCATGTCAATGCCATAACCGAGGCAGGTCTGGTAAATGTTCGGAAACCGCTCCATGAGAAACCGGGCCGGCTTGTGCGTGATATCGAGCAGGGCGTGGTCCGCGCCGCTTCGCTTCATCTCGCTGTCTATGGCGCGCGCGACGATATCGCGGGGCGCCAGGGATTTAAGCGGATGAACCTGCTCCATGAACTCCACGCCCGCAAGGTTCTTGAGCACGGCGCCCTCGCCGCGCACCGCCTCGCTGATCAGGAACGACTTGGCCCGCGGATGATAAAGGCAGGTGGGGTGAAACTGGACAAACTCCATGTTGGCCACCGCCGCCCCCGCGCGCCAGGCCATCGCCACGCCGTCGCCGGTGGCGATATCGGGGTTGGTGGTGTACAAATAGACCTTGCCCAGTCCGCCGGTGGCCAGGAGGGTGACCGGCGCGACAAACGTCTCCACCTGCCCGGATTGCTTGTCCAGCACGTAAACCCCCAGGCATTGATTGTCCCCGGGGTGACCGAGCTTCTGGCTGCTGATGAGATCAATGGCAAAGTGGTTCTCGAAGAGAGTAATGCGGGGCTGGCGGGCCACCGCCGCCAGCAGGGCCCGCTCGATCTCCCGCCCCGTTACGTCCTTCGCGTGCAGAATCCGGCGCTTGGAATGGCCGCCCTCCCGGCCGAGATCCAGCTCGCGCGATCCCGGCGCGCTGGGAATCTCGCGCTCGGTAAAGTGCATGCCCAGCTCAATCAACTCGGCAATCCGCGCCGGGCCCTCCTCGATAATCGTGCGCACGGCGGGCTCCTTGCACAGCCCAACCCCGGCTTCCAGCGTGTCGCGCACGTGCAGCTCGAAGGAATCCTCCTTGCTGGTCACCGCCGCAATGCCGCCCTGCGCGTAGTTGGTGTTGGACTCCGTGCGATCCTTTTTGGTGATGATCGCCACGCGCCCGTGGGGCGCCACTTTCAGCGCGAAGGAAAGCCCGGCAATGCCGCTGCCGAGCACCAGAAAATCAAAATGCTTCATTTACAACCGGGTATTGTCAATCAATCGGGTGCCGCCCACAAACACCGCCAGCGCCAGGTGAACGCCGCGGCGCACCTTCGCCACCGGCGTGAGCGTCGCCGGGTCGAAAAACTCCATGTAATCCAGCCGCGCGGCGGGGGTCCGCGCGATGAAACGCCTCAGCGCGGCTTTAAGCCGCGCCGCCGGAATCGTCTTCCCCGGCGGCCGCACCGCCGCCCGCGCCCGTTGCAGCGCCTGCCAGAGCACCACCGCCTGCCTCCGCAGGTCGCCCGTGAGATACCGGTTCCGCGAGCTCATCGCCAGCCCGTCGCGCTCCCGCCGGATGGGCGCCACGATAATCTTCACCGGGAAGTTCAGGTCGCGCACCATGCGCTTGATAATGGCGGCCTGCTGGTAATCCTTGGCGCCAAAAATCGCCACCTCCGGCTGCACGAGGTGAAATAACTTCGCCACCACCGTGGTCACCCCGCGGAAATGCGTGGGCCGCGCCGCGCCTTCCATCCCCCGCGCCAGGCTTTCCTCGCTCACAAAGGTGCTGAAATCCCCGTCAGCCCCACGCGCATACATCTGCCGGTCGCTCGGGGCAAAAATCACATCCACCCCCGCCGCGCGGCACAGGCCGCAGTCGCGCGCCAGGTCGCGCGGATACCGGGCAAAATCTTCGCCCGGGGCAAACTGGGTCGGATTGACGTAGATGCTCACCACCACCCGCCCGCGCGGCCCAACCGCGCGGCGCGCCCGCCGAACGAGGCTCAAATGCGCGTCGTGCAGGCAGCCCATCGTCGGGACCAGCCCCACCCGCGCGCCCGCCCGCTGCCAGCTTCGCCCCAGGCGCTGCATAGCGGCTACTGACCTCACTATCTGCATGACGTAAATGTGCGGCAGGCGGAAATCAGTGGCAACCCCATAAACAGCCTTTATCTTCCCGCCCGCCTGCCTTTATCCTCCACCTCCATGCGGTTGCGCATCTTGATTATTCCCGACAAATTCAAGGGCACTCTGACCGCCCGCGCCGCCGCGGAGGCCATCGCCGGCGGCTGGCGCCAGGAACGGCCGCAGGATCACCTGGACTTGCTGCCCATGAGCGACGGCGGAGACGGCTTTGGCGAAGTCATCCGCGCCTTGCTCGGCGCCCGCCGACGGCGCATCCGGACCGTGGATGCCGCCCATCGCCCCTGCACCGCCGCCTGGTGGTGGGAACCGCGAACCCGAACCGCCCTGATTGAGTCGGCGAACGTCATCGGCCTGGCCATGCTGCCGCCGCGGCAATTCCATCCCTTCCAGCTCGACACGCGGGGCCTGGGAGCGGTCGTGCACGCCGCCGCGCAACAAGGAGCGGCGCGCTGCCTGATTGGCATTGGCGGCACCGCGACCAACGACGGCGGCTTCGGCCTGGCGCGCGCGCTGGGCTGGCAATTCCACGACCGCCACGGCCGGTTAATCGAGCGTTGGGTTGACTTGTGGCGGCTCGACTTCCTCCGCCCCCCGCGGCGCCGCCGCTGGTTCACCCGGAAACGGGTCGCCACCGATGTGCAAAACCCCCTGCTCGGCCCGCGCGGCGCCAGCCGGGTTTATGGACCCCAAAAGGGCTTGCGACCGCAGGATTTCCTCCTGGCCGAACGCTGCCTGGGACGCCTGGCCCGCGTCGTCCGGCAACAATTCGGCCACGACCTGGCCCGGGAACCCGGGGCGGGCGCGGGAGGCGGGCTGGGCTTCGGACTGCGGGCTTTCCTGGGCGCGGAGCTGCAGCCGGGATTTGATCTGTTCGCGCGGCACGCGAGCCTGCAACGGCGTTTGCGCGCGGCGGATCTCATCATTACCGGCGAGGGCGCGATTGACCGCTCATCGCTGATGGGCAAGGGCGTGGGGCAAATTGCGCAGCATTGCCGGGACTTGAACCTTCCCTGCATCGGCCTGGGCGGCAGGGTCAGGGTCGGCCCGGAGGCCCGCCGTCTTTTCACGCAGATATACGCGCTCACCGACCTGGCCAGCCTCCGCCAGGCCCAGGCTCAGCCGGCCTTTTGGCTGGCCAAATTGGCGCGCCAATCGGCGCGTTCCGTGAGCCTGCGGCCTCTCCGCTCCTGACCGCAAGCCGGGCGCCCGGCCGCGCCGCGCCCCGAGGCTCAGGGATGCCTGCGGCGGGAAGCCCGATTCCCGGGCCATTCCCCGCCATCCGCGCGCCTTCGGGTTGCTCCGCTTACACTTCCGTCCACTGCCCGGGCACCGGAACGGGATAGCGCCCCTGGTCATCGGGCAGAATGGGCGGGGGACTGTTCTCGTTGAGTTCGTCAATATTGGGGCAGAGCTGGAAGTTGGAAGCCATCATCTGCTCCCAGGTGACGACCTGGCCGGTATGCACCGCGGCGCGGCCCATGAGGTCGGCGATGTTCGAATGAGCCGCGCGCACGGTCTCGTTGTGCGGCTTGTCGTTGCGGATGGCATCGAGCAGGGCCGTCCATTCCTCCTGCCACGGCGTGGCGGCCTCCTTCGGAGCGCGCCAGGCGATGTTCTCCGGACGGCAGCGCTGGTCTTTGTAAATGTGGACGGTGCCCAGGTGGCTCCATCCCGAAAACTGGGCGGCGCATTTCGTGCCATGAATAAAAGTGGCAAACTCTTCGTGGCATTTCGGCAGCCAGCGCACCACGTCCAGCGCCTTGGTGCCATCGGGAAAAGTCCATTCAATGCTGAGCGAATCAAGATTCTGGCTGCCATCAGTGTTCTGCGCCGACCGCCCCCCGACCCCATGCGCGCTCACGGGCCATTGATCCTTGATCCAGCACAGCTCGTCAATCTGGTGAATGTTCATTTCGGCAAACAAACCGCCCGAAACCCAGAGGAAATGCACGAAGTTCCGGATTTGCCAGAACAACTCCTTCTCCCCCGCCGGCTTCCGGCCCAGGTGGCCGACCGGCTGCATTCGATAAGCCCGGATAAGCTGCACCTCGCCCAACTCGCCGGCCCGCAATCGCCGGATCAGTTCCTGGCGATTGCGCGAGTGGCGGCATTGCAGCCCGGCGGCAATCTTGAGGTTCTTCTTCTCCGCGGCCTCCCCGGCCCGGATCAGGCGCCGCAACCCCGGCGCGTCCGGCGCAAACGATTTCTCCATGAACACGTTGACCCCCTTCGCCACGGCGTATTCGAGCTGCATGGGCCGGAAGGCCGAATAGCCGGTGAGCATGGCCACATCGCCCGGACGGAGACAGTCAATGGCCTTGCGATAGGCATCAAAACCGGTAAAACGCCGCTCGGGCGGCACCTCGACCCGGTCGGCAAATTTCTCGCTGAGCGACTGCAGCGCCGAATTGAGCCGGTTCTCAAACAAATCGGCCATCACGGTCAGCTTGACCGGCCCGCGCGGCGAATCAAAGGCGTCGGCCACCGCGCCGCATCCCCGCCCGCCGCAGCCGATGAGGGCAAGGCGGATCGTATTGTCTTCCCCGGCGTGAACCCAGGGGATGCCCACGCCGGCCAGGGCGGTCGTGGCCGCTGCCGCCATGCCGCCGGCGACAAATTCACGGCGGGAAAGTTTCGGGGTGCTGGCCGCCGAACGCGGCGGTTCCGGTGTGGATGATGTGTTGTTCATATAAATCGTTCAGTGGCGGACGCGCCTCTCCGGCTCCGCCGGCTCCCGGCCCGCCTGCGCGCTTGCGCCGCGGCCCCGCTTTTCTGCCGCCCGCCGCCGGGCCGTTCGCCGCCCGGCGCCCTTTTATTTCAGGGCGACGTTCCCGCACAAGTGCGCTTCCAGCCCCAGTTCCGCCAGCATGGCGGCCTTGATGCGGCACGCGCGGTGCGCCTCTTTGAGACTGGGCGCATAAACCACCTGGATATGGTTGGCCTTGTGCCGCGCCATAAACTGGTCCCGCGTGATGCCGTCGAGCACGGCATGCATAATGGGCCACTGCGGAGTCGTCAATTGCAAACGGCGCCGGCTCTCTTTCTCCGGCAGCTCAACCGCCTTGCCCACCCCCAGGTCGCAATGCAGTTTTCCGTCCATGACGAACACGCGGCTCCAGACAATCGGCCCGGGCTTGGAAACCCCCTGGATGGAGCCGCCGCCCAGGCGGAAATACATGGGCGGCTGGCGATGGCTGGTGGCGCCCCGGTAGCCGCCCCGCAGGTGCGCGGGCGGCACCGCGCCCGAAATCAGAAACACCCAGACAAAATCGTTCACCCCGTTGCCCTTAAACGCCTCGCCCCAGCGGACATCATGCAAGGTGTTTTCGGGCGCAAACCCCAACTCGCGCCACAGCCGGTAGGTCACCAGCCCGTCCAGGCCGGCGCATTCGTCCACCTCGTTAAAATGCGGAACAGCCTCGCCCGCAAACAGCACGCGCCGGCTCCCGGCGGCCGTCACCGGCGGACGATCCACGTTGTTCAGCAACCCCTCCACCAGGTCGCTGGCCGGCACCAAATCCTTGAGGCCCTGCTGATACTGGATGCCCACGGCGTCACAGCCAAATTCATCCGCCAGCCGGACGGCGGCGACATACATCCTGCACTGCTGCAGCGTTTGCGCCTCGGTCAACTGCGTTTCCTCCTCGCGGCCCCACTGGAAGGTCATCCCCTGCTTGAGCAGCCAGTCCAAGACCGCGCGCGCCTCCGCCTCGCTCACCTGCTGCATCGCCGCATACAGGGTGGATTGGCTCAGCCGCTCCTTGAACACCCCCGTCGGATGCAACAATTCGTCGGGAATAATCGCGTTGAACATCCCCATGCAGCCTTCGTCAAAGACCCCCAGGATTGCCTTTTGCTGGCGGAACCGGCGGGCGGCTTCCTGGCCCAGCCGCTCGTCCGCCGCCGGCAGCTTGAGCAGGCGCAAATCCTTGACGTGGCTTTGGTCGTGCGTCACCACGCCCGTCTGCAGCCATTGCCGCAAACCCGCGCGGAAAAAGTCATCCTGAAACCGCTCGCTCCACAGCGTGCTGTAGCGAACCCCGGCCTTGGTCAGCGAGCCGTTCAGGTTCAGCATCCCCACCAGCCCGGGCCAGGTCCCGCTCCAGTTGGCCACCGTCAGAATCGGCCCCCGGTGCGTCGTCAGCCCGGGCAGCACATGATGGCTGTATTGCCAGACGGACTCGGCCACGATCAGGGGCGCTTGCGGATCGAGCTTGCGGAACACCTCAATCCCCCGCCGCTGCGAATCAATAAAACCATGCCGCGTCTGCGGATCGTAAGCATGCGCGCGCAACACCTTCCAGCCCTCCGCTTTGAGCGCCCGGGCAAGGGCGGCTTCCATCCGGGCCTGCTCCGGCCAGCATTGCTGGTTGGCCGAAAGCCGCAGATCACCACTGCAGACCAGGTAAACAGTTTTGGGGGAGAGAGGATTCCTGATTTTCATGTTCTGGATATAGCTCTATGACTCTGCGGCCTTTTTTAGCACATCGCCTCCCCCAAGTCACTGAATCTTTTTGCCCTACCCGCGCCATAATAACACCCAACCCCACCCGAGCCCAAAGATAGCCCCTCCGCCAGGCTCTCTTCCCCCCGCCGAAACCTTCCCAACAATACCGGTGCTCCTTCCGTCCTTAAGCGCCGTGTACAAGGGGTGTACAAGGGGTGCTCACCGGGAGTCCATAGGATTTTAGCTGGTACACCCGATGGGCATCCCTTGTACACCCCTTGTACACGGCTTAGGGTTAGCTATTGATACGCCTGAAATGAGAGGAGTTGAAGTGGTTTACGGGAAACCGCGGGTTTAGGAAGTGCTGGAGGGCTTGGAAGTCTCTATCTGAAGGTGTCCAAAAATTGGACACTTGGCTTGGTGGTTGAGGTTGGGAATCTTTGATTTTTGGAGAATTGTGGGAGCCGCGCTGTGGCGGGCTATTAAGCGGTGCCGGTGGAGTCTTTTTGAAGGGCTTATTTGCGCTTGCTTCCACGGTGCGGCTGACGCATGGTGCCTGCGTGCATATAAAGCCCGTCTTCTCTTGGAAAAGCCTGTTTAACCTCCCCGGAACGGCCGGTTTGGTTTCCCTCACTATGATTATGAATGCCGCGGGTGAGACGCTCCCGGCGTTGAGCCTTATCGCCAGCCAAAGGCCGCTGGTTATTGCCCATCGCGGCTATTGCCAGATTGCGCCGGAAAACACGCTGCCGTCGTTCCGGTTCGCCCTGGCAGCCGGGGCGGACCTTGTGGAACTGGATTATCACCATAGCAAGGATGGCAAAATGGTGGTCCTCCACGATAATTATTTGGATCGCACGACCGACGCGACGGCCCGGTGGCCGGAAAAGCAGATCAAGGTGGGAAGCCGGACGGCGGCGGAAATACAAAGCCTGGACGCCGGCAAATGGTTTGATCCGCTGTTTGCCGGGACGCGCATTCCCCTGCTGGCGGAGGCGCTTGATACGATCCAGGCCGGCGGGGTGACCCTGATCGAGCGGAAGGATGGCGCTCCGGCCGATTGCATCAAATTGCTGCGCGAGAAGGGGCTGATTAACAAGGTGGTGGTGCAGGCATTTGATTGGGAGTATTTGCGGGTTTTTCACGAGCAGGAGCCCGCGCAAGTGCTCGGGGCGCTCGGCCCGCCGGCTTTTCTGTCCGACGGCAGGAAACCCGAAGGCATCGCCAAAGGACTGAGCGCCGCGTGGCTGGATGAGCTGCAGAAAACCGGGGCGAAAGTCGCGGTCTGGAACGATAACGTTTCCCGTGAAGCCGTGCAGTTGGCGCACCAGCGCGGGCTGAAGGTGTGGGTTTATACCATTAACGACCCGGCGGCGGCCAACAAACTGCTCGATCTCGGCGTGGATGGCATCATCACCAACAACACGTCGTTGATCTGGAAGACGGTCGCGCTGCGCGCGCGGACCGGGAATTCATAGTGCAGCCGCGTTTGCGCGCGGGGCGGCGCCGCCGCGGCCCAAACCGGCTGCCTCGGGCAGTGTTCGCGTGAGGGCCGCGCGCCGCCAGACTGGCCGGCGGCGCTTACTCTTTTTTCGCGGCCTTGACTTCGAGGTGCAGGTCGCGCAACTGGCGCGCCGAAGCCGGGGAAGGCGATTCAGTCATCAAGCACGTGCCCTTGGCGGTCTTGGGGAAGGCGATGACGTCGCGAATGCTCGGCGTGCCGCATAAGATCGCAATTAACCGGTCAAACCCGAGGGCGATGCCGCCATGCGGCGGGGCGCCATACTTGAAGGCCTCCAGCAGGTAGCCGAAGCGCAGTTTTATTTCCTCCGGCGGGATTTGCAGCACGTCTTCGAACACCGTTTTCTGCACCTCCGCCTGGTGGATACGAATCGAGCCGCCGCCCAATTCCACCCCGTTCACCACGATGTCGTAGTGCTGGCCGCGAACCTTTTTGGGGTCGCTCTTGAGCAGCGGGATATCCTCCGGCACCGGCGCCGTGAAGGGATGATGGCTTGAATACCAGCGGTTTTGTTCCTTGTCGAAGCTCAGCAGCGGGAAGTCCACCACCCAGAGGAAGTCAAACCGGTCGGGGGGGATGACCAGTTTGCCCTGGGCTTTCAGCACTTCGGCACAGTAAAGGCGAATCTTGCCGAGGATTTCGCAGGCCGTCAGCCATTGGTCGGCGGCAAAGAGGATGAGATCGCCTTCCGCGATGCCGAGCTTGCTGGTCAGCGCCGCTTTTTCGGCGTCGCTGAAGAACCGCACGATAGGCGACTTCCATTCGCCGCCTTCGACCTTGATGTAGGCCAGCCCCTTGGCGCCGAACGCTTTGGCGTATTCGGTCATGGTGTCCATCTGCCCCTGGGTGACGTCCGCCAGGCCCTTCGCGTTGAGCGCCTTGACGACGCCCTGGCTGGCGACCGCGCTGCTGAAGATCTTGAACTGGCTGGCGCGGAACTCTTCGGTGAAGTCCACCAGTTCCATGCCGAAGCGCGTGTCGGGCTTGTCGCTGCCGTAGCGGTTTATGGCTTCCTCGAAGCGGAGGCGCCGGAAGGGCGTGGGCACGTCCAGGTTCAGCGCGGTCTTCCAGATGCGCTGCAGCAGGCCTTCGATCAGGGCGTAGATGTCTTCGCGCTCGATGAACGACAGTTCGAGGTCAATCTGGGTGAACTCCGGCTGGCGGTCGGCGCGGAGGTCTTCATCCCGGTAGCAGCGGGCGAGCTGAAAGTATCGCTCGACGCCGGCCACCATGAGGATTTGCTTGAACTGCTGCGGGGACTGCGGCAGCGCGTAGAACTGGCCCGGGTTGGTGCGGCTGGGGACCAGGAACTCGCGCGCGCCTTCCGGGGTGGACTTGAAGAGCGTGGGGGTTTCGACTTCGAGGAAGCCCTGTTCGTCCATGAACAGGCGGGTAGCCGTGGCGACCTTGCTGCGCAGGCGGAGGTTGCGGGTCATTTCCGGCCGGCGCAGATCGAGGTAGCGGTATTTGAGGCGCAGCTCCTCGTTCACTTTGGCGGCCACTTCCGGCTCGTCCACCGGAAAGGGCAGCACTTCGGCGGGATTCAGGACTTCCAGCCCGCTGGCGAGGACTTCGACTTCCCCGGTCGAAATCCGGGGGTTATTCGTGCCGTCCGGGCGCGCCCGCACTTTGCCGCTAATGCGGACCACGCATTCGCTGCGCAGCCCAGCCGCCTGTTCAAACAGCGGCGGGGGCAGGTCCGAGGGATCAAACACGGTTTGCGTGCGCCCTTCGCGGTCGCGCACATCAATAAAGATCAGGCCGCCCAGGTCGCGCCGCGAGTGGACCCAGCCTTCGAGCGTCACGGCCCGGCCGATATGCGCCGGGCGCAGTTCATTGCAATGATGCGTTCGTTTCATGTTGCGCTGGAACCCCGGAGGCGGAAAACCGAATCGGACAACCGTTCCGCCGGGTTCAAAAGCGAGGCGGGATGCTGCCTGGCACCGGGGCAATTTGAAAGCCAAATCTTGCGCTCACGCGGCGAATTGGCGTTGGAGTGCCCACAATCCCAGCGCCGGGTTGCTGATGTAGAAGATTTCCTCGCCGTTCGGCAGGCGGTTGGGGCCGTCGCGCAGGCGATCCGGCGGATACCGCTTGAGGGCATCCGCAAGCTCGGCCGCGCCGAAGCCCACCGCGCGTATGGCCTCCAGGCTCAAGCCCGGCCCGGGGCAATAGGTAATGCGGAAGCGGCCTTCGCTGGAGCCGTGGATGAGGTGCGCGGCGGCGCTGCGGTTGTTGCGCAGCCGGGCGTGGGCCTTGACCGCGGCCAGGGTCCGGGGCGTTCCGCGATAGCCGTGCTGGCGGATCAGGCGATCAATCTCGGCGTCTTCGCCGAAGGTCTGGAGGCCGGGCGCCAGCACGATGAGTTCGCCGCCGTCAGCCATCGCCATGCGCGTCCGGTAAATCGCCTTGTTCCCCAGCCAGGTGCTTGTGAATTCGCGCGGGTCGAGGAAAACGACCACTTTCTTCAGCGGCTTCGCCAGGAGATTCAGGTTGACCTTCTGGGAGAGCCGCGCGCCCAGGGTGAAGGTTTCCATGTCGTCGCCCACGTAAAGCCCGCGCATGATCATGCCGCGGCCCGCCGGGTTTGGCTCCATCACGGTCAGGATATAGACGATGGGCAGGTCGCGGAGGAAAGCCTGAACGCCGTAGTTGAACAGGCGGCGGACGGGGGTTTCGATGCGCCCCATCATGCGCTCCATGCCGAAAGCCGCGCCGAGGAAGTGCGATTTGTTGATGATGTCCGCGCCGCCGGCGCCGACCACCACATTCTTGGTGTAGTTGGCCATGCCCACGACCTCATGCGGCACAATCTGGCCGACCGAGAGGATGAGATCGTAGCCGGCGAACAGGAGCTGGTTGACCTCGATGCGCACGGAATAATCCACCCGCCCCTCCGACCATTCGCGGATGAGGCGGCCGGGCACTTCGCCCACGCGCCGGAGGCCGTGCCGCCAATCGTGCACCCGGAACCGCTCCCGCGGGATGCTCCGGCCGAACATCAGGCGCAACTGCGCCTCGGTCATCGGCGCATGCGTGCCCAGCGCGGGCATGATGTCCACGGTGGCTTGCGGGGCGAGCATCCCATAGAGCAGGCGGGTGAGTTCGCCGGCATCCGAGTTGAGGCGGGTGTGATCCGGCGGCAGCACCAGCACTTTCCGCAGCGGCCGCCCGATGACCTTCAGTGCTTGCGCCAGCGCCGCGCGTTTTTCCGCGGTGCGGAGATTATCCGCGGTTCCGCCGCGGGCAAAATAGGTAGCCATAACCGGGGTTCAGAGCGGGTTTATCATTCGGCGGGTCAAACTCCGCTGAAAGCGCTGAATCCACCATCCACCGCGATGACCTGCCCGGTCACAAAGCCCGAGCCTTCGCCGCTCAGCAGCCACAGCAGCGTGCCGATCAGGTCTTCCGGTTTGCCGAAATGCCCCTGCGGGGTGTGGGCGGTGATGGTGGTGCCGCGCGCCGTCAGCGAGCCGTCCGGCTGGGTCAGCAGGCCGCGGTTTTGGTCCGTGAGAAAGAAGCCCGGGGCGATGGCGTTGACGCGCACGCCGGTCCGGGAGAAATGCACCGCCAGCCACTGGGTGAAGTTGCTCACGCCCGCCTTGGCCGCGCTGTAGGCGGGGATTTTGGTCAGCGGCCGGAAGGCGTTCATCGAGGAGATGTTGATGATGTTGCCGCGCCCCTGCAGCACCATGTCCCGGCTGAAGACCTGCGTGGGCAGGAACGTGCCCAGGAAATTCAGATTGAAGACAAACTGGATGCCCTCGGCCGTCAGATCGTAGAACGTCACCACGCCTTCCTGCGGAGCCGTGAGGTCTTCGCGGGAGAGGAACTCGCGGGAGGTCGTGCCGCGGGGGTGGTTGCCGCCGGCGCCATTGATGAGAATATCCACCGGGCCCAGGGCCGCTTTGACCTGCTCGTGCGCCTGTTCGAGGCTGGCCTTGTCCAAGACGTTGGCGGCGAAGCCCCGGGCAACGCCTCCAGCCTGGCGGATCCGGTCCGCGCCCTGCTGCGCCTTGTCGAGCTTGAGATCGAGAATGGCCACCTTCGCGCCGCACTGCGCCACCGCGTCCGCCATCGCGCCGCACAGGACGCCGCCGCCGCCGGTGATGACCGCCACCTGGTCCTTGAGGTTTATTTGGAACGGTATCGTCATAGGAATACGCATATAGTTGCTCGCTTCCTCCGGCATTTGTCAAGCCGGGCCGGCTGGCGGGGGAATTTCCGGCTGGCCAATGCCGCTCTTTCCGGCTAAGGTCGGAGCGCAATGATAAGTTCCTTGCCCAAACCGGAAGTCATCATCACCCACGAGAGCGACCTTGATGGGCTGGTGTCCGGCGTGCTTTTGCAGCGGCTGGCGCGCAAGCTCTTCGCCGCGGATGTTCGCCTTGAAGCTTACAACCATCACAACTGGCGGCAGCGCGAGTTGCGCGAGAAATCCGCGTGGGTGGCCGACCTGGCGTATGAGCCCCGCTTGGACCGTCCGAACTGGGTTATTATTGACCATCATGCCACGGCCCTGGCCCCCCGAAATGCCGTGTTCATCCACAGCCTGAATAAATCAGCCGCGCTGCTCTGCTATGAATTGTGCCGCCAGCAGGGGCTGGGCTCCCCGGAACTCGACCGGTTGGTGCATCTGACCAATGTGGGAGACCTGTTTCTGGAGGACGACCCCGACTTCGTTCTCGCCAGTGACTATGCCAGCCTGGTCAAGCATTACCAGTTCTGGAACCTCCACGCCCTGGTCAACGGGCAGATCGAGCAACTGCTCAATAATCCCCTGCTCCGCGTCATGGAGGTCAAGCGCAACATTGAGGATCCGCTGGGGTTTGCGTGGGCCCGGGAGAATATCAATGAAATCTCGCCCCAGGTGGGTTTTGTGGACACCATCATTGGCAACACCAATCTGATCGTGCACCAACTCCTGGAGCAAGGCGCGACGAAGTATCCCGTGCTGCTGACGCTGTTCCGCCGCGCCAACGGGGTCATCATCGCCAGCCTGCGCAGCCGCAATGGCCAGGCTGTCAAAGTTGTCGAGAAACTCCAGGGCGGCGGCCACGCCAACGCCAGCGCCGCCACCTTGCCACGATCGGTTAAGACGATTCCGGATGCCATCACCTACCTGCGCCAGGTCCTTAACCCCCAAAAGGAAACTCCCGTAAACAGCCTGGAGGAGGCTTTTGCGGCTTTTGACCAGTCGCAAAAATCGGGGGCATGAGAAATCCCCGCGCAGCGGCAGGGGGCTATCGCCCGCGGGGCCGGGAAAAGCCGCGCATCCGCATGGCGTCGCGGCGGGACGGGTGAGCTTTTCGTCGTTGCTCCCGGGGAAAGGCTTTCCTACTTTGCCGCCTGTTTATGGCGCCGCCGCAATCAGCGACAACAACTCCGGTAGTCCGGGCAGATGGCCGCCGGACGAACCAACTACGTCCTGTCCGCTTTCAAAATCACATCGCCCCGTATGCCGCCGGTTCGACCTTGATCGAATGGGGCAATACGCGCGTGATTTGCGGCGTCACGGTCGAAGACGCCGTTCCCCGCTGGATGAAGGAGCAGGCCGTTCCCGGGGGCTGGATTACCGCGGAATACGCGATGCTCCCCTACTCGACCCTGAACCGCAAACAGCGGGACAGCACCCGGGGAAAGATTGACGGCCGCTCCCAGGAAATCCAGCGCCTGATCGGCCGGGCGATGCGGACGGCCCTTGACCTGGAGAAACTGGGCGCCCGCACGTTGTGGGTGGATTGCGATGTGCTGCAGGCCGACGGCGGCACGCGCACGGCGGCCATTACGGGCAGCTACGTCGCGCTGGCCCTGGCTATCCGCAAACTGATGGCGGAAGGCAAACTTTCGGAAAGCCCGCTGCGGCGCGCCGTTGCCGCGGTCAGCATTGGCATCGTCCAGAAACAGGCCCTGCTGGACCTCTGCTACGAGGAAGATGTGGCGGCGGAAGTGGATCTGAACCTGGTCATGGATTCCGGCGGCGAATTCATTGAATTACAGGGCACCGGCGAGGAGGCAACGTTCAGCGAGGAGCAACTGGCCGAAATGCTCGAGTTGGGCAAGGCCGGGGTGCGGGAACTGCTGGCCGCCCAACAGGCTGCCCTGACCGTTTTATAAACCCGGTGAAATTTCTGCATTTGATCTGGAGCAACCTGATGCGAAGGAAGCTTCGCACTGCCCTGACCCTGCTCTCGATCGTGGTGGCATTCGTTCTTTTTGGTTTTCTGTGCGCCATCCGGCAGGCGCTGGCGGGCGGAGTGACCATGGCCGGGCAGAACCGCCTGGTGACGCGCCATAAAATCTCCATTATCCAGTCCCTGCCCGAATCGTACAAGCATCGGATGGAGCGGATTCCCGGGGTGGCCCTTGCCACCCAGGAATCGTGGTTTGGCGGCGTTTACCAGGATCCGAAGAATTTCTTTCCCCAAATGTCGGTCGTGCCCGAGGAGTATCTGGCGATGTATCCCGAGTATCTCCTGGCGCCGGAACAGAAGCAGGCCTGGCTGGCCACCCGCACCGGGGCCATCGTCGGGCGGAAAACGGCGGAGCGGTTCCAATGGAAGATTGGCGATCGGATTCCCCTCCAGTCCTCGATCTGGACAAAATCCGATGGAAGCCGGTTATGGGAATTTGACCTCGTGGGGATTTATGACGGGCGGGATAAAGAAACGGATACCAGCCTGCTCTTTTTCCGCTATGACTACTTCGACGAGGCGCGGGTGTGGAATAAAGGGCAGGTGGGCTGGTATATGGTTCAGGTGACGGATCCGTCCCAGGCGGCGGAAATCGCCCGGCGGATTGACGAGGAGTTCGAGAACTCCGCGGCGGAAACGAAGACGGAGCCGGAGGGCGCATTTTTGCAAGCCTGGGCCAAGCAGATCGGGGACATTACCCTGATTACGGCGACGATTTTGAGCGCCGTTTTCTTTACCATTCTGCTGGTGTCGGGCAACACCATGAGCCAGGCGGTGCGGGAGCGTACGGGAGAACTGGGCGCGCTGAAAGCGATGGGTTTTACCAGCCCGCAGGTGCTGGCGCTGGTGCTGGCGGAATCCTGCCTGCTGGCGCTCCTGGGCGGCGGCCTTGGCCTGGGGCTGGCGTGGCTGCTCGTTGCGCGGGGCGATCCAACCGGCGGGATGCTGCCCATGTTCTTTTTCCCGAAAGGAGACTTGCTCCGCGGGGTGGGATTCAGCGCATCCCTGGGCGTGCTCGCGGGGATCTTTCCCGCCTGGCGAGCGATGCGCCTTCGGGTTGCGGATGCGCTCCGGAGGATGTGACCGGGTATGGCGGGTCCCATCAACTGGCTTTCCCAGGTTGCCTCCGTCAGCAAGTTCGGCTTGCTGAGCATTCCGCAGCGGCGGGGTTCGGTCGCGGCGGCGGTGTTTGGCATCGCCGGGGTCGTGGCGGTGTTGGTGGGGGTGCTCTCCATGGGCGTCGGATTCCAGCGGGCGCTGCAATCTTCCGGCGCGCCGGATGCGGCCATCGTTCTGCGCAGCGGAGCCGACAGCGAGATGGTTAGTGGCTTCCTGCGGGAAAGCACGCGCGTGATTGCCGACGCGCCCGGCGTGGCGCATACGGAGGATGGCCCGCTGGCCTCCGCGGAACTTTACGTGCTCATCAACCTGCTCAAGCGCTCGACGGGCACCGACGCCAATGTGCCGATGCGCGGCGTGGAGCAGGCCGCGCTGCGAGTGCGCGACCAGTTGCAAATCCTGGACGGGCGCATGTTCGAGTGGGGGCGCAATGAGGTCATCATCGGGGTGGGCGCCGCCAGCGAGTTTGTGGGGCTGGAATTGGGGGGTAATCTGCGCGTCGGGCAGCGCGAGTGGCCGATCGTGGGCGTCTTCTCCGCCGGAGGCGGCACGGCGGAATCGGAAATCTGGACCGATGCGCGCGTGCTGCAATCCGCCTACAAGCGCGGCGACACCTTTCAATCCGTCCATGTGAAGCTGAGTTCGCCGGCGGCCTTTCAGGAATTCAAGGATGCCCTGACCACCGACCCCCGCCTCAACGTGAAGGTGCTCCGCCAGACCGAGTATTACGCCCAACAGTCAACCGCCGTCACGCGCCTGATCCGCACGCTGGGCTATCTTATCGCCTTCCTGATGGCCATCGGGGCCGTGTTTGGCGCGCTCAACACGATGTACAGTTCGGTATCGGCGCGAACGCGCGAGATTGCCACGCTGCGCGCGCTGGGGTTCGGCAGCGGAGCGGTCGTCCTCTCCGTAATGATCGAGTCGCTGGTGCTGGCGCTCACTGGCGGCGGCGTCGGAGCGGTTGGCGCTTACCTCACCTTCAACGGTCTCCACACCTCCACGATGAATTGGAACAGCTTCAGCCAGGTGACCTTTGCCTTCGCGGTGACGCCGGAACTGCTGGGGCAAGGGATTGTATGGTCGGTGTTCATCGGCCTGATTGGCGGGTTGTTTCCGGCCTTGCGCGGCGCTCGCCTGCCGATTGCCGCCGCTCTGCGCGAGTTGTAATCGTCCGCTTAGCGTTTCGCCGGGGCAGGAGCATTGGTTTCGCTGGTTATCCCGGCGCCCGCCGCTTTCTGCTTTTGGCGCACCGCCAGTTTTTCAAAACGCGTCACCCCCACCACGGCGGCGATCAAGCCCGCAAGCAGTATGCCGATCCCGATCAGGCTGTAAACGATCGTTGCCCGCGAGATGGTTGACTCTTCTGCCGGTGGCGCCAGGCGCAATTCCGTCTGCTGCTTGCAGCACGGGCAGGGCGCCCGGGTGCCGATCATTTCCGCCGGAAAGGTGAAGGAACCGCCGCATTCGGCGCAGATGCCCGGCAAACGCTTGGTTGGCTTCATAACGCTCGCTGGAATACCCGAAAACGTGGCCGCCGTCACGCCCTTGCGCATTTTTCGCTTGGCGCGGATGCCGGATCCCGGAATCATCTTCTGTCAATGACGTTTCTTCGCCGTAAATTTGAGGGCTCGCCGGAGTACGCGCGAGTTGCGCCGTTCGTGATTTTCGTCGCGCTCACGGCCCTGCAAGGGCACCTGGGTGAGGATTCGCGTTATTGGATTTATCTCCTCAAGACGCTGGTGGGCGCCTGGCTGATCTGGGAAATGCGCCCGTTTGTCCTGGAGATGCGCTGGAAGTTGAGCTGGGAAGCCGTTTTGGTGGGGGTGGCGATCTTTGCTGTCTGGGTGGGACTGGATGGCTGGTATCCCCGGCTGAGCGAAGTGACGGAACCGGGCTGGAATCCGCATTTGCGGTATGGCGAAGGCTCCGCCCTGGCGTGGCTCTACGTAGTGACCCGCATCGTCGGTTCATCCCTGGTCGTGCCGCCGATTGAAGAGGTCTTTTATCGCTCCTTCCTCTATCGCGTGCTTGTGAAGCGGGACTTTCGCGCCATGCCGCTCAGCCAGTTCCACGGGCTTTCTTTTGTCGTCACCTCAGCCATCTTTGGCCTTTTGCACCCGGATCGCTGGCTGGCCGGCATCTTATGCGGCCTGGCCTACCAGTGGCTGGTCATTCGCAAGCAACGGCTGGGCGATGCGATGACGGCACATGCCATCACCAATTTTCTGCTCGGCTTGTGGGTGGCTTGGAAGGGAGCCTGGATTTTCTGGTGAGCCTGGGCAAGGGCAACAACTTTCTAATACCGGGCCAGAGGTCCGCTCTTGAATCGCGAAAGCAACGGCGCGGCTTCCAACGGCCAGGCTAAGCCGCCCGCGCGAAAATCGGCGTTTAATTTATCATCCCGTGCTGCCGTGCCTGATATTCGAGGATGAGCATTTGCTGGTGGTCAACAAACCCGCCGGTCTGAATACACATGCCCCCAGCCCCTACGCCGGGGATGGGCTCTATGACTGGCTGCGCCACCGCGAGCCCCGGTGGGCGGCCCTGGCCATTATTCACCGGCTCGATAAGGAAACTTCCGGCGTGATGGTCTTTGCCAAGACGCCGCAGGCCAACCGCTCCCTCACGGCGCAATTCACAGCGCGCGTGGTGCGAAAGAAATATCTGCTGCTGACCGATCGCCCGGCCCGGCAAAAGGAGTTTGTGGTCAAGAGCACGCTGGTTCGACGGGGCGACCGCTACCTGAGCCAACCCCTGACACGCGGCGGCGGGATTGCGGAAACCCGGTTCCGGTCAGTCAGAATGCCGCATGTCCCGGGCAAAACAGCCGATCACTGGCACTGGTTCGAAGCCGAACCGCTAACCGGGCGCACCCACCAGATACGGGTCCACGCAGCCGCGAACGGTATTCCCATACTGGGGGACACGCTATACGGCGGCACGCCTGCGCCCCGGGTTTGCTTACAGGCTGTGGAATTGCAACTAAAACATCCCGCTTCCGGCGAAGTAATGCAGTTCTCCGTTCCCATAGACCTCCCGCCTACAGGCATCCAGAGTTACGCGGCGGCGCAGACGAAGGGCGGTTTGCTGTGGACTACTGCTTCCTGGCCGTCTTTGGCTTTGCGCCAGGCGACGATTGAAGGCGAGGAAACCCAAGCGTATCGGCTTGTCCATGGCGCGAGCGACGGGTGCCCCGGCTGGTATCTTGACCGCGTGGGAGATTTCCTGCTCTCGCAAAGCGAGTCGCCGCTCACCGCAGCGCAACAGAACGAACTGGAGCATTTCGCCGCAACCCTCGCCCGGCAGGGCGCCTACCACAAGCTCCTGGCGCGTCAACCAGGGCAGGTTCAACGCCTGGCGGCTTCACCCCGGCTTGTTTTCGGAAAACCCGCGCCGGAACGTTTCGCGGTTCGCGAAAACGGCGTAGCGTATGAACTCAGCTTTAGCGAAGGCTATTCCATGGGGCTTTTTCTCGACCAACGCGACAACCGTCGCCGTTTGCTCAGTCGCCATGTTGCCGCGGGCTTCCCGCTTTGCCTTCCGCCGCCCGCCTCCCGACAATGGGAAGCGCTCAACACCTTTGCCTATACTTGCGGGTTTTCCGTTTGCGCGGCACGCGCGGGAGCGCGTGTAACGAGCATTGACCTCTCGAAGCGCTACCTGGAATGGGGCCGGCGCAACTTTCGCCTGAACCAGCTTGACCCGGAACAACACAACTTTATACACGGCGACACCTTGGACTGGCTGCGGCGGCTGGAAAAGAAGAAGCGGCCTTTCGATGTGATTCTGCTCGACCCGCCCACCTTTTCCCAGTCGAAAACGTCCGGAATATTTCGCGCGGAAAAGGACTATGAAAAACTCATAACCGCCGCGTTACCCCTGCTCCCGGCCGGAGGAGTTCTGTTTGCCTCGACGAATGCCGCGGCTTGGCCGCCCGAAGAATTTATCGCCGCTATCGAGCGAGCTATCCGCCGGGCGCGCCGGAAAATTATACAGCGTCATTCTGTCCCACAACCACTTGATTTCCCTGTTTCACGCGCCGAGCCGGCTTATCTGAAGACCGTGTGGCTGCGGGTGGAATAGCATGCTCATCCACGCATCCGCGCAAGTCATGCACGCCACGCTCCCTGCCTCGCCGCACCCTCAATCGCTGCCCTCTTAAAACCGGACTACGGTTTCTTTCGACGCTCAATCGAATGCGTTATCAGACTGCCTTGCGGCGCGCTGCGCGAGCGCTGCAAATAATGCAAGGCGACAATGCCACCCGTGATTAGCGCTAGCGCGAGCGCCGCCAGCCACAGATTCTTGCGTGACGCCGAAGGGGTCGCCGCCGCAACCGCAGCCGTCTGCACCACGGAAACCGCCCCCGCAGGAGACGAAACAATCGCCGGAACAGATGGCGATGATGAAAAAGGGATATTCGTAGCGGTGGCCAAAGAACTGGTCCCTGCCGATTCCCGCACAAGCGGTGGCGGGGGCGGAGTTGGCTTTGACTCGGGAGCAGGAACCGGCTTGGGGGGCGCATCTGCTTCAGACTTTGGGGCAGAACTCGCAACTGGCGATGAGGCGCCCACTTTTGGTTCCACCAGTTCCGGGGCGATTTTCGGTTTTATAATCGGCGCTGGCGGCTCCGCCTTTGGCAACAGCGGCACGGGCGCGGGAGTTTTAGCCTCTGCCGGAGCCGCCTTCGCTTGTTCGACTTTCGCCGGAATGGCGGAGGTTGCGGATGATTTAATAGCCGTTGCCTTCGCGGCGTTCGTGGACATCGCCGAAGGAACAGGCGCTTCGGCCTTGACGGGCACGGGCGCAGGCTTGGCTACGGGTGCCTCCTCAGGGCGAGGTTGTTTCTTGGGCTGGTCAGATGATGCCGAAGATTTTGCCTCCGCCGGGCGTTTGGGATCAGATGGCTTGCCCGCAACGACCTCCGGCGGAGCTTCTGGCAAAGGAGGAAATTGCAACGCCTGGGGCGCCATGTTAAGGGAACAATGGATTAATTGGCCTAGCTGCGCCCTCAAAATCGTCACAAACGGCATCTGCGCTTTTTTTTGCTGGTTGCGCCCGCGGCGATAATAATCTGCGATTTGAGGGTCGAAGGGAGTGCCCTGGACTTTCTCGTCACCGCTGGAAATAAGCATTATGGTAATCTGATCGGAATTCCCGATGACGCGGTCCAGCGCTGGCTGGACGCTATCAAAGTTCGCCCGCCCCGCATATTGCTGAGTCTCAAGAAAAGCAATCGTGCGCGCGGCAATCTCCTCCCGTCCTTCATGCGACCACACCTGCAGGGGGAGGCGCCCTGCATACAGCCCCTGGTTAAAGGTCCAAAGACCCAGCGTATCGCCACGCCGTATCTGCCCGTTGAACCCGGACAGGATCAAACCGCGGACTACCTGGAGCATGGCCTCGCTACGCCGCTGCATGGAACGGGAAGTGTCCACAATAAACAGGTAGCGGTTGCCCTTTGGCTGCACACTATTGGTCTGTGCGCGGAGGGGGAACGGAGCCAGCCCCACCAAAAGCGCCAGCCCCACCATTCCCAGCCGAATCAACCAACATCCGGAACCGCGACCGTAACGGGATTCTCCAACTCTTTTATCAATCTGGTTTTGTTTTCCCACGCTACTCTTTCTGGAACAGCCAGCTACCTCGGCCGCTGAAACCTTTGCCGCTCTCGGCGGTTGTGATATTTAATCTCGTCTCCCAAGTCCGCCAAGGCATTTTCGACGTCCTGGATGAAACTGTGGCAACTGGCGACACTGCCACCGAGGCTGACTACCAGATCACGCTCGGCGCGGTCTTCGGTCACGACCAGAACCTCGCCATAGGGCTCAAAACGATGCACTGCGCGCTCAATCATCTGATCGGCCGTTTGTCCCTTGCGAGAATAGAGGACTTCAACCATGGATGACGAAGAAGCAATTGGCCTGCCAGCAAACGAGTCCGCGCCGTCAAAAAAGATCGTTACGGGGATCCCGGTGGCATCCTGATACTGGGTAAGACATCCAATCAATGCATCCCGCGCCGCGGCAAAATGTGGCGCTCGCCCCGGAACCAAATGAGGCCAGTTATACAGTAAGCTATAACCATCCACCAGAATCCGCACCAGCGCCATGCCAGACCATACCGCTCAACCTGCTGTTTGAACAATAGAAACTTGGCGGGGCGGGAGAAGTTCTCGTCGCCTGGCACTCAAATCTGATATTAGCCGCAGCAACACGAAAAGCGCGCAGAAGCGCCCGCAGCGCTTGACAGGTCCGCCCGTAATTTAGCAGGATAGGTCGCGATGCGCCCTTCGTCCAACTCTGGAAGTCCGGCTCACCCGCGGCCGGTTAGTTCCGCAGTACCCTCGGAAGCGATTGTTGAACCCATCACCTGGTATCACTGGCTGGTGGTCTTTTTTGCCTCCTGCGGATGGCTTTTTGACTGCATGGGCCAGCGAATCTTTGTGCTGTCGCGCGAGCCTGCGCTGCGGGAATTGCTCGGGGCGGTGGTTTCGGACGGCGAGGTCAAATACTGGGGAGGGATAGCCACTCTGCTGATGATGGTTGGCTGGGCTACGGGCGGCATACTGTTTGGAATGATGAGCGATCGTTATGGCCGGGTAAAAGCTATGGTCAGCACGCTTCTCGCTTACACCATCTTCTCGGGACTTTCCGGGTTTTCCCGGAGTGGAATTGAGTTTCTGATCTATCGGTTTCTATTCGGACTGGGAGTCGGCGGCATGTTTGGCGCAGCAACGACGCTGGTGGCGGAAAGCGTGCCCAAGCACTTTCGCACGATGGCGTTAGGCTCAATGCAGGCTCTATCGGCGTTCGGCAACATGCTCGCCTCCGGGCTTAGCCTGAAGATTACCCCAGGCATGGAAAACTTCTGGGGCCATTATAGCGGTTGGCAGGTGTTGTCTTTTGTCAGTGTGTTTCCCGCCCTGCTGGCAGTGCCCATGGTTCTGCTGCTGAAAGAACCGCAGGTTTGGATTAAGGCCAAGGCAGAAGCCGCGGGCGGAGGAACCGCCAAACGTGTTGGCTCGTTTGCCGATTTATTTCAACACCCGCGTTGGCGCAAAAGCACTCTGGTCGGTATTTGCCTAGGCGTTGCCGGCATGGTGGGCCTGTGGGGAATTGCTTTCTTTTCGCCGGAACTGATCACCACCGCCTTCAAGAATCGGCCTTTGCAGATCGAGGAAATCCTCAAGCCGGCAGAGGTTTGTGCGGCGTTGAAATCGCCCCCCTCCCCTGCCGTCATCCATCTGAAAGCCAAGCTGTCTCCGGAGGTGGTCCGGTTGGTGGAAGACTGCGGAAGCGAAAAGGATATCCCCGCCGCAACCGTGCAGGCGCTAGTAACCGACCTCAACCGTCTCATTCAGGAAGACGATCTTCATGACGAGACGGCCTTTCAATCAGTGGAATTGAAAAAGCGCACCCGGAATCTAATCCAGCGCGTTCAGAAAAATGGGGAGCGACAGAATATCATTTCACTCAATCGGCAATTAGTGGAGCACCTTTTCCCCAGCGCCATTCGCGAACTGCAGCGGACCATTGACCGGACCATAAGCCGCGGCACGCTGTTGCAGGACGTCGGCGCGCTGCTGGGCATGTTCGCCTTTACCTTCGCAGCGACTTATTTCAACCGGCGAACGGCTTTCCTCGCGGCCTTTGTCCTTTGTTTGTGCTCCGTGTCGTATGTTTTCTACGCATTAAAGACGGCGACCGACGTGCTCTGGATGCTGCCGCTGATCGGATTTGCAACCTTATCTTGTTTTGCCGGCTACTCGATTTATTTTCCTGAAATATTCCCCACCCGCCTGCGGGGCACTGGCGTCGGCTTCTGCTATAACACCGTCCGTTACCTGGCCGCGCCATTTCCATTTCTGCTTGGCTGGTTGAGCACCCTGATGCCGTTCCGCTCGGTGGCCATGATCATGTCTTCGATCTACCTCGTCGGCATTGTCGCATTGATTTGGGCCCCGGAAACCAAGGGCCAGCCATTGCCGGAAGATTAAGGGGGAATCAGAAGAAAACCCCCACACGGATTTGACGATCGGACGAAGAGAATTAATCTGTCGACTCCGTTGGCGCTTTACTCGCCAACAACATCGGCAGTGCCGACTGGGAAGAGTTTCGGGGCCATCGACTGCTAAAATACGGATGAGCAGCAGCAACCGGATGGCCGCGAGCGGA
This sequence comes from Verrucomicrobiota bacterium, assembly GCA_012517205.1. GTDB lineage: Bacteria > Verrucomicrobiota > Verrucomicrobiia > Limisphaerales > UBA8199 > UBA8199. The sequence goes on from JAAYVL010000035.1 coordinate 29,175, forward strand.
CAGGAGATGCCCATTTATCGGCCAAGGGATAACCAGCGGAAGCAACCTTCGCTGACCGCCTACAACGATTGCTGCTACCGTGGCGAAGCGTCAACCTTGCAGTTCCTCCCTTTTTTCAAGTTGAACCCGGAGCTTATGCTCCAATTCTGTTCTATTTCAACTCGCTGAACATTTCCAGCAGCGTGTTGACGATCTTGACCGATGCCTGCAACTCCACTTTGTTCGAGCCCAGCCACGTTTCGTAGCCTCCCAATTTGTGTTGTTCGGGAGTGGGTAGATAGCCGTATCCGCCATTGGCCAATTCGATGGTAAAAGTGGGCTTAAACGGGCTGCGGGCCTTCAACTCCAAGCCGGTATCCGAAAACACCTCGAACGGAATCGCCGTAATGCCTAGCTCACCAATACGCAAGACTTGAAGGATCACGCGGACGGTATCGGGCGATTCGAGTTGCTGGATCGCTTTGGCGGCATAGTTCCGCTCATGGGGAAATTTGTCTGCACGCTGCGGACCGGCCAAGACCTTGCGCGCATGCTCAAGTTGGGCGGGCGTAGGTTTGCGCACTCCGAGTTCCAGTTCCCGTTGCCGCATCCCCAATGATGCCTGCTCGTGCCACTCCAGTTCCCGGTACCGCTTAAGAACAGCCTGGGCACAGTCGTCGGCGACCAAACGTATTTGTTCGTAGGGTTTGCGTTTCTCGCGCACAACCGCGAAATTGATGTTGTTGATATTGCCGCTCGTGCCATTGCTCATGGCCGCCACAAAGGGCGGATCAAGCCGGTCGGCACCCAACAATTCCTGAATTCGGTCAGCAAACGCAGCAAAGTAGTCGGCCGAGATATGGTTCGGTCCCGTCCCGCCCACGTAATGGAGTGAGTAATTGGCCAATAGTCCTATCGGTTGGCCTGCGGGCGTTTGCAGAGCAAAGAATACGATCTGGGGATCAACCGGGCTGGCCGGTTTCAACAAATCGGACCGGTTGCCCGGGTTCATTTTGGCCTGGTCGGGTTCGCCAAAGGGGTTGAATATTTCGGCACCCGGCTTCAACAGCCAGCGCCGACAGAACACCTGGCCAGGCAGATCGACCGCACCCCATGCGATCTTCGCCGGCTGCAGGTTGTAGAGCGCACAGCGGACGCCATCGGCAATGCGGTGAGCGATGAATCGCTGGTATTCGGAAAATTCCGCCTCGGGCCGGAGTGGATTCTTCCAGCGGGCACTGACGGATGAATGCGTATGCGTGCCTGATACGAGTATCCGATCTGCTGGCAGTCTGGTGGCCACTGTTATCTGCCGCTTGGCTTCATCGAGCACCTCGCGACTGATGTAGATATTGTCGCAAACGACAATGGCGATTTGCGTAGCACCATCGTCGAGCACAAAACAGCGTGCGTGCAATTCGTCGTGAACGTATTTAGCTGGAGGCGGGGTCCCAAAATTGCCTACTAATCCATCGTCCAACCAGGGGGTGATATTACTGGTGGCGACACCGGCCCGGAAGGGCTTTTTATCAGTCGCCAGGGCAAGAAGCGGCGCTACCAGCAATAAAATCGTCGTTAGAATCAGAGAAGCACGTTGATGCATAATTCTTTCCTCAAGTTGTTTATATTAAACGGTTTTCCACGCGATTCTGACGGTGGCGACCGGCGCCGGTGGCACTGCCCCATCGTAAGTGAACCGAACCAATTCGCTTTTGGTGCGATGCGCCCAAACTCAACGCAGCGCGGGTGAAACAGCATGTTCTTTCCGTCTCACCAAGCCTGTCTCGATACTGGCATAGCTAGCGAAAAAGTCAACCACACCAACGGATCAATTCACGGCCTTTTACCTCGATTTCGGACTGGGGAGCAGGCGTGGTTTCGCCGGCCTTACTGCCAGCCGCACGGTCGCCCATTCGTTGGACTGGTAAGCGTTGTAGGAGCGAGGATAGGTGAGAACGATCTGTTTGGTTTTCCGGTCTTCAATCAGGGTACAGTGCGACAGGTCCAGCCGCCCGCGAGATTGGTCGGCTGAGGTTGGTGCATCCACGGCGAGGAGGCTGGAACGCTTCAACTTCAGGGTGCGAGAATCCACCTCCCCGACCACCAGCGGCCAGCGTGGTAAGTTACCCTGACAATTAGATTCAGCCAGGTTGCCCACCCAAAAGCAACGTCCGCTGGAATGCCGGAACAATGCGGACATCGAGGAGGGTGAGAAAAAGGTTGACCCGTCCTCGAACCCCCAAGGTTCAGGTGCAGACCAGGTTTCACCACCGTCAGACGAGAACGCAAACCATTTATAGCTGGGCAGTTTGTAGTGCGGGTCCGCCTGACCGCCATTGCTGCCGCGCATAACCATTAGAATGCGGCCATCGGAGAACTCCGCCAGCGTGGGTTCGATCAGGCCGCGAGGCGTGCGATTGGGATTTCCCACCAGACGCTGGGTAGCCCGCCATGCCAGGCGCGCACCGTTGGTCCAGGTTCCCCGCAGCACTAGCACGTCAGTGTAAGAGTGACCTCCGTTCGGATTCCATAACTGGCCATCCGGTCCCAGCGGTGTGGTTTGCACCGGGAGCAGAACCCTGCCAGTGCGCGTGACAATAGGAATGCAGCCCAGGTCTCCAAGATAAATCGCGTTCTTGCCAATCCACACTCCTTCAAAGGGATGCTGCGCCGTGAAACCACCCACCTGCACGACAGGCTCATCGAATAGCCAACTCCGCCCGCCGCCTTCCGACACGCGATAACGCAGGTAATAGGTCTGCTGCGCTACTGGCGGCTCATTGATTTTCGGATCCAGTCCCGGGGTGTCGAGCGCATTGACAATCGTCAGCAGCCGGCCGGTAAAACCATCTACTACCGACGTAACGGGCTCCCGCCGATAGCCATGAGGCAATCCGGTGACAAAATCCGGCATCATCGGTTTGCTTTGCCAAGTGCGCCCATTATTGTCGGACATCCGATCGCCCGAACGAAGTCGGCCGCCCTTGGGCTGTAAGTAAATGGCATTATACCAACCCGGCGCGGCGGCCGAAAGGCTGTAGTTAACCAATTGTAGTGACGTAGACGTTTGAGTGTCAGCCCCTGCAGTGGCCGCAAGATATGCCATAGGCACTACAAGCGCGAGCCTCGGAACAAACCCACATAATCTTTTCATGGAAAACTGCATTGCTTTGCGCATTCGCCCGTACTGTGCATCGCACGGATGAGGGAGATTTGGTTTTGCCCCTCGTCGAGCATGGCACAACATTAGAAAGAGCAACCTGGAGCGTCAAGCGCTTTGCTTATGCGGTCTCCGTTGTTCCCTCCGCTTTTTCTTTGTCTCAAAACGGCAGCCCCTCAGATGCAGATTACGATTAGATAGAGAGGGAAGAGGGCGAAGAAATGCGGCTAAAGAAATTGGAAGGTCAAATTAAACCCAACGCTATGCGTAACAGGGTATTTGTTCTGCCTGGCAGTTCTGGGGAACATCCTTACCGGACCGCAACTACCTTGCCGCTGATGACAGGCTACAGGTGAGATTCTCGGCATTGCCGGACATTGAGCTCCGCAAGCCAGAAAACAGCGAAGGGTCTGAAAACAGGCGTTTGACTACTCGCGCGGAATGTCCCAATATAGCCAACGATTGTCCGTAAGATTTACGATTACGTATACACAAATATGCCTCCCAAAACTGCTGAAAAATTTGTGGCCGCCGATACCAGGGCGACCGAAGCTGCCAAGGCATCCGCCGCGCGCCAGCGCGATCTGGATGCCGCCATTTCCGCCATTACCCGAGCCTATGGTGACGGGAGCATCATGCGCCTGGGTGACGCGCGAGCGCTCCGGCGAATCGAGGTCATCCCCACCGGCGCCCTGGCGCTGGACCTGGCGCTGGGCGTGGGCGGCATACCGCGCGGGCGCGTGGTGGAAATCTTTGGCCCCGAGTCTTCGGGCAAAACGACCCTTATGCTGCACGTGATCGCTAATGCCCAGAAAGGGGGCGGACTGGCGGCATTCATTGACGCCGAGCACGCGCTGGATCCGGCCTATGCCAAGAGACTGGGAGTCGACCTGGATGACTTGCTGGTATCTCAGCCTGACAGTGGCGAAGAAGCGCTGTCCATCTGCGAGACGCTGGCCCGCACCAACGCATTGGATGTGATCGTCGTGGACTCCGTGGCGGCCTTGGTGCCGAAGGCGGAATTGGAGGGCGAGATGGGCATGGCGACGATGGGCATGCAGGCACGGTTGATGAGCCAGGCGCTGCGCAAACTCACCGCCATCCTGGCCAAAGCCAAGACTACCTGCGTCTTCACCAACCAAATGCGCGAGAAGGTCGGCGTGATGTTCGGCAACCCCGAAACCACTCCGGGGGGCAAGGCGCTCAAGTTTTACGCCAGCGTCCGCATTGACATCCGCCGCAAGGATACGCTCAAGGATGCCGCGGGTAACGCCATCGGCAACCATGTGAAGGTAAAGATCGTCAAGAACAAGGTTGCCCCGCCTTTCGCCGAAGCCGAGTTCGATATCCTCTACAACCACGGCATTAACAAGGAAGGCAGCCTCCTGGATGTCGGCATCGAGTCGGGGGCCGTAGACAAAAAGGGCGCCTGGCTGCAATTCGAGGGCGAGCTGATCGGGCAAGGCAAAGACGCGGCGCAGCGGGCATTGGCGGAGAAGCCGGAACTGGCCGCCCGCATCACTGATGCGATCATGGCCCGGCGCAACGCCGCCCCCGCCGAACCCACGTAATTCCCACCAGGCCCCGCCGTCCGTCCCTCCTGACTCCCGCCTGGGAGAACAGATACCGGGTGGCGCATAAAGCGGAGGTTTAATAATTGCCGATTGCCTTGGGCCGATTCCGCGTTATCGTGGGCGCATGAATCTGGCCAGGAAACTACTTCATACACGATACCGCGTGAACGATCTGGAGCGAACCGTGAAGTTCTACCGCGAGGTGCTCGGTTTGCAGGAGGTGCGGCGGCACCAATCGCCACGGGGCGCGGAACTGGTATTCCTTAAAGCACCAGACAGCGAAGAGTTAATTGAACTGTGTTGCTTTCCCGCAAGCGGCCCGGTGCAGGTGCAGCCGGATTTGACGCACCTGGCGTTTGCCGTGGACAGCTTGGAGGAATTCGGCCGTCACCTCGCGCGGTTGGGTCTGGCGTATTCGGACGGCCCACATCTCAACGCCGATGGCGGCGGCCTGGCCTTTATAGATGCCCCGGAAGGCTACGAAATCGAATTGATTCAGCCGAACCGATCAGGCGCCGAAGGAGGGCTTTGAGGCCAGGGGTGAAGCTGCGCTGCCGCCAGTTTGAGTTCACTTTCCCGCGCCCCGCGCTGGTGATGGGCATCGTGAACGTCACGCCTGACTCGTTTTATGATGGCGGGCGGTTTCTGGACACGCGGGCAGCAGTGGCCCATGCGCTGCAGTTGGTGGAAGAGGGGGCGGAGATTATTGATGTGGGCGGCGAATCCACGCGCCCGGGCGCCGCGCCAGTGACGGAGTCCGAAGAACTGCGCCGGGTGATGCCGGTAATCGAACAATTGGCCGGGCGGCTCAAAGTGCCGCTTTCGATTGACACGGCCAAGCCCGGAGTCGCCCAGGCAGCGCTGGCCGCGGGAGCCAGCATCATCAATGACGTCGCGGCCTATGGCGAGCGGGAGGCCATGTGGCGGCTGGCCGCCGAAACCCGGGCGGGCTACGTGTGCATGCATGCGCAGGGCACCCCGCAAACCATGCAGCTCAATCCCGCCTATACCGATGTCGTCCGCGAGGTCGGCGAGTTCTTTGCGGAACGGGTCCAGCGACTGCGCAATTGCGGCGTATTCGGGGAACAGCTTATACTGGACCCCGGAATTGGCTTTGGCAAGACGGCCGGGCATAACTTGCAGTTGCTGGGGGCGATGCGGGCTTTTGCAAAGTTCGAGCGCCCGTTGCTGGTGGGCGTTTCACGCAAGTCTTTTATCGGGACGCTGCTGGGCGCGGAACCGGCGGAACGGCTGCCGGGGGCTTTGGCCTGCGCCTGCCTGACGGTGGCGGACGGGGTGCAATTGATTCGTGCCCATGACGTGGCGGAGACCGTGCAGGCTATTCGGATGACCGAAGCCATTCTGGCGAAACAGAACTGATACGGCTACCATGTGGCAAACCTTGCAAACGGCCTGGCGTCCCGCGCTGGAGATTCTGATTCTGGCGGCGGGAATCTATGGCGGTTTCCGGTTTGTGCGCGGCACCCGGGGCGCGCCGGTGGTGACGGGTTTTCTGGTGGCGCTGCTGGCGCTGGTGCTGGTGAGCTACCTGCTCAAGTTCAAGGTGTTGCAATACTTCCTGGGCGGATTCTCCGCGTTCTTCGTGCTGGCGGTGCTGGTGATCTTCCAGCCGGAACTGCGCCGCATGCTGGCGGAGCTTGGCAACTTGCCCCTCTTTGCCACCGCGCACGAGCAACGGGAAAACATCGAAGTGATTATTCAGACCGTCGAGCGGCTGGCCGACGTGCGCATCGGCGCGCTGATTGCGGTGGAGCGTTCCATCCACCTGCAAGAGGCAGTTGAATCCGGCATCCGCGTGGATTGCGAGGCAACGCCAGAGATGCTGGAGACGATTTTCTTCCCGAACAACGCGATCCATGACGGCGGAGTGATCCTGCAAGGCGATCGCATTGCTTTCGCGGCCTGCATCTTTCCGCTGACGCAGCGGCAGGATTTGCACCCCTCCCTGGGCACGCGGCACCGGGCGGCCATCGGTCTCAGCGAGGAAACCGATGCGGTGGTGGTAGCGGTGTCGGAGGAGACCGGGGCAATTTCCTATGCCTACAAGGGCCAGTTGATGCGCGGGGTGACAGTCGAAGAATTGCGCGCCTTTCTGACGTCCGTGCTTGTCAGTCCCGTTCGCTCGCGCAACTGGCTGGGCGGGCCCTGGTTTCGCAATGCCGACGACGCCAAACCGGGGCCGGTCCATGTGGCCCGGGCGGATTCGCCGGCTCCCTCCACCGGCAAAAGCGCCAGCCTATGATTGCCTTCCTGCGCAACCTGGTTTTCGAGGATTTCTGGCTGAAGCTCTTCTCGCTGGTGCTGGCGGTGCTGGTCTGGTTCATCGTCACCTTTGCCAGCCAAACGGATGCCCAAACCGATGAGCGCGTGTTTTCCCACCTGCCGATTGCCGTTGTTTCCGCGACCGAAGATGTGCGTGATTTCCGGGTCAGCCCCAATCAAGTCCAGGTCCGGGTGCGCGGAGACTCCAAAACTCTCCAAAACGTGCAGAGCAAAGACATCCGGGCAATCGTGGATCTGACCGGGGTGACGACGGCGCGCGAGCTGCGCAAGCGCGTTGAAGTAGCGGCCCCGACCGGGATTACCCATCTGCGCGTGGTGCCCGAAGAGGTGCAAGTCATTTTCCCGCCCGACCGATAGCGCGCGCCGGCCGCGTTGCCGGAACGGAATAAGGTTCGGAGACGATCCCGCGGCGAGCCAGAGGCCCGCGCGTATTCTCCGGCGCCCACTGGGGGTAAAACGGCCCGACCCCGCCCCGGAGAATCCCCGATAGTATTTTCAGGTTTGCCCCGATTGTCGGTTTTGATTCCGCATGCAAAACTGTTCGCACGATATGCCTCGTTCCTCCAGGCGTAAGATTAGTACGGTGGGGCGGTTCGGACAACCGAACCGCCCTTGTTTTAATTTATGGCTTGGCGCGGAAGCCATAAAAACAAGTGTCAGCCCCGCCCGCCGGGCCTCCCAGGAGCGCGCATTAATTCTTCGAAGCCTGCGCCACCCCTGCTAAACTGAATGTTTTGCCATGTCTCCCCTCCCCTCACCCGACTCCCCGCTATCTGAACTCCCGCCCTCACTTCCCGCTTCCAATCGCAAGATCAGCCTGCTGCTGGCGGATGACCACCCCGTTGTGCGCCGGGGCATCAAAAGCTGCCTGACCCCCTGTCCGAGAATCGAAGTCCTGGGCGAAGCCGCCGATGGCCAGGAAGCCCTCAGTAAAACGAGGGAATTGATGCCGGATGTCCTGTTGACCGACCTGGAAATGCCCAACCTATCCGGGCTGGCGGTGGCCGAAGCGCTGCGCAAAGAACATTCCAAAACCAGGGTGCTGATTCTATCCGCCCATGCAAACCCCACCTATGTGCTGCGCAGCGCCCAGGCGGGCGCCAGCGGCTACGTCCTCAAACAGGCGCCGCCGGACGAACTCGTCCGGGCGATTGAAACGGTCAACGCCGGCCAGCCGTTTTTCAGTCCGGAGGCGTTGCACGCCACCCTCAACCAATACGTTCGCGGTTCCGGACAGGAGTTTCACCCCGCCGGCTTGACCACCCGCGAGCGGGAAGTCCTCGTTTACATTGCGGAAGGACTCAGTAATAAGGAGATGGCCGAACGCCTTCACATCAGCCCGCGCACCGTGGAAACCTACCGCGAGCGCCTGATGCGCAAGCTGGACATCCACACCATCGCCGGGCTGACCCGGTTCGCGGTTGCCCAAGGTTTGACCACCATTCCCGAATTGGCCGTTGTCTGACGCCCAATCAGCCCCGGATCGCCCGCCCGCCCAGGCTGTGGCTTCCCGGGACCGGCCTCTTACGGCAGCCGCAAGATTTCCGGGCGCAAGCTGCCTACATGCAGGTCTGGCAGCCGGCGGTCCAGCGAACCGGGCACCATGCCTTCCCCGGCCACATGGCCATCGCAGAACACCACATTCGCCTTGTGCGCGTGCCGGAAGTGGCCATTGGGGTAATAGGCGCGACTGGCGTAATTCGTCGGCGCATCGAGATAATAGAACTCTTCCAACCGGGGATTCGCAGGCGAGGCCGGAGCCTGAAAATCGTTCACCTGCGCGGCATCTCCCAGCAGGGCCTGGTCCGCCGGGCGCGTGATCTGCGCAATCCGCACCGGCGGTTTCTTTAACGAAACGGAAAGCGCGAGGTTGTAACCGTAACCATAGGCCGCCCCGGACGCCTTGAGCTTGAACCTGGCCAGGCTATAGTCGAGGGCTGGGCAGATTTCCACTCCGCGCCCGCGCAGATAGGGATAAAGCGCGCCCCTCGTCGCATCGAAGGGCCGTTGGCCTTCCTCCCCGGGGCCCAGCCAGCCGAACCAGCAAAGCTGGCCCACGTTCGTTTGCCCCATCAGGTAGCGGAAACAGTTGCCGGCGTTGTCATCCCAATAAAGCTGGGCGGCCAGGCCAAGCTGACGAAGCCCGCTGGCGCACTTAACCCGGTTGGCCGAGGCCCGGCCGTGCGCCAAAGCCGGCAATAGCAGCGCGGCCAGAATGGCGATGACGGCAATGACCGACAGCAATTCTATCAGCGTAAAGGCACGCCCCGGCTCCCGGCGCACCCGGGCACCCGCGCGGCTCATGGCTGCTCTGCGCGCACACGGTAAAATGCCGCGGCGGCAGGCGGTTCGGCATCCTGCAACACCAGGTCCCCCTCCACTCCCTGGCGGGTCGCAGAGACGGGCGTCCAGGACTGGAAATCCGTCGTGCGCTCCAGGGTGTAGCGCCAGTCGGCACGGCTAAAAAAGCGGGCCTGCCAAACCCCGCCCGCGCCCCAGCCGCCTTGCACCCTGCCGATTGCCCGCGCGGTGCCGGCGACGCCCAGGTTGTCCACGGTGCCCCGGGCCCACAGGCTGCCCCAACTATTGGCGTCGCTGTAGCTGGCGATGGCAATGTGATCCACGCGGAAGCCCAGAAATGTCGGAGGCAAATACGCTTCCGGCACCGGGCCAACCGCGATCCCCCCCAGCGTGAGGTTGGTGATCGTGGTGCGGAGCGTGCGCGTATCCGCCGCATAGACCAATTCCACATGGTAAAGATTATGGGCGGCCAATTCCATGCCGGCAAACCCTCCCAGCGACCAATGGCTGCTGTCCGTCCCCACCCAATCCACCATCATGGTCGTAACCGAAGCCCCCCACCACAATTCTCCCTCCGGGTCTGGAAAGTAGTCAAACTCCACCAGGTTCGGCGAATCAGCCCCCGTGCCCCGCAGGAAGCCCGGTTGCGTGGCGTCGGCCAGGTTCAACAGCCCCAGGGCTAGCTCGAAGCCATAGCCGCCAATCGCCGCTTCGTGAAGTTCCAGGTCAAAGGCAACGCTAAAATCATCCTCCATCGTCAGCGTCGCGCCCAGCGGATGGCAAAAGTAGCTGTTGGACAATGAAGAGTCCCACGTCACTTCAAGGTTCTGGTTGGTGGGGTTCCAATAAAACAGGTTGGTATGACCATGCACCAGCCAGCCGCGGGCCGCGGGATCGGCGGCAAAATCCTCCTGCATACTGAGCGTCTGGGCCTGAACGGCCCCCACCACCAAACCACTGGCCAGCGCCAGCACAAACCAACGGGCTTTCCACATGTTTCGCATCTTACTGATCTTTCACAAAGCCGGCGGAACAAACCCGCGCGGCGGGATTAATGTTGGAGAGACCAGAGCGAAGCCCGGAAAACAAAAGCCTCCAGACCCGGCAAATCGGTGAATGAAGGCATTCATCAAATCCTGGCGCGCACTCACGCGCCAGGCTGGCCCCATCCTTCTCTTTGACGGAGAAGTTGGCCCCCTCAAACCGGCCAGGCATTCTGCCTGTCCGGCCGCGAGGCCCTGACGAGCACCGCCAAACCGATATCCTGACTCCGGGCTAGAAATCTCGCTTCCACCTTCCCAGTCTTTTAACCGACCAGTGGCTTTGGAAGCTCGCAACCCGTTACAGTGGCGCAACCGTCCCCGATTCGCACGGGGTTCCCTGACATTTGGCAGTGTATGCGATGGGCAACCGGCCCATCAGTTTCAAAGAACACCTCCCAAACTATAGGATCCGCCGCCGCTTGCCAAGCCAAATATTTTCCCTTAACGTAACTTTCACGGATTATGAAGTTTGCACAAATCTCGAAACGCATCCTGTTGCTGGTGGTGGTCAACCTGCTGGTGGTGACCACCATCTCCGTGGTGTTGAGCCTGCTGCGGGTCGGGCGGTACTTTCCCGAGGGCGGCCTGACCCAACTCGCGATCATTTGCCTGCTGTGGGGCTTTGTCGGCGCGTTCATTTCCCTGGCCCTTTCCCGCCTCATGGCCAAGTGGACCATGGGCGTGCAGGTGATTCCCCCGAACACCTCCGACCCCGCCTTGCGGGAGCTGGTGCAAACCGTCCACGGCCTGGCCCGCAGCGCGAACCTGCCCCAACTTCCCGAGGTCGGCATCTACTCATCCCCCGAAGTCAACGCGTTTGCCACCGGCCCGACCAAATCCCGCTCCCTGGTCGCCGTTTCGAGCGGCCTGCTCCAACGCATGCACCCCCGCGAAGTCGAGGGCGTCCTCGGCCATGAAATCGCC
>JAAYVL010000147.1 GCA_012517205.1 Verrucomicrobiota bacterium
GTGCGCCGTCGGGCGCACACGCCGAAGGGGGATTGGTAGTAGGTTTCCGCGCCCAGACTGCCCGTGCGCGGAGATGTGAGTACTTTCATAATGTAGGTCCTCTCTATTGTTGTTCTAATTGTCTGTCTATTACGGGCCGGAAAGCGACTCCGCTTCCTGCCGTTCCTTGGGCTGGGAGTTCCAGCCGCCCCCACCCCAAGGGTCTGGGGGAAGGCTGGCGGGCGGGGTGCCTTCGCGCAAGGGCAATTTTGTGGGGTTGGCGGTGGCGGACGGGGCCATTTGTTATCGGCGTACAAGTCAATAGATTCAAGGCGGCGGAACCTGCCGACCCGGAAAACGGTGTTCATTTGCGCGTATTTATGGTTGTATGTGGCCGCAAATGGAATCGAACCAACCGCCACAAGCCGGGACCGCGGAGGAACCGCGGGGCAGCCGGCGCCGCGCCGTGCTGATGGGGATGGCCCTGGTGGCGGCGACGCTGGTGGCGTTTGGGCCGATACTGCGGAATGGGTTTGTCAGCTACGATGACCGGGATTACGTCCTCGAGAATGCGCAGGTGCTGGCCGGCCTGAGTTGGGCGGGGGTGAAGTGGGCGTTCACGGCGGGTCATGCGGGCAACTGGCATCCGCTGACGTGGCTCTCGCACCAGTTGGATGTGCAGCTTTTTGGGCGGCGGGCGTGGGGGCATCACCTGACGAGCTTGCTGCTCCATGCCGCCAACGCGGTATTGTTGTTCCTGGTGCTGCGGCGGGCGACGCGGAGCGCGGCGGGAGGAATGAGCCCGGCCGCGCGCGACTGGCTGTGCGCGGGGGTGGCGGGGCTGTTTGCGTTGCATCCGCTGCGCGTGGAGTCGGTGGCCTGGGTGGCGGAGCGCAAGGACGTGTTGAGCGGGTTTTTCTTCATGCTGACGCTGGGAGCGTATGTGCGGTATGCCGAACGACGGCGGGAACAGGAAGGGGCGGGGCGGGAAACGGGCGGCGGGCGGCACGGGGGTTTTTCCGCGTTAGGTTGCTATCTTTTCGCCCTGGGTTTCTTTGCCCTGGGGCTGATGAGCAAGCCGATGCTGGTGACGGTGCCCTTCGTGCTGTTGCTGCTGGATTATTGGCCGCTGGGGCGGTGGCGGGGGCGCGAAAGCGGCGGGGCGGCGGAAGACCGGCCCGGCGGGCAGACCGAGGCGGCGGCGGCGGCGTCTCACCTCACGCCGCATCCGCTTTCTTCCCCCGGCGGGCTTTCCCGGCTTTTCCTGGAAAAGCTGCCCTTCTTTGCCCTGGCGGCGGCTTCGTGCGCGGCGACGGTGGTGGCGCAGCGGCCGGCGATGCAGCCGCTGTCGAACCTGGCGTTGGGGGCGCGGGTGAGCAATGCGCTGGTGGCGTATGCGCGTTACCTGGGGAAAACTTTTTGGCCGCTGAACCTGGCGACGCCGTATCCGCATCCGGGGCATTGGCCGCTGGGGTTGGTTTTGCTGGGATTGGTTTTGCTGGCGGGCGTGACGGGATTGGTGCTTTGGCAGCGGCGGCGGCATCCTTTTGGGGTGACCGGCTGGTTCTGGTTTTTGGGCATGTTGGTGCCGGTGATTGGGCTGGTGCAGGTGGGCGAGCAATCCCTGGCCGATCGCTACACCTACCTGCCAATGGTGGGCGTTCTCATCGTAGTGATCTGGGGCGTTTACGAGGCGGGACGGCGGAAAGCGGGGCGGTGGAGGGGGCTTAAACCGATGCTGGTTTGCCTGGCGGCGCTCGTGCTGTTGGGGTGTGTGCTGCGGACGCGCGACCAGTGTCGTTGCTGGCGCGGCAGCGAGCGCCTTTACCGCCATGCCCTGGCGGTCAGCCGCAACAATTTTATAGCCGCCTACAACCTGGGCGGATGGCTGGACGGTGAGGGGCGCACGGACGAGGCGTTGACGTACTACCGCAAGGCGGTGGAAATGCAGCCGCGCTATCCGGATCCGTTGAACAACATCGGGTGCATCCTGGCCGGGCGGAAGCAATTTGCCGAGGCCATCCCGTATTTCGAGGCGGCGCTGCGTTCCCGGCCGGATTATGTGCTGGCGCATGAGAACCTGGCCGCCGCCTGCCGCGAGTTGGGGAGGTTCCGCGAGGCCATCCCGCACCTGGAGGTGGTCGTCAAAGCCCGGCCGGAGGACACGGGCGTTTTGAACAGCCTGGCCAACGCGCTGGCCGGGGTGGGGCGGTTTGCCGAGGCGGTGCCGTATTACGAGGCTTCTTTGCGGGTCCGGCCCGAGCAAGTTGCGGCGCATTATGGGCTGGCCAATGCGCTGGTCAAACTGGGGCGGGCCGACGAAGCCGTGGCCCATTACCGGCAGGCGTTGCAGGCAAAGCCGGATTTCGCGCAGGCGCAGCATGACCTGGGCATTGCGCTGGCCCGGCAGGGACGGCTCGAGGAAGCGGTGCTGGCGATGCGGGAAGCGGCGCGCCTCGAGGCCGGCAACGCCACCTATCAAATCAATTTGGGACGGCTGCTGGCGGCGCGGCAGGAATGGAGTGAAGCCATTGCCTGCTATGAACGGGCCGTGCAACTCGCCCCCGGCAATGCCGACGCACAGTTTCATCTGGGCAAAGCGCTGGCGGCCCAGGGCCGGACCGAAGCGGCGATCAGCCATTTGCGCGAGGCGCTGCGGCTGCGGCCGGATCACGCCCCGGCCCGGCAGGCGCTCCAGGCACTGGGCGCGCCGCCCCCGCCATGAAAACCCCGGACGCGAGCCGGAAATGGCTGCTCTGCCTGCTGCTGGCGCTGGCAACCTGGCTGGCGTATTGGCCGGTCCTGCGCTGCGGGTTTGTGGACCTTGATGACCCGCTCTATGTCACCGAAAACTATCAAGTCCAGGCCGGGCTGAGCGGGAAAGGGCTGGCCTGGGCGTTTACCACGGGCCACGCGGCCAACTGGCATCCGCTGACGTGGCTCTCGCACCAGTTGGACGCGCAGCTTTTTGGGTTGCGGGCGTGGGGACATCATCTGACGAGCCTGCTGCTGCACACGGTTAACGCGATACTGCTGTTTCTGGTGTTGCGGCGGGCCGCGGGAAGCACGAACCGTGAAGAGGGGGAGGCCGGGTTTGAACCGCAAACCGCGCTTTGCGCCCTGGTGGCCGCGCTGTTCGCCTTGCATCCGGCGCATGTCGAATCCGTTGCCTGGGTGGCGGAACGCAAGGACGTGCTGAGCGGGTTTTTCTTTATGCTGACGCTGGGGGCGTATGTGCGATATGCGGAAAGCCGGCGGAAGATGGGAGCGGAAAGAACGGGGCTGGGAGGAGCAGGTTTGGCGAATGAAGATGAGCGGTTGACGAAAGGCGTAGGAGGGCGCTTCCATCTCCCCGCCATCGCCTTCTACCTGCTCGCGCTGGGTTTCTTTGCCCTGGGGCTGATGAGCAAGCCCATGCTGGTGACGGTGCCCTTCGTGCTGCTGTTGGTGGATTATTGGCCGTTGCGGCGGTGGGGAAAGGAAGAAGCGGAGTTGGCGGCGAGAGGCAGGCAGGGCAGGAAATCCGCCCCGCCCCCCGCGCCCTCCGCGCTGCGCCCGCTACTCCTTCTCCTTCGGGAAAAGCTGCCTTTCTTCGTCCTGGCGGCGGCTTCAAGCGTCGCGACGTGCCTGGTGCAGCATGCGGGAGGCGCGACGGTTTCGATGGCGGAGTTGTCGCTGGGCGGGCGGGCGGCCAATGCGCTGGTGGCTTATGTTCGCTACCTGGGCAAGCTGGTCTGGCCGGCGGGCCTGGCGGTTTACTACCCGCGCCCGGAGCAATGGGCCGCGGGACGGGTTTGGGGCGCAGCGCTGGTGTTGGCGGTCATCACCGTGCTGGCGATGCGGATGTGGGCGCGGCGGCGCTATGTGGCGATGGGCTGGTTTTGGTTTTTGGGCATGCTGGTGCCGGTCATTGGGCTGGTGCAGGTCGGGGAGCAGGCGATGGCGGATCGGTACACTTACCTGCCGTACATTGGCTTGTTCATCATGCTGGCCTGGGGTGGCGAAGCCCTTGCCCGCCGAAGCAAGTATGGGACGGCGTTTTTAGGTGCGGCCGCCCTTGGGGCGCTGGCCGTTTTGCTGGTGGTGACCCGGCAGCAAACGCGGCACTGGCGAACGACGGAGACGCTCTTTCGCCAGGCGATTGCGGTGACCCGGGACAACCCACTGGCGCAGGAGTACCTGGGGAACGCTTTGCTGGAAGCTGGCGACCTGGACGGAGCCGAACAACTGGGTCGGGAGGCTCTGCGGTTGCAGCCGGGATTTGTAGAAGCGGAACTCCTGTGCGCCAACGTCCTGGCGCGGCGCGGGCAACTGGAGGAAGCTTCCCGCCGCTTCGGGGAAATCCTGCGCCGAAACCCGCGGGATGCGAACGCCCATTTAAGTTTGGCGCAGGTGCTCAGTCAGAGCGGCGAAAGCGCCCGGGCGGTCGAACATTACCGCGAAGGTTTGCGCCGGAGGCCCGATCATCCCGAAGCCCTTAATAATTTGGCGTGGATCCTGGCGACGGACCCGGACGCCAACATTCGCAAGGGCGGGGAGGCGGTTCAATTCGCGAAACGCGCCTGCGAGTTGACGCGCTACCAGCGTCCCCTTCTGCTGGGCACCCTGGCGGCCGCTTATGCGGAAGCCGGGCATTTCGACGCGGCGGTCGCGACCGCCCGGGAGGCGATCGCCCGTGCGCGGGCATTGGGACAGAGCGGCCTTGCGGAAAAGAACCAGCAATTACTGGAACGCTATCAGGCGCATCAGCCGTATCACGAACCGGCCAGGCCATAGCCGCTCCTCCCCTGGGAAAGCGCCATCATCCCAAAGCAACCCCCAGAGGATGATAGCCGTTATCGGATCGGGCAATGTTCGCGAGCTTTCTCTACGGCGCGGACAGGCCGCGATAGAAGCGATGAGTGAAGTTGGTTGCCTCGGAATCAATATACACCTGGCTGCCGTTGGTGAGCGTGTTGGTGCGGAGGGAAGTCCAGGCCTGGAGATCAGTCGAGGCGAGGATGCTGAAGACCTGGTTGACGGCGCCAGTTACCGTGAATTGGAACTGGCCGTTTTCCAGGCGCTGGGGCGACAGGAGCGCCACCGGCTGAGGCGCAAGGAGGGTGAGCGCCGCGTTTGAGCTCAGGATGCCGCCGGCGAGGTTGGTGACCATGACC
The DNA here is from genome assembly GCA_012517205.1 of Verrucomicrobiota bacterium. Classification (GTDB taxonomy): domain Bacteria; phylum Verrucomicrobiota; class Verrucomicrobiia; order Limisphaerales; family UBA8199; genus UBA8199. The sequence continues at coordinate 5,136 of JAAYVL010000147.1, forward strand.
GAGTAGTTGCCCGCGTCGGCGGGCTGGACGTTGGTGCGGGTAAAGACGCTGGCCGTGGCCCCCGGCAGGTCATCGCCCTCAAAACGCCACTGGTAGCTGAGCGGCGCGGTGCCGGTGGCGGTGACGGAGAATGTCGCGTTGGAGCCGGGGGAGACGGTTTGGTCAAGCGGCTGGGCCAGAATGGCGGGAGGCACAAGCACCACCAGGGTGGCGTTGGAGCTGGTGGCGGAGCCAAAGGCGTTGGTCACCACCACCGAGTAGTCCCCGGCCTGGCCGGCCTGGGCATGGTTGATTAGGTAGCTGGTCCCGGTGGCTCCCGGCAGATTGGTGCCGCCGAAGCGCCACTGGTATTTCAGCACCGGGGATCCGGTGACCACCACGGTGAAGCCGACGCTGTCGTCTTCGGTCACGGTCTGGCCTTGCGGCTGGGCGATGATCAGCGGCGGCGCGTTTACGGTCAGGATGGCATCCTGGCTGGTGACCGAGCCCGCGCTGTTGGCGACCTCGACGGAATAGTTGCCCGCGTCGGCGAGTTGGACATTGGTCCGGGTGAAGCTGCTGGCGGTGGCTCCCGGCAGGTTGGTGCCGGCCAGGCGCCATTGGTAGCTCAGGGGCACCGTGCCCGTGGCCGCGACGGAGAAGGTGACAGTGGCGCCGGCGGGGACGGTCTGGCTTTGCGGCTGGGCTGTGATGGCCGGCGGGACGCCGACCACGATGCGCAAAGCGATATTGCCATACTCGCCGTTGTAGCCGTCCACCGCAATCTGGTAGGGGGTGCCGGCGGCGGCGGAGAAGGTAACCCGGCTGGTGACGCCGCCGTTGGGATCATCGTCGTTGCTGGCGACTTCGGTCAGAGCGGACAGTTCGGCGCCGGTGTAGATGGCCAGCACGGTGTCAAAGGCGGTGCCGGCGGTCGAAATAGTGACGGTGTCGCTGGTGGGGGCGGTCCAGGACCACCAGACGGATCGCCCGCCGTAGATGCCGGAATGGTAGGGTTCATCCATTTGCTTGCTGCCGCCGGTATTATCGCCATTGGTCACCACCAGGGAACCTGACAAAGCAATGCGCGCCTCGAAATTGTCGTTGGGGGGCGGCGGGGCGTCATGCCATTGGGCCAGGTGGTAGGAGGGCTGATCGCCGGCGCGGGTGAAACTTCCGCCAAAATAGACATCCGTCCCCCCCACAGCCAGGGTGACCACTGGCTGATTGACCCCGCCGCCCAGCGCCGTCCATTGGGTTCCATCCCAGCGGGCGACGTTGGTGGCGCCAGCCGTCCCGGCCAGGGTGAAGGAGCCGCCGATGAAGAGGGCTTCGCCGGCGAAGTCGAGCGCCGTCACCGAGGCATTGGTGTCGGCGTTGCCCACGCCGTCGCCCAGGGGGAACCAGCTCGAGCCGTCCCAGCGGGCCACCCCGGACGCGCTTTCACCCCCGGCTTCGGTGAAATTACCCCCGACATAGACGTTAGTCCCTTTAATCGCGATGCAGTGCACCACGTCATCCAGGCCCAGATCCAGCGCCGACCAGGCCGCGCCGTCCCAGCGCGCGATTTTGTTGGCCGTAACGGAGCCGTCGGCCGTGGTGAAATCGCCGCCGGCATACAGGTCGTCCGCGCCGGCTGCCAGCGCGAACACCGGGCCATCCAGCCCTTCGCCTAACGGAGACCAGGCCGCGCCGTCCCAGCGGGCGATGTTGTTGGCGGGCAGATTTCCGGCGGTGGCAAAATTGCCCCCGGCATAGACATCAGGGCCCAAAGCCGCGATGGCCGTCACCGCATCGTCCACCCCATCTCCCAGGGCCGACCAACTGCCGCCGTCCCATTTGGCGATGTTGGCCGCCGCAACTTCGCCGGCGGTGGCGAAGGAGCCGCCGACGTAAAGGTCAGTGCCGACAAGGCACAGGGCGGAAACCGGGCCATCCACACCGCTGCCGAGGGCCGACCAGAAGGAGCCGTTCCAGCGGGCAATGTTGTTGGCGGCCACATAACCGACCGAGCGGAAAGAGCCGCCTACATAAACGTCCGCCCCGCTGACTGCAATCTTCAGGATCGAGCCGAACGGCACATTGCCCTCGCCGGCGCCGAGCGTGGACCACAGAAAGCCATTCCACAGGGCCAGATTGTAGGCGTTCAGGCCGCCCGCACTAAAAAAATCACCGCCGACGTAGAGGTTGGCGCCGCTGGCGGCGAGGGCAAAGACGCTGCCGCCAGTGCCCGAACTCAGCGCCGACCAGGCGGTTCCGTTCCAGCGGGCGATGTTGGCGGCATCACCGGAGCCGGCGGACATGAAGGCCCCGCCCGCATAGAGGTTATTGCCGCTAAGGGCTATGGCGAAGACGGTTTCATCCACGCCGGCGCCAAGGGCGGACCAGGTGCTGCCGTCCCAGCAGGCAATGTTCGCGGCGGCTACGCCGCCGGCCGCGAGGAAATTGCCGCCGACATAGAGGTTGGAGCCGCTGGCGGCCAGGGCCAGCACCGTGCCGTCCGTGCCTCCGCCAAGGGCAGACCAGGCGCTGCCATTCCAACAGGCGATATTGGTGGCCGCGACGCCGCCAGCGGTGGTGAAGGACCCGCCGGCAATCAGGTCGGTTCCCCTGACGGCCAGCACAGAAACGCCCGGGATATTTTCAGGGTCCGGGTCGCCGAGTCCCGCATCCAGCGCCGACCATGCCGAGCCGTTCCAGCAGGCGATATTGCTGGCGCTCACCGCGTCGGCGTGAGTGAAGACGCCGCCCGCGTAGAGGTTGGAGCCCAGCACGGCCAGGGCCGCCACGTTGCCGGAACCGTCCTCGTTGTCCACTCCCGCTCCCAGCGCTGACCAGCTTTCGCCGTTCCAGCAGGCGATGTTGGTGGCGCTGACGCCGCCGGCGACCGCAAAGGCGCCGCCCACATAGACGTTGGTTCCGGAAATCGCGATGGCCAGCACGACGCCGTCCACCCCTTCGCCCAGGGTTTCCCATTCGGTCCCATTCCATTTGGCGATATTGGCGGCGCTCAAGCCGCTGACGGTGTCGAACATGCCGCCGACATAGAGGCTTGAGTCGCTGACGGCCAGGGCATGCACAACCCCATTGATTCCCGGCGCCGACACATAGCGCGGGTCCCAATTCTCATCCCCGGCCGTATAGGAAGCGGCGCCGCTTTTGGCGGAACCGGCTGCGAACGCCGGAGAAGTGTTGCCACCCGCCTTGACGAATCGCGGGCCGCCCTGAGGGTCGGCGAGCAAGGCCCAGCCCCGGGCATCGAGCGTGCCGGAGAAGCCGCTGGCCAGGTTCAGCGTGCCATCCGGGTTAAGATGCGAGGCCAGTGGGTCCGGGACGGGACTCGGCGTACTCGACGGCGCGGCCGCCGCCAGCTTAAAACCGGGAACCAGGATCAGGAGTAAAATTGCCGCACCGGCAAAGCGTTTCAACATAGCTTAAATAGATTGGTTTGGGCCTGACAAGGTTGCATCTGCAAACGGCGGCGGTTTGCGCCAACAAACCGCCGCCGGCGTTACCGACCGAATTGTGCCAAAGGACGGCTCGTTGGCGCAATACTTTGCCGCGGCTTAACGAATCCGGAAGCGGTAAAACCGTTGCCCGGAGATCGGCGGCGTGGGGTCATTAATAACCACCGCCCTGCCATCGCCAGCCACCGTCAGCAGCAGCTTCCACTTCGGATTCACCAGCGATTCCGCATATTCCACGTCGTAGGTCTTTCCGTTTTCGGTCCCGAAGCTGAAGTTGAAGCCGTCGCTGGTCATTGCGGTGCTCAGAATCCTGGGCGCGGGCGCGATTGCGTTCGCTTTGGCCAGTGGTTCAGCAAGCGGCATTCCCTGGGCCTGCTCCACGGGTGAGGTATAAACGGTTATGTTGAAGCTCCGGGTGTCGCTCAAACCGGTCGAGTCAGTCACCCGCACGGTGACGGCGACGGTATAGTTGGTCTTGGGCACCACGCGGAAGTTGTCCACATAAATCGTATTGGTGAGGCTGGCGCTGGTATCGCCCTTCGTCACGGCCAGGCTTTCCAGCACTCCCCAGTTGCCCTCAAGAATGTCGTTGCCCATGAAGCCTTCGCACGGGTCTCCTTTCAGATCATAGGTGAGCGTTTGCCAGGAATTCGCGCTAACGCTCTTGCCACCCGGTGCGACGCTGGCGGTGCCGCGCACCGTGGCCCCGATCCATTCAATATTGCCGGTGGCGCCGCCGTTGGCGCCCACGGGGCCGGCGCCGCCGGTCTCACGAATGCCCATAGACACCTTCAGCGCGCGCGTTGAGTAGATGTCAAAACGCACGAGATGATTCAAATCCACCAGCGGGTTGGGCACGCCGCCGGCGTTATACGTGGTCAGGCGCACCCAGTTGGTGGTCGCGGTGCTGACGAAGGCGAAGTTGAACCTGCCCGCCTTGCCGCTGCGGCTTGGCGCATTGGTGACGACCACCATCTCATTCGGCAACTCCTGCAGGAAGGACGTGGTGGTCGCGGAGTTGCGCGGCTCTTTGAAGCCATAAGGCCGGTTGTTCGTGCCGGCTTCAAAGTTGTTAAACATAATCCCGGCAATGGCGGGAGGCGTCCAACTGAACGCGCCGGCCGGGGACACCGTCGCCCCGGCAGGGCCGCTGACCAGGCTGAACGTCAGCGTATTGGCCGGCAAGTCCGCATCGGAAGCCGACAGATTGAAGCTCAGCGTCTGACCATCAAGGACGGTCTGGTCGGCCACGGACAGCACGGGCGCGGTATTGACTTCGTTCACCGTGACGCTGAAGGTGCGGGAACCGCTCATGGGGGGAGTTCCGTTGTCGGTGGCGCGCACCGTGATGCTGTAGGTGCCGGGGCCCTGCGCCTCGGAAGGCGTCCAGGCAAACACCCCGGTCGCCGGGTTAATCGTCGCGCCGGCGGGCGCTCCGGCATCCAGGCTCCAGGTGAAGGGGTCTCCATCGGAGTCGGTCGCCGAGGCGGTGAACGTCACCAAGGACAGCTCATTGACGGTCTTATTGGGGATGGCAGCCACGACCGGCGCGTTATTTACATCATTCACGGTGACGGTGAAGGTGCGGGTGGCGCTCTTGGGCGGCTGCCCATTATCGGTCACCCGCACGGTAATCGGATAAACACCGGGCCCCTGCGCTTCGGTCGGAGTCCACGTGAACACACCGGTGACCGGGTTGATGCTGGCTCCAGCCGGCGCCCCCGCGTCGAGGTTGAACGTCAGGGTATTGGCAGGCGCGACGACGAAGTTATCCAGGTAAACCTTATAGGCTCCCAGGCCGCCCGCCGGGACCAGGACCAACGCATCCAGAATCCCCTTGCCGGTCATGGATTCGAGGACGCCATTGCCCGTGAGCGCGGTCACGGCTTCACCCGGAAGGCTGAAGCTGACCGTGGTCCATGCGCCGGCGGCAATGGTGCGGCTGGGGTTGGGCGAGGCCCCGATCATGCCGGGCACGCCCACCAGCTCCACGGTGCCGCTGGTGCCGCCGTTGGCCCCAATGGCGGCCACGGTGCTGGTCTCGCGCAGCGCCAGGCCCACTTTCAGCGCCTTGTCGGTGTACATATCGAATTTGAGCACGTGGCCAAAGTAGATCGTCGGATTCGGTAGATTCGCCGCATCGTAGGTGGCCAGGCGCACCCACGGGTTGGTCGTGCCGGCTTTGAATGTCCACGCCGCCTGCAGCACCTTGCTGCCGGAATGCCCGCTCGGGAAGTTGCTGACCACCTTCGAATAATTGGTCGCCGCCGAGTCCACAAAAGCGCTGGTGCTGCCCGAGAAGGCCGGGTGCCGGAACATCACGGTCCCATTCACCGTGGGCGCGGCGAAGTTCTCAAAGGTGGTGATGGTGATTGGTGCCCAGGCGGACTCCGGATCGCTGGCCGTGGCGGTGAACGTCAGCGTCGTCAATTCATCCACCGTCTTATCCGCAATCGCGTTCAGGACGGGCGGCTGATTGGGAGAGGTCACGACCACCGTAAAAGTTTTGGTATCACTCAGGGCCGGCGTGCCATTGTCCGTCACTTTGAGGGAAATAAGATTCGTGCTCGGAGCCTGCGCCCCGGTCGGCGTCCAGGTGAACGCGCCGCTGCTGGGATGAATGGTGGCGCCAGCCGGCGCGCTGGCCAGGCTGAAGGTCAGGGTATTGGCCGGCAAGTCGGCATCGGTCGCCGCGGCCGTGAAGCTCAGCGTGCCGCCCTCGGCAATAGTCTTGTTGGCCAGGGCCGCCAGCACCGGCGCTTCGTTCACCTCATTGACGATAATGGTAAAAGTCCGGCTGTCGGTCGCGGGCGTGGGGGCATCGTCCGTCACGCGCACCGTGATCGTATTCGTGCTGGGCCCCTGGGCCTCGGTCGGCGTCCAGGTGAAAACGCCCGTGGCCGGGTTCAGGCTGGCCCCGGCGGGGGCTCCGCTGTCCAGGCTGTAAGTTAACGTGTTGGCGGGCAGATCGGCGTCGGTCGCCGCCAGCGCCAAGGTTAAGGTGCTCTTCTCGTTGATGGTCCTGGTGGCGATCGCCGGCAGAACGGGCGCCTCGTTCACCTCGTTTACCGTCACGGTGAACGTCCTGGCGTCGCTCATCTGCTTGCTGTTGACGGCATCCGGGTTGTTATCCGTCACCCGGACCGTGATGGGATAGATCGCCGGCCCCTGGGCTTCGGTGGGAGTCCAGGTAAAGACGCCGGTGACTGGATCAATGCTGGCGCCCGCCGGGGCGCCCGCGTCCAGGCTGAAGGTCTTGGTATTGGCCGGCAGGTCCGCATCCGAAGCCACCGCGGTAAAGGTCAGCGTGGCCTTTTCATTGATGGTCTTGTTGGAGATCGGATTTAACGCCGGCGCAAGATTCACCTCGTTCACCGTCACCGTAAAGGTCCTGGCATCGCTCAAATTCGGCAGTGCATTATCGGTCACCCGCACGGTGATCGAATAGGTGCCCGGCCCTTGCGCCTCGGTCGGCGTCCAGGAGAACGCGCCGGTCGCCGGATTGATGCTCGCCCCGCTGGGCGCTCCCGCCGCGAGGCTGTAGGTCAAGCTGTCCCCATCCGGATCGCTTGCCGAAGCCGTGAAGGTGAGCGCCGTCTTCTCATTGACGGTCTTGTCGGGCAGGGCCGCCAGCACCGGCGGATTATTGGCGTCGCTCACCACCACCACGACGTTCTTCACGTCGCTCGCCCAGCCGTCGCTGACGCGGACCTTGATGAGGTTGGTGGTATTATTTTGCAGGGGCGTCGGCGTCCAGGTAAAGACCCCCGTGGCCGGATCAATCGCCGCTCCCGCGGGGGCCCCCGGATCGAGGCTGAAGGTCAGCGGGTTGGCGGGCAGGTCCGGATCAGTGGCCACGGCCGCAAAAGTCAAGGGCCGGGTCGGGCGGATGCGCTGGCTGGGTATCGCGGCCAGCGCGGGCGGCGTGTTGACTTCGCGGACCGTGATCGTGACCCCCTGGCTGGCGCTCAGAGCGGGCGAGCCATCGTCAGTAGCCCGCACGGTGATCATATAAACGCCCGGCCCCTGGGCTTCCGTCGGAAGCCAGGTGAAGACCCCCGTCTCCGGATCAATGGCCGCTCCAGGCGGCGCGCCGGCATCCAAGCTGAAGGTAATCTGGTCGCCGGGAAGGTCGGCATCCGTGACGCTGGCGGCAAAGCTCAACAAGGTCAGTTCATCAACCGTCTGGGGAGGGATCGCCGCCAGCACCGGCGCCGTGTTGACCTCGGCAACCGTCACCGTAAAAGTCCGGGCATCGCTCTTCGCTGGCGAGCCGTTATCCGTCACGCGCACCGTGATCGGATAGCTGCCGGGCCCTTGCGCCTCGGAGGGCGTCCAGGTGAACAATCCGCTGACCGGGTTAATGCTGGCTCCCGCGGGCGCGCCCGCGTCCAGGCTGAAGGTCAGCGTCAAAGCCGGGTTGGAATTAGACGCGATCGCCGTGAAACTCAACAGCGCGCCTTCATTAACTGATTTGTTCGGGATCGTCGCCAGGCGCGGCCCGTCGTAAACCTCGTTGACGGTGACCGTAAAGGTCTGCGTATCGGACTGGGGCGGAGAGCCCGCGTCCGTGGCCTTAACGGTAATGGTGTAGGTGCCCGGCCCTTGCGCCTCGGTCGGCGTCCAGGTGAACCGCCCGGTCGTCGGGTCAATGCTCGCCCCGGCGGGCGCGCCGATCAGGCTGTACGTGATGTTGTTATCACGCACGTAAACGAAGTTATCGAGATAGATGGTATAGGCGCCCGTGCCTCCGTCGGCCACCAGCGCAAGATGCTCCAGCACGCCTTTGCCGGTAGTCCGTTGGAGGACCCCGTCGCCCGTGAAAGCGGTCACCGTCTCAAAGGGAATGTTGAAACTGAGCGTGGTCCACGTATTAGCCGCCACCGATCGCGTCGGCGTGGGCGTTCCGCTGGTGCTGCCATTCACGCCCACCCATTCAATGGTGCCCGTGGTTCCGCCGTTGGCACCGATGGCAGCCGTGGTTCCCGTTTCCCGGATGCCCAGCCCCACTTTCAGCGCCTTGCTGGAGTAAATGTCGAACTTAAGCCGCTGATTGATGCCCACCGTCGGGTTGGGGAGCGACGTCGTGTTGTAGGTGGTCAACCGCACCCAGGGATTGGGTTTGCTGGTTCCGAATGTCCACTGCCCCTTGAGCATCTTGCTGGTGCGCCCGCCTCCCGAGGCCACTACCGTCGTATAATTAGTCGCGGTGGTCAAAAAACCGCTGGTCGAGCCGGAGTTGCCCGGGTGGCGGAACATCACCGTCCCGTTCACAGTCTCCGCCTCATAACTTTCAAAATCCGTAATGGTCTGGGTCGCGTTCACTTCATCGGCGTCGGTTGCGGAGACACTGAACTGCAGCAGTGACCCTTCGTTCACGGTCTTATTGGGGATGGCGGCCAGGACCGGCGCCACGTTCGCCGTGGTGGAGCTGGCCACGGCGGTGTAGGCGGAATTGCCCCATGTATTATAGCTGCGGATGCGATAATAGTAGGTGGTTGAACCGCTCAGGCCGGTGTTGGCGTAGGTCGTCACGTTGGCGCCCACCGTGGCTATTTGCGTGTACGTCCCCCCGGCGGAAGTTGCCCGTTCAATCTTGAACCCGGTCTCGTCGCTCGAATTGTCTTTCCATGTCAGCTTAATCTGGCTGGTCGAAACCGTCGTCGCCGCCAGGCTGCCCGGCGCCGCCGGCGGCAGGCCGTCGGTCTTGGCGCTGTCCGTGTTCGAGTAGCCCGAATTGCCGGCCGAATTATAGGCCCGCACCCGGAACCAGTAGGTGGTCAGCGCCTTCAGGCCGGTGCTGGTATAAGTCTTTACGTTGGCGCCCACCGTGGCTATCTGGGTGAAAGGCCCGCCGGAAGCGGTGGCCCGCTCGATCTTAAAGCCGCTTTCGTTGCTCGAATTATCCTTCCACGTCAGCTTGATCTGCGAGGCATTCACTTTTTCCGCCGCCAGGCCGCTCGGGGCCGCCGGCGCCGAGGAAGTGCCCTTGATCAAGTTCATGAAGTGAGTCCAGTTCCAGTACGGGCCGGGGTCGGTGTGGGTGTTGCAGTTGACGAAACTGGAGCTGTACCCCTGGCTGTACATCCAGGAGCGCCACGCCGAGCTGGATTTCTGCCCGTGGGCGATTATGTGGTTGCGGTCCTTGGCAATGCCGAACTTCTCCGCCATGTGCTTGTGCAGCGCCGCCGAGGCCTTATACATCTCATCCGTGAACCAGGCCGGGTTCCCGACAAATCCCTCGTGCTCGGTGCCCAGCGAATAGCGATTCCAACAGGTCGCATGCCACGCATAATAGGCCTCGCGGACCAATTGGGAAATCTCGCCCGGCGCCGCATCCGAGGCGTAGTCCTTCCGGCCATTGACCGTATAATGACAACTCGCCTGCACCCCGCATTGCCGGAGATAAGAAGTGCCGGTTTGATAATAGCCCTCCATGGAATGGATGACGATAAACCGATGGCCATAGCCCGTGGTGCTGTATTTGGCGCAGTTGACCGGACGCCAGATCGCCGGGCCATAGTCCGTGCTGGCGTAAAGCGCGCCCGCGCTGCCCAGCGCGCCCGCTGCCAACATCAGTCGCCCCAGCATAGCTGCCGGGCGTTGCTCTGCTTCCGGGATCAGGGAGGTGTAGGTTTTCATGCCTTTTGCTTGTTTCAGGAGTGTTCGCTGGATTCGGTTTTTGCGGTTCGCGGATTGGCCGGCCGGGGATTCAGGCTGCGGAAAGAACGCCCGTGGCGTTCCGCGCGGGGCCGCCCGCACGGGGGCTGGGAACGCGCGGAAGGCTGAAGGGCTTGTCCGAAAATGGAGACAACAACACCCCCCCACCTGTCGCCGGGAGTAAAATTCGCCCGGCGGCGAATTACCGACCATGCCTTAACCTTGCTGGTAATCGGCAGCACTAAGAAGGGAAATTAATGTTTACGCGCCAAAAGGTCAAGCTCTTTCACGTTGTTTTTCGCGGCACACAGGCGGGTTAAACAAGAATCGCTTCGGCTGGAGCGGCCAGGCCCATCCCGGCTCTCTTAAAGCGCGGGCACACAGTTGGACGGCCCAACCGCATCGTTCCAGCGAAGCCCGCGCGGCAACCGCCCCTTCGCTTTGTGCTTGACGCGCGGCCCGGTTGAGACCAAGGTACCGGGAGCGGATTTAAAGTCGCGACGGGTCAGGCGCTGGTGGAACTCGCGAGCGCCCGGCCGGATGAAGGCAGGCGGCGCCAATGACGGCGACGGCGGCCGGATGGAACAACCCGAGTTTGTGAAAGGATAATGGTTTATGGCAAAGCAAGTTAAGGCTTCCCCAAAGCAGAAGTTCAGCCTCTCCGCCCCGGAGGCCAAGAGCGTATTACTGGTGGGTGACTTCACCCAGTGGCAGCAACAAGCCATCCGCATGCGCAAGGGCAAGAACGGAGTTTGGACAACCTCGGTGGCGTTGCCGCCCGGAAAGCATAACTACCGCTTCCTCGTGGACGGCGAGTGGCGGGATGACCCGGAGTGCGCGCTGCGCACCGGCAATCCCTACGGCACCCACAACATGGTGCGCGAAGTCGGCTGACCCCCGCCCGGGCCAACGGCCCGAGCCCCGGGGAGATTGGCGCTCTTTGAACCGCCGGCGGTGGCGGCGCAATCCGGTTCGATCCCGGGGGCTTTGCTATTGTAGATCATGAGCCGGGGAGGCTGAAGCTGCGGATTGGGCGGTGGTTAAGCCCTGCGGAGCGGGTGTCTGGCCGGACCGCCCAGGGCTTGGGCCATTGGGAACAGCGGAGGTGAGATCGCCCTCCAGGGCGGGCAGGCTTTCCCACAGACAATCCGGGCGGGCGCGCAGGTGCTTTTCTCAGCCGCCGGATGAACGGCCCCCGGGCGCCGCGTGCCCTCACGCGACCTGCAGGAAATGAAAGCGCGCCGCGGCAAACCTCATGCCCTCTCGCAGCACCGCACTCCCGACAACCCACAGGCCCCCCCGCACCCTCCCGCCCCCTGTAGGCCGCGTGCCCCCACGCGGCGCTCCGCACCGGCCCGCCACCGCGAACTTCCTAAAATTGCCCTTGCGCGAAGGCACCCCGCCCGCCAGCCTTCCCCCAAACCCTTGGGGTGGGGGCGGCTGGAACTCCCAGCCCAGGGAACGGCAGGAAGCGGAGTCGCTCTCCGGCCCGTAATAGACAGACAATTAGAACAACAATAGAGAGGACCTACATTATGAAAGTACTCACATCTCCGCGCACGGGCAGTCTGGGCGCGGAAACCTACTACCAATCCCCCTTCGGCGTGTGCGCCCGACGGCGCAC
>JAAYVL010000014.1 GCA_012517205.1 Verrucomicrobiota bacterium
CGCCGTGCCTATTACCTGGGCCTGTTGGGTCCAAGCCAGAACGGGCAAAGCGACATCACGGGCCTCTATACCGCCCGGTTTGGGCGACCCGCCCCGGGGCAGAAGGTATTTATCGCCGTAGTTCAGACCCGGAACGGCTGGAAAGGCCAAAGCCGGGTTCACAACGCCATCGTTCCGCCGCCGCCGATGTTGAAATCTCAGCAAGCGGCTGAAACGGCAAAGGTTAAGAAATCGAAGCCCTCCGCCGCCCCGGCCTCCACCGCCGCCCACAAGACCGTCTCTTCTCCGTCCTTTCGAGCCATGTACAAGGGGAGTACATTGGAAGCTCGGCAGGAGCACATGGAAAATAAGCATGAGTCCCCTTTGAGCCTCCTTTGTACACCCGTTGTACACGGCCTAATGGGAGCGTTAGGCTGGCTGGGGCGGGTGGGGCGGGTTTGGGCGCGGGCCTGAGCCGGATTGGAGGAATGGACGAGTCGCGAATGATGTAAAAGGACGTTTCAAGGCGGGAGGGAGTGGACGCGAACGTTCGGCAAAGCCGGAACGAGAGGCCGGGTGTTGTCGCGTGCCTTGGTTTTTGGGCGGTCTGGGGCCACGGTTGGCGGGGAGATTTCTTCTTCCGGGCGGGGGCGGCTGCTTGCGCTGCCCCCAGGGCCGGTCGGCCGTTTTGAAGCGATAGACGCTTTTATCCCCATCCCCTGAGCCCGAAAAGCGGTTTTGAGGTTGGAAAAGCCGTTTCCCCCTCAGCTACCGAAACGCAGGCGCCGATAACCAAAGGCCCGGCAGTCTTTCCCAATTTTTCTGATTTTTCTACTTGCAGAACCAGGGATAATTTGCACATATTAGGGATTCAAAGCCAGTTTTGGCCTAATGCCTGGGGTGAAGACCGCCCGCGGCACTTGGAGTCAGGAAGTCGAGTTTGTCGGCAGAATAGAGCATTCTGCCAGTGCGTCAGTCTGCGGGTGTTTGAGGTCTGTAAACACTCTGCTGGACAGTCCGAGATGAAGCCCCGGAGCCAGGCCGCCGCCGCAAGGCTGCGTGCAAAAACATCTGAACCGTTGGAGGCCGGGCGCGTCTTATAGTTATATGCCGAATCGCAGAAAGAAAAGACCGGCCAAAACGGTCCGACCGCGGTGTCCTCGTGGTAAAAAGTCCGCCAGCGTGTCCCCGCGCCGTCCGCGCCCGCGTTTTGTGATTTCCCATAAAGCGCGCGGTCTGACTCGTTTGCCGGCGAAGACCGCGGCGGCCCGGCGCGCGGCCAAAGGTCATGCCGCGCCGGCGGCGGCGGCGGCCTCGGCCGGCGGCAGTCCGGGCGCCGCATCGCCCACCAAGCATGTCCGGGCCGCGGACCTGACCGAGACCATCAAGACCTTGCTGCACCTGGCGCAGGAGCATGGGTTCGTCACCTACGACGATATCAACGACATTCTCCCCGATGGCATGTCGCCGGATGACCTGGACCAGCTTTATATGAAGCTGCGCTCCATGGATGTGGAGATTGTGGACCACGCGGAAGTGGAACGCGCCAAGCCCGCCGAACCCGAGGAGGAGGAAGACGTTCGCCTGGAAGCGCTGGATGACCCGGTGCGGATGTATATGAACCAGATGGGCAAGGTGCCCCTGCTGACGCGCGAACAGGAAGTGGAAATTTGCAAGCGCATCGAGGACGCCGAGGGCGAGATCAAGCGCCTGGTTTACCGCCTGGGCTTTGCCGCCAAAGAGCATAATGCCATCGCGGAAAAGCTGCTGACCGAGCCACCGAAGGAACGCTTCGACCGCGTGGTGGTGGACAAGAAGATTTCCAACCGGGAAGCGCATTTGCGGGAGCTGCGCGGGCTGATCAAGGCCGTGCGGGTGCTCGATAAGAAAGTGGACGACCAGTTCATCGCCTGGCAGAAAACCACCGCCCAGGGCCGCCGCCAGAAGCTGGCCCTCAAGCTGCAGAAGCTGGATCGGAAGCTGCAGGACCTCTTCCCCCGCTTTTTCTATAAACAGCGGGTGCTGGAGGACATGATCGCGGTGGCCAACAACGTGCATGAGAAATTCCGCGGCAGCCTGCGGCGCATCCAGGAGCTGGAGGCGCGGCGCAAGTCGGCCGAACAGCAGGCCGGCCTTCAGGCGGAGCGCGCCAAGATACGGGCGCTGGAACAATTCGTGCGCCTGCCGCACGAGGAGTTCTTCAAGACCCTGCAGGAGTTGAAGCGCGCCGCCGACCGCGCGCACCGGGCCAAGACCCACATGGCCGAGGCCAACCTGCGCCTGGTCGTGTCCGTGGCCAAGAAATACACCAACCGCGGCCAGTCGTTTTTGGATCTCATCCAGGAAGGCAACATCGGCCTGATGAAAGGGGTGGAGAAATTCGAGTATCGCCGCGGCTACAAGTTTTCCACCTACGCCATCTGGTGGATCCGCCAGGCCATCACCCGCTCGATTGCCGACCAGGCCCGCACCATCCGCATCCCGGTGCACATGATCGAGATCATGAACAAGCTCTGGCGCGCCCAGAAGCAACTCACCCAGGAACTGGGCCGCGAGCCGACCCCGGAAGAGGTCGCCGATGAAATGCACATGCCCGTCTCCCGCATCAACGCGCTGCTCAAGATGGCCCAGCAGCCCGTCTCGCTGCACGCGCCCGTCGGCGACGACGGCGACGTTAATGTGGGCGATTTCATCGAAGACAAGACCGCCGAAAACCCTTCCGAGGTCACCAGCTACAGCCTCCTGAAGGAGAAACTGGGCGACGTGCTGACCAGCCTGACCGAACGCGAACGGAAGATTCTTGAAATGCGATTCGGCCTCGTGGATGGCTACGAGCGCACCCTGGAGGAAATCGGCAAGATGTACAGCGTCACGCGCGAGCGCATTCGCCAGATTGAAGCCAAGGCGCTGCGCAAGCTGCGCCACCCCACGCGCGTCCGCCATCTCCAGGGCTTCCTGGAAACCACAGAACAAGCTGCCTGAACCCGGCCCCGCCATGAAAGTCACCTACTACGGCCATTCCTGCTTCGCCGCGCAAGTGGCCAACCGAACCCTGCTGTTCGACCCGTTCATCACTGGCAACGAACTGGCCCGCGCGGTGGAGGTGACGAAACTGCCGGCGGATTATATCCTCATTTCCCACGGGCATGCCGATCACCTGGCGGATGCCGCGGACATCGCCCGGCGAACCGGCGCCACTCTCGTCTCGAATTACGAAATCACCCTCTGGTTCGGGCGGCAGGGGATTTCCCGGACTCATGCCTTGAACCACGGCGGCGGCTGGCGCTTCGATTTTGGCCGCGTCAAGTTCGTGCACGCCTGCCATTCCAGCAGCCTGCCGGACGGAACCTATGGCGGCAACCCCGGGGGCTTTGTCGTCGAGAGCGCGGATGGGAATTTCTACTACTCCGGCGACACGGCGCTGACGATGGACATGAAGCTGATTGGCGAATCCACTCCGCTGCGGTTTGCGGTGTTGTGCCTGGGCGATAACTTCACGATGGGCGTTGACGACGCCCTCCGGGCGGCGGAATTCGTCCAGTGCCGGGAGATTCTCGGCTGCCATTACAACACCTTCCCTCCCATCCAGATTGATACCGCCGCCGCGCGCGCGAAGTTTAAGGCGGCCGGGCGAAACCTGCACTTGCTGGCGCCCGGCGAGAGCCTGAACCTTTGAGGGCGGGCCGGGCCGGAGCGCCGGCTAGCGCCGGACATCCTCCGGCCGCACTTCGAGACATTCGTCCTGGTCTTCCCAAATGACCGCGGCGTAGAACTCCAGCAGCTCGGGAGCCAGTTTCCAGCCGGCTTGCGCCAGCAGGCGCTCGGCGTCACCGGCGGCGATCTCGTAGGCGCGGTCATAATCCCCCACCGCCTTGCGCTGGCGATCATCCATATGGGCCACGGCGTGGACGGACGCATACTGATCCGCCCAGTTGCCCAGGGCGCGGCGCGGTGCGGCGGGGATTTCCTCAAACGGGACGAGGGTGGCGTTGCAATGCAGGCAGATGAGCCCCTCCGGGCGCACGTCGCGCGTCAGCAGGGGCAGCATCGGCGCGCGGCAGCAGGGGGCTTCCACATAATCGGGGGGAAACTGGACGAGCCGCTTGAGCCAGACTTGCCGATCATGCGCCAACTGTGCAGCCAGCCGGTAGCTGCCCACCAGCGGATGCGAAAACCGCCACGCCTTGCCGGTAAGCTGGCCAAGTGTTTGCACCGACCAGCGCGCCAGGGTAAGGTCATCGAACTCGGCAAAGACGAAGCTGTACTCTTTCCAGAGCAGATCCAGCGGGGCATTGCTGCTAGCGGCCATTGAAAGCTCAGTGTTGCGCCGCCGGAAGAGATTGTCGAGCCGGAACGGCGTCCCGCCCGCGCCCGGCGGCTGGATTGGCGGGCGCGAGAGGGATCACCCCTGAACGCAATTTTCGCTTACTTGCATTTCATCCCTGTGAATAAAGGCAAATTTGCATGCCGCCCCCACTGCTCTTGCGCGCCAGAATGCAAGGTTGCGCCACTTTCTTGTCCGCACCGTGCCAGCAACGCCACGTCTTACACCACCGGTTGAGCCAATTGCGCCCGGCGCACCCGCTCCGCGATCTCCGCGCCGTCATCCAGGCGGCCGGCTTATCGCTGAGTTGGTCCACCTGGCCGGACCTCGTCGCCTCAATTGCCGCCAACCGCATCTGCGCCATAAGATTTCCTGTCTCCCGTCGAAACGAGTTCTTCCCAGCCAGGTTCCGGCCCCAGCGGCGCCGTTGCGCCGGCCCCGCCGCCGGCGTTGGTTTCAAACCGGTGCGGGGCTTTATCCATCTGCCGTTCGCCCCACCTCAAACCTCGCAAATCTTGACCTGAATCAATACTCATCCGCCGCGCGATGCTTATATTGTGAACATATATTCACAATATGCGCGCCCGAAAAACAAAGACCCAGATCAGGCAAGAGCAGATTGCCGCCGCCGCGCTGGAACTGATGGCGCGCCACGGTCCCAAGTCGCTCAATCTCGCCGCGCTGGCCCACCAGATTGGCGTCGTGCCCTCCGCCATCTACCGCCACTACCCCGGCAAGGATGCGGTGCTGGACGCGGTGCTCGACCTTATCGCCAGCCGATTGCAGGAAAACGTCAACGCCGTGCGCCAGGAGGAATCCGCCGCTCCTGGCCGTTTGCGTCGCTTGCTCGCTCTTCACGTCCACCTGCTCCAGAACAACATGGCCATCCCCCGCGTCGTGCTCTCGGAAGAAGTCTTCAATGCCAACACCCGCCGCAGGCAACGCGTCCATCGCATCATTCAGGACTACCTCGGCAAAGTGGCGCAACTCGTCCGGGAAGGCCAGCAGGACGGCACCCTGCGGCCTGACGTGCCGGCCGACACAGCCGCCGTCATGTTCCTCGGCCTCATCCACCCCGCCGCCATCCTCTGGCTCACCAGCAACGGCGCTTTCAACGTCGGCCTCCACACCGAACGCGCCTGGAGCCTGTTCGCGAACATGATCGTGGCACAACCTGCTCCTTTGGCCGGGCGGCTCCATTTTGCGACGGTAGAACGCCGTCAGGCCGTAAACACATCAACACGCGATAATTATGAAAACGAACACCGACCGTCTCCGCGCAACCGTCGCCAAAGCCCTCGCCGCTCAGGCGTCCGCTGGTCCGCAGGACGCGTCCCCGGCGCCGCAAGAACTGCCCGCCGCGCTGCAGTCACCCTTCAATCTCCTCCCCAACCACCGCGGGAAAACGGATATGGGAGTCCCTCCCCCGGCTGACAGCGTTTCCACCGACACCGACCCGCAGGAACGCTGCGATAGATTCGCCGCGGAGGCTTACGCCGTCGGCCTCGATGTTCGCGCCCGGCTGGAGAAGTTCGCCAAAGGCCTCAAACCATCCCCCCGGGCACCCCTGGCCGCCGCGGTTCCTGCGGGCAGGCGCGCATGCCAAGGTAAAACATGAAACTGATTGCGCTCCTCCAGCACCGCCGCGCCAGGATAGCCTTCCGGGTCCTGCCGCCCGCGCTGCTTGCCATCGGCGTCGCCTACCGCGCCAAGTTCGCGCCAGTGCCGGTGACGGCTCACGAGGTCAAGCCCACCCCCATCACCGCCGAGGTGATGGGCACCGGCACGCTGGAGGCCCGCACCAAAACCACCCTCAGCGCCCGCCTCCAGGAGCGCCTGACCGAAGTCCTCGTGGACCAGAACGACTCTGTTAAAGCCGGCCAGTTGCTCGCGCGCCTCGACGACGGCGAACTGACCCGGCAGGTCGAAATCGCTACCGCTGCGCTCGCGGCAGCCCGCGCCACGGCGCAGCGGGTAGCCGTGGACGAAGCCCGCGCGCAAGCGGTCGAAAAGCGGACCCGGCTCGACCACAAACGCCTCTCCGAGCTGGTTGCCAACGGAATCGCTTCGTCGGCGGATCTCGATAAAGCCACCGAGCAGTTGCAAGTGGCCGAAGCCGACCTGAAGCGCGCCCACGCCGCTATCGTCGAAGCGGAGCGCCAGGTCGTGACCGCCGAGAAGAGCCTCGCCTTCCAAAAAGAGCGCCTCAACTACGCGCGGATTCTCAGTCCGTACGACGGCCTGGTCGTGCGCCGCGACCGCGACCCCGGGGGCGTAGTCGTGCCGGGCAGTTCCATCCTCCAACTGATTTCGACCAACGAATTCTGGGTGTCCGCCTGGGTGGATGAAACGGCTTCCGCGGCCATCCTCCCCGGCCAGCCGGCGCGCGTGGTCTTCCGTTCCGAGCCGACAAAGACTTACCCCGGCGTCGTCGCCCGCCTCGCCCGTGAAGCGGACCGCGAAACCCGCGAGTTCCTCGTGGATGTGCGGGTGACGCAACTCCCCCCCAACTGGATTCTCGGCCAGCGCGCCGAAGTATTCGTCGAAACTGCGCACAAAGCCGGCGCCCTCACCGTGCCCCAGCCGTTCCTCCATTGGCTTGAAGGCAACGCCGGCGTGTTCGTGAACGACCACGGCAAAGCCCGTTGGCGAGCCGTGATGATGGGCCTGCACGGACGCGAGACCGTCGAAATCACCCACGGTCTCACCCCCGGGGAGAACGTTGTGAAGCCGGCCCAGGCGAAGCGGCGAAACCTTCTTGACGGGCAAAGAATCGCAAGGCCATGAATCTCGCCGCCAAAGATATCCGCCACAACCTCGCGCGCTTCGCGTTGACCACGTTCGGGATCGGCCTGCTCCTCATGATTGTAATGGGGATGGCCGGCATCTACCGCGGCCTCGTCGCCGAGGCCGTGCTCTTGGTGGATAAAATCGGCGCCGACCTGTGGCTCGTCCAGGGCAGCACCCGGGGGCCGTTTGCGGAAATCTCACGCGTGCCCGCAAACCTCGAAGACCGCGCCCGCGCAGTGCCCGGCGTCGCCAGCGCCCGCCGCTTTGTCTCCCACACCGTCCAGCGCGAACGCCACGGACGCCCGCTGCGCATCGTCGTCCAGGGACTGGCCTGGCCCGAGGACCAGGGCAACTGGGTTCCCCTTGTCGCTGGCCGCCCGCTGCGCCAGGCGCACTACGAGATGATCGCCGATCGCACGCTTGGTTTGGCGCTTGGCGAAAAGGTCCAACTCGGCAAGGATGTCTATCAAGTCGTCGGCCTCACCAAAGGCATGCTCGGCTCCGGCGGAGACGGGCTCGCCTTCTTCACCGTAAGCGATGCTCTGGCCATCCAATTCGACGTGCCCGGCGAAGCCACCCGGCTGGAGCGCCAGGCCCGCCACGCTCGTGGCGAAGCGCAAGACCTCGGCCGGGTGCAACCGCTCTTGCTGGAGCGCAGCCTCGGCCCCGCAACAACCCTCCCGGCGTTCACGCCGCCCCAGGTCAGCGCGGTCATGGTCACCCTGCAACCCGGCGCGGATGCCGCGAAAGTCGCCGCCACCTTCGCCACTTGGTACGACGTCACGGTCTATTCGACTCAGCAACAAATAGAACTGCTCCTTTCCGGCATGGTGGACAAATCACGCCGCCAGATCGGCCTCTTTAGCGTGCTCCTGATGATCATTTCCACCATCATCATCGCCTTGATCATCTACACATTGACTTTGGATAAGATTCACGACATCGCCCTCCTTAAGCTCATCGGCGCGCGCAATAGCGTGATCGTGGGGTTGATTCTCCACGAGGCGCTGCTCATCGGCGCTCTTGCCTACGGGTTGGCCTGGTGGCTGGGGCAGTTTGCCTTTCCGAAGTTCCCGCGCCTGGTGCTCATTGAGACTCCTGACTTGATCGCCCTCGCTGGCATTGTTCTGGGCATTTCCATTCTGGCCAGTTTGCTCGGCATCGGCAAGGCCCTGCGCATCGAACCCAACAAGGTGCTCTCATGAAAACAAACCCTCCCGCCATCGAGGCCTTCAACCTCACCAAGATCTACGGCCACGGCAACACCGAGGTCGTGGCCATGAACCATGTTTCGCTGCGCGTCGAACGCGGCGAAGTCGTCGCTCTGCTCGGCCCTAGCGGAGCCGGCAAATCCACTCTCCTCACCGCCCTCGGTCTCATCAATCCGCCGACGTCCGGCCGCATCGAGTTCAGCGGCACCCTGGTGTTGGAGGCGGACCACCCCCAGGTGGACCTGCGCTCCTTCCGGCGCAAACACCTCGGCTTCGTGTTCCAAAAAGCGAACCTCATTCCATTCCTTACCGCGGTCGAGAACATCCAGATTGCGATGGAGATTAATGACATCCCCCCACGAACCGCCCGCCGCCGCGCCCTGGAACTGCTCGACTACCTCGGCGTCGCCCCGCGCGCCGGCAACCGCCCTGACGCCCTCTCCGGCGGCCAGCAACAGCGCGTCGCCGTCGCCCGCGCGCTGGCCAACCAGCCCAGCCTCATCCTTGCCGACGAACCCACTGCCGCCCTCGATAGCCATCGCGGTCGGCAGGTCATGGAACTCTTCCGCAAAGTCGCCCATGAGCAAGGGGCGGGCGTCATCGTCGTCACCCATGACCACCGCGCGCTGGACGTCTTTGACCGCATCCTGGAGATGGAGGATGGCCAAATCCGCTCCGAATCCAGAGTTCCCGCCCGCCCAAAGGAGTTCCCGGCACAAAACTGACCTCACCGCAAAAGATAAACCCCGACCGGAGCGAGAGCCCTGCTCTCCACACCTCTTGCAAACCCAAGGCCCTCCCCCCCTGCCGGCATGACCGTGCCGTCCTGACTGACCTCGGTACGGACGGTGGCGCGGGTATCCGGCAGCGCCAATTCCGCGCGCACGCCGCCGTTGGGGCCCCCCGCTTCACCTGTGGTTTTCCTGCTGCAACGCCGGTATGTTTCATATCGGCGATTGTGCCAGCAAGCGGCCATCACATCACAACCACCAACAAAATCCTTGGTTCTGTTAGTGGGCGCGACAGGGATCGAACCTGCAAGGATTGCTCCAAAGGATCCTAAGTCCTTCGCGTCTGCCAATTCCGCCACGCGCCCTGGAGGCCCAAACATCTTCAGCACAGCCGAAGCCCTTGTAAATATCTTTCCTCGCTGGTGGCGGAAACCGCAGGCCACGGGCATGGGGATAGCCGGGAGAACGGGCGTCCTCCGGGAGGCAAAGCCGGAATCCAGCGCCGAACCGGGCGTTTTTGTCCTGATACCGGACACTAATTCCGCCAAGTGGTCACTTTTCGGGGTTTGAGACAAAAAGCAACCCCGGTTTATCTCTTTGGCACCCTGACTGCTCAATAGCTCCCCGAATGAGACAGAAAAGTCTGTCCAGGTCCGGTTACACGCAGAACTGATTTAAAACATGAAACGTCTAATCCTAGCTCTCACGCTCGTTGGGATCGTCGCCTGCAGCATGGCTGGCTTTGCCCAAACCACCGATTCAACTGGTGCGACGGCGGCTGCCGCTGCCAGCACTGCCCCCGCCGCTGACGCCGTTCCGCCGGCTGCCAGCGAACTCCAACGCGGCAGCATCATTCCCCTGATTGTGATGGATGATGTGCCGCTCACCGATGCCATCCGCAACCTCGCGCGCCAGGCCGGCATCAACTACCAGCTCGATCCCAAGATTGGCTACGGCCAATTGGGAGCGGACGGCAAGACGATGGCACAGCCAAACGTCAGCATACGCTGGGAAAACATCACCGCGGAACAGGCCCTCACCGCCCTGCTCGGCAACTACGACCTTCAATTAGTGGAGGATCCCAAGAGCAAAATCGCCCGCGTCACGGCGAAAGACCCGGCCGCCCTGCCTCCGCTGATCACCAAGATTTATCAACTGAAATACTGCAGTCCGTCCAACGTGCTGGCCACGGTGCAAGCCAGCATTGACCCCAAGCGCAGCAAAGTGATGCCAGACATCCGCACCAGCCAGTTGGTGGTCGTGGCCACCGAGCAGGAACTGGTCGCCGTGGACGAATTGATCGAGTGCCTGGACACCAAGACCCGGCAGGTTCTCATCGAAGCGCGCTTGCTGGAAACCATCATCAACCCCAAGACCTCGAAGGGAATTGACTGGTCCGGGACGCTCAAGGAACAGAACTTCGCCTTCGGCAATGGCATCACGAGCGGCGAAACCAGGCAAAACTCCTCCCGGGATTCCAACCGGTCCTCATCCCGAAACTCCACCCTGAACGCCAACCAAAGCCGGACAACCACCTCGCCCGGAGCTTCCATCACCACCACCGAGACCCTGCCCGGCGGACGCACCATCACCACCACCACCACCCCTGATTCCGACACCACTTCAATTGTGGGCAGCTCCAGCAGTTCCGGGCTCAGCTCGCTGGCCAGCGCGGCCAGCGGTTCCGGGCTCAGCACGTTGCTGAGCTCGGTCATCGGCAACGGCGGCCTGTCGCTGGATACCGCCAAAGGCTTTAATCCCGCCACCTTCTTCCTCAATGCGGATGGCGTCCGGGCGACGTTGTCGTTCCTTAACGAATATTCCGAGACCAAGGTAATCTCCTCGCCGAGAACGGTCACCCTGGACAATGAAACCGCCAGCATTGAAGTGGGCACCATGTGGCCGATCGTCAATACGACCGCCGGCACCGCCAACACCACCGGTGGATCGCAAATCACCTACTCCAACCTCACGGTCATGCTCAAGGTCACCCCCCGGATTTCCGCCAATAACCTGGTCCGCCTGGAAGTCGCGCCGCGGGTGGTCCGGCTGGGCAAGTCCGTGCCGAGTATTGTGGGCGGAGTCCAAAACGTCGTGGATTCCTTTAACACTCGCGAGATCCTGACCTCCGTGCTCATTCCCAGCGGCAACACGCTGGTGATGGGTGGCCTGATGCAGGACGAAATCCACAATGGCAACACCAAGGTTCCCCTGCTCGGCGACCTCCCGATCCTGGGATTGCTCTTCCGCAGCGACACCAAGAACCGCGAAAAGTCCAACCTCATCGTCTTCCTCACCCCGACCATCGTCGAGGACGAGGACTACCAGCCAACCCAAAGCGACTTCCTGAAATCCAAAGTGCCGGTCTCGGACTCCATCGAGGGTGACTGGTCTGCCTGGAACAGCGGCCAGCCCAAGAAATGGGGCAAGAAGGCGGCGCGGCCCCAGGAGCCGACTCAGGAACCCGCTCTATAACGCAACTTAGACGCATTCGCGGTCATACCATGACTCCTATACGCAAGCTATGAATACTGCATTACTCAATTTCCTCTGGCGGGCGGCGGGGCAGGTCTTCTCCGTCCGGCCCGGCGCCCGGGTCGCCGCACTGCTGGCCTTCCCGCTAAGTGCCGCTCATCTCATGGGGGGAGCCACCCCGGTCCTGGTGGATACCCTCACCGGCGGGCCCTCGCAAAACAGCCCTCCCTACCATGCCTACGTTGATGGAAACACCGCCGACCTGGCGCAATTCTATAATCCCATCGGCCTCGCCATGGACACCACCGGCAATTATCTTTACGTTGCCGACCGCGATAATAACGCGGTGCGCGTGCTTGATCTGCCGGGCAATTATACGTCAACTTTCCTCCCCAATGTGTTCACCCTGCCGGGAGAAATTAACCGCCCGGTCGGCGTGGCCATGGATGCCGAGGACAACCTCTATGTGCTCAACCGGGGCAATGGCAGCAACGGCTCGATAAAAGTCTTCGACTACTTCGGCCAACTGATCGAGACCCGCGCCACCGCGCTGGTCAATGCCAACGCCATCGCCCTGGACGCGGCCAATAATGCCTACGTGACCTCCGGCAACTCGCTAATCCAGATCACGACGAACGGCGTTAAG
>JAAYVL010000127.1 GCA_012517205.1 Verrucomicrobiota bacterium
CCACCCAACTCTCCCTGCGTCAGGATCAGGCGGGCTGCCGGCTTGGAGCTGGTCCCCGTCCGACTGTAGTAGTTCGGGCTGCCGTGCAACACTTGTCCGATGCAGTCCAGAATAGTGCGCTCCGTAACTTTCCGTTGCGCCGTCTTGTAGTAGCCCGGCTGCTGGCTCCAGGAACCCTGGTTGGCCTTGGTGCTCGTGCTAACGCTGGTTTGGTAGGTTTCAGTCAGCGCGAATGTGATCACGCCCTCTTTGACATTCTGCGCGAACATTTGTGTTCCCGCGCAGGATGCCAATGCGATTACTGCTGCTAGTAGTTTTCTTTTCATATGTCTCGGTTTTTATGTGGTTCTGTTTGTTCAGTTGTGCATTGTTCTATCTAATGCGCGCCCCACTCGGGTAGCTCACTCAAGCAGTTCTACACCAGCACCCGGCAGGCGTCAACCGCTTTTCTCACTTTTTTTCTCTGTCGTTATTTTCGATTCTGTTCGTTATTTGTTCCTTCCCAAACGCCC
Organism: Verrucomicrobiota bacterium; assembly: GCA_012517205.1. GTDB lineage: Bacteria > Verrucomicrobiota > Verrucomicrobiia > Limisphaerales > UBA8199 > UBA8199. The sequence continues at coordinate 513 of JAAYVL010000127.1, forward strand.
CGCCAAGGGCGCTTCATTTGTTCCCTTTTATAATACCGCTGACCGAACGTCAACTCTTATCCCCATTTTTTTGGGCTTTTTTTAAGGCGGCTTTTTGCGCCCTGGTCCGGGCCAAGGCGACCGCACCTCGGACGGGACTGGCTATCGGTTTAGCATCCAGTGATGGCATTGTCAATTCCGGGCGCGAAAACCGACAACGAATGGGGCGCAGCATCCGCCCCCATTGCCTCAGCCAATTCGGAGTCGTCGAACGACCGGATCACGGACTGGTCTCCGTCGGCAGGCATACCTCCACCGACAACAAAGCGGGTGCTCGGCCAAAATGCGGGGACAACCCTGGCCGCTCGTTTTCCGCATCTCGGGGTTGAAAGATGTCATCGCTTTGAGATGCACCGGCACGCAGGGCGAGAGGCGCGGCGAGTGAACGCTGCTGCAACCTCACTTGGGGGCTTGGCTACTTGCTTGGGGGCAGATTTGTCTTGGCCTGGTTTGTCCGGGCCGATTCGAACGCGGCCGTCATGGTGCGGAGGCATTTCTCGGCCAGGGCTTTATCTTTTTCCCCCTGAGCAGTCGCCAGGGCTTCCCTGGCCCGCGCCAAACCGTCCTGTTCTTTGCCGGTCTCGAAAAGAACAATAGCCCGACTCACCGCCAGGCGCGTCGAATTCGTGGGCGCCAGCTTCTCCGCCTGGTTCAACGCGTCGTTGGCCAGTGGCAGATCCCGCCGGGTAATCCGCGGATCGCTGGCAATTTGAACTGCCAGGTGGCATAACGGCGCGACGTCATTGGTCAATCCCCCCAGCAATCGCCGGCCCGCCGCCGCGGCTTCTGGATCATTCCGCCGCGCCAGCAAAAGATATTGATCCACTTGCTTCCGGACGTCGTCCGCCCGGCGCGTCTCCAGGTGATGCACAAAGGCTTCCGCACGCGCCTTTTCCCGGGGGCCCTGGGCGAAAGCTACCGCCTCTTTGGCCCGGGCCAATCCCTCGGCCTTTTTGCCAGTGGCAAAAAGGTAGCTCGCCTGCGCCTCGGCTACCCGCGCAGAATTGGTCGCCACCAGTTCCTCCGCGCGCACCAACGCTTCGGCCGCCAGTTCCAGATCGCGTTTCCGGGGCGCGCGGTCGGCCGAGATGGCCAGCGTCAAATCACACAACGGCACCACGTCATTGGTCCAGAGGATTAAAAATTGCCGGCCCGCAGCCGGCACCCGTTTATCATTCTGGCGCGCCAGCGTGAGATACTGGTCAATCTGGATATGCGCGACATCCAGACGGGCCGCCGGCGCCGGGTCGTAACGGCCCGCCACCACTTGCTCCAGCACCTCCTCCACCCCGTCCTGCGGATGGCCGTGCCAAAGCATCTGGCCGTCCTTGCCCACCACGAACACGTGGGGCACGCCCCGCTGCCGGATGGCCCGCATATAGCTGAGCGCGGTCTTTCGCCGGTCATCCGCCGCGATGGCATGCTTGATCACCTTCCCGTCGTGGGCCATAAACTCCCGGATCTTCTCCACCGGCTCATCGCTCACGCCAACTACCAGCACTCCCTGGCCTTTGAACCGGGTCTGCAACGCGTTCAAATTCGTAAGGCTTTGCTGGTTGGTGAGGCTGGTGGTAGTGAAAATCTGAATCACATACAGATTTGTGCCGGACTTCACTTCCACTGGCGGACCCTGAATCCATTCCTTGATCATCAGCGGCGGAGCCGGTTCCCCGACCTGCCCGCGCCCGACCATCGGCGCCAACCCGGCCATCAGCGTCAAAAACCCGACTGCATATTGCTTCATCATGCCCGGCCAACCTGCGCAGAACTCGCCCCGGAGGCAAGTTTCAATTTGTCCCCGGCAGCGAATCTCCTCAGCCAGGAGCAAAACCCCACCGCACCAGCGCAGACATCCCCGCCGACTTAAACACTTTGCGCTTGGGCTTCCTTCTGAATGCCTCCTTGCTATCCAGCGCCCCTGGTGGTAGAAAAAGGATTAAAACAACTCAAACCGTTGTACATCATAAAACTTCGCATTAAATAACGAACAGGATTGCAAGCATGAAAAACCCCTTCCCAAGAGTAAAAATCGGACTGTACGCCCTGGCCCTGACAGTTGGCACGTCCGCGCTGGCGGCGGAACAGCCCATCATCCGGAACATCTCCCGTGTGCCGTGGCTCACCATCGAAAGCAAAGTGGGCTACACCAACCAGATTCAATATACAAACAAGCTGACGGGAAACCACTGGGCGGTGCTGACAAACCTGGTGGTAACACAAAGTCCGTATTGGTTCTTTGATGTCAGTGCCGCTTCCGAACCGCAACGGTATTACCAGGTCGTAAATATTGCCCCCACTAACGAACCGCCGCCACCCCCCGCGCCAGCGGCGGGCATGGTAGCCATCCCGGAAGGAGTCTTTCTGATGGGGGTGCCCGGGTCAACCGCTGGCGTTGCGCTCGAACACTCGGTTTTTGTCAATGCGTTCCTCATGGACTCGAACTTGGTTAGCTACACGCTTTGGGCCAATGTCTATCAATGGGCGATAAGCCATGGCTACAGTTTCAGCCATGCCGGAGCCGGCAAGGCTGCCACCCACCCCGTGCAAAAGGTGGACTGGTATGATGTCGTGAAATGGTGCAATGCGCGCTCGGAAAAGGACGGCTTGACTCCTTGCTATTACGTCAGTACGAGCCTGAACGCTGCGGATGTTTATCGCACCGGAGTATATAACCTGGGGAATGGCCACGTTAACTGGGCCGCGAATGGCTACCGACTGCCAACCGAAGCCGAGTGGGAACGGGCTGCGCGAGGCGGGACCAACGGACGCCTTTTCCCCTGGGCCACCGACAAAATCTCCAAGACCCGGGCAAATTACTTCGGCAATACCGCCTCTTACATCTACGACGAGGGCCCCGACGGGTTCCACAGTTCGTATAGCACTGGAAGTGAACCTTACACCAGCCCGGTGGGCGATCTGAAATCCGGGCGTAACGCGTATGGCCTGTACGATATGGCGGGCAATGTGGGGCAATGGTGCTGGGACTGGTACGGCCGCTCTTACTACACCACCATCAACAACCCGGTTGACAACCCGCAGGGACCCAATACCGGCACTGCGCGCGTTGTGCGAAGTGGTTCCTGGCAAGCCCTCGCACCCGCCCAGAAGTGCTCGGCCCGCGACAATCGCGCACCAAAGACCGCATTGAATACAATCGGCTTCCGGTGTGTGCGCGGCCTGGATTACTAGCCCGAACTTTCCCGCTTCACGCGAAAAGCCAGTCTGTCGGCGCACGGGCCGCAGGCCTGCGGGGGGCGTTTGTCCGCAGTCCGCAGAACAGAAGGTCTGCGTGCTGACGTTTTCGGAGTGACCCGTTCAGGCCGGCGGGCGGGAGCGCGCCCGAGGGACAATCCGCCTACAGTCTGGTTTTGAGCACGCCGATGTGGTACTCCCGGGCTGCGAGCGAATGGATGGGGCCAATCGTGCGGAGCACCCCTTTCACGCCCAAACCGACCACCAACTGGTTATAGGCGACATCGCATACGCGCAGCGGTTCTCCCAGTTCCTCCGGGCTTGCCGCCTCACACACGTTCTTATCCTCGAGCGCGGCGCGCAAAAAATCGCGCACCCGGGCATCCCCCGGCATCCCTCCCGCCGCCCGCACCACGTTGCCGCGTGTGATCGCGTTGCCCCGGTCGTACAACTCCAGCAGGCGGGGCACAGATTCGTCCGGGAAAGCGGCCAGGATTCTTCGGGCTGCGACGAAGCCGCGCGTACCCCTCGGCGCCCGCGCCGCGGCGCCTCCCGTCCCGGGAACAGCCAACTGCTTCAGCGCCAAGGCAATCCCTTCGGCCCGCCTTCGGCCAAACGCGCCAGCCACCATCTGCACCGCGGAGCCTTCATCGCTGATAAACTCCTCCTCTTGCAGTCCGGCAAAAGCCTGGGCGGCCGATGACTGGCTCAACTCCGCAACCCTTTGCTTTTGACTGCCGGCGGAAGCCGGCGGCGCCGCAACGGCAGCCGCCCCCGCCGCGCCCTGTTCGGAGGGCGGTTTGGTGAAATCATAATAGTCATAGATCGCCTGGATGCGCTGCAGTGCCGCCCATGTTTCTTCATCGCTTCGGCCCTCGAGGCAGGACCGCAGGTAGGTGGCCGCGCCGCTCCCGTCGGAGTCGTGCAGGGTATAAAAAACCACCCCCCGGCGGAAGGTATCGAGATAATAAAATCCGGAATTGCAGCCTTCATAAAACAGCCGGCGATAGCTCATTTGATCCGGATCAATATCCAGGCCGCGGCGGAAAAGAACCGTCCGCTTGCCATAGTGCGTCGGCGGGCAGGGGCCGTTATCCACCACTTGATCAAACGCCCCGGGGTTGGCGACGGAGGTAATCCGGATCGCATCGGCAATGACCAGGGACTGGCTGCTGGATTTGTCCGTCAAAACCACGGCATATTCGCCGGCGGCAAAAGCAAAAACCCCCAGCTTGGCCCATTTCCCGCCATTCAGCTTCTGGTTCTTCTTCACTGTCGTCGTCCCGCCCGCATGCGCCACAATATAGGACGCCCCCGTGGTGTTGAGCGGCCCGCCGGGCCAGGTTGCCGAGAGGGTATAATTGCCGGCCGCCGGAATCGAAAAGAACCACCCCGCCTGACAAAGCCCCGTGCCCCCCGGCACACACAGGTAATCCTGGCCATAATAGCCGCTCTGGAAATTCGTGCCCACCCAGATTCCGACCGTCTCAAACGCCGTATTGGTGGCCGTCAGAAAATACTGGCGATGCGCGGGGTTCGCCGGGTCCGGCAGGCTGCCATCCGGCGAATACCAGGCCGGTTTCCCGCTGCTGGGAAAACGCTCCAGGGCGCTATTGGCCACAGACTCAATCTTGTAATGGATGGGGTCCCCGGGCAGTTGATAGGTTAGATAATAATTAAAAGGAGGCGCGCCGCGGGGATCACCAAAATCCAGCGGCATAATGGCGCTGGCGCCGTCCTGAAAGTCCGGCCACCAATTCGGAAAGCTCTGGTGCCAGCGAATCCGCGGCACATTCACCGACACCCAGGGTGACGACCAGACCATCAGCCGATCATCGTCCATATAATACAGCGTCTTAATCTGTTGCGCGGACAGTTCCTTCGCCGTGGCAAACACTCCGCCCAGACCAAAATTGGAATGCCCGAGAATCAGCACATTTGCGCCCTCGGTATAAAGCGCCCGCTTGATCCCCTCAAAATCCGTGACCACATGAATCACCGTCATCTGGTTCAGCAACGGGTGGGTATAAGTCCACAAAGCCCCCGAGCCGCGGGCTCCAATCTGTTTCAAATAGTTTGTCAGCCCGGCAACTCCGGACCGATCCGGCGAATACAGCATGCAGACATAGATATGCTGCGCCTCAAGGTTGCTGGCGGCCGAAATGACCGGCGGCGGAATCTCTCCCCCCCCCAAAGCCGCTGAAACCAGCAGCAGCAGCCCCAAACCGGCAAGCCCCCTCCCAATCATACGAGGCAGGGCGAAAAGTTGGCGGGCACTAAACATAGTTTTATCGAGCTTTCCCTTACTATGCGTGGGCTCCGCACGGCTGTCCACCAAAACAGCCGAGAATCCAGCCCATCTACCCCTGTTCCAGCACCCAAACCGGCCCCAACCATCCGCCCGTCCCGGCAATACTCCTCCTGCCGCCACTCTCCACGCACCTTGGACGTGCCCCTTTATTCAGGCGGGACGGTTCGTGAATGTTCACGCCCCCGGAAGCGGAGCCGGAGAGGCGGTGGCCGCCAGGGTCAGCAGAAATTTCTTGATCTCCTTTAGCCGGGCGCTGGGTTGTTTGCGCGTCAACCGCGGGAATTTGCTGCCGCTCATGATATAATCCGCATTCCGGGTGAGCATGAGCTTGTCGTCCTGGACCTCGATGGCGGAGATGCCCAGGTCGCGCGCCAGCACTTTGAGTTCGGCCAACTGCAGCAGCAGCGCCAGGGGAGGCGGCACCGGGCCGAACCGGTCGCGCAGTTCCCGCGCCAGGCGGGTCAACCCGGCCGGGTCGGTCACCTGGGCGAGCTTGCGATAGATTTCAATGCGCTGGCGCGAGTCGGCGATGTAGCGGAAGGGGATGCAGGCGAAGTGGGCGGCGGAGGGCGCGGGATTTCCGGAAAGAGGTTGCGCGGACGCACGGGCGGGCGGGGCGGTTTCGTCCGCCGGGCCGAGGGCGAGAAAGTCCAGCCGCACGGCCACCTCGAGGCGGGGCGGGGCTTTTTGGCCTTTGAGGCTGGCGATGCTCTGCTTGAGCAACTGGCAGTACAACTCGAAGCCGACTGCGGTGATGTGGCCGCTTTGTTCGGCGCCCAGGAGATTGCCGGCGCCGCGGATTTCCAGGTCGCGCAGGGCGATTTTGAAGCCGCTGCCAAGGGTCGAGTATTGCTTGATGGCGCCGAGGCGTTTGCGCACGTCGGCCAGGAGGCCGCCGTGGCGCGGCAGCAGCAGGTAGGCGTAGGCCTGGTGCTTGTAGCGCCCCACGCGGCCGCGCAGTTGGTAAAGGTCGCTGAGCCCGAAGCGGTCGGCGCGGTCAATGATAATGGTGTTGGCGTTGGGAATATCCAGGCCGCTCTCGATGATGGTGGTGGAAAGCAGCACGTCGGCCTCGCCGTTGACGAACCGGGCCATGACTTCCTCCAGGTCGTCGCTGCGCAACTGGCCGTGGCCGACGACGATGCGGGCCTGGGGCAGCAGGGCCTGGAGCCGGGCAGCCATGGTGTTGATGGTCAGCACGCGGTTGTGGAGGAAGAATACCTGGCCGCCGCGATTCAACTCGCGCTGGATGGCCTCGCGGATGAGGCGCTCGTCGTAGGGGGCAACGATGGTTTCGACGGGCAGGCGGTCGTGCGGGGGTGTCTGGATGGTGCTCAGGTCGCGCGCGCCGGTGAGTGCCAGGTAAAGCGTGCGGGGGATGGGCGTGGCGCTGAGGGTGAGCACGTCCACCAGGTGGCGGAGCATTTTGAACTTCTCCTTGTGCATCACGCCGAAGCGCTGCTCCTCGTCAATGACCACCAGCCCGAGGTCTTTGAAGCGGATGTCTTTCTGCAGCAGCCGGTGGGTGCCGATGACGATGTCCACCGCGCCGGTGGCGAGGCCGCGGACGGCCTGCTGCTGGGCGCGGCGGGAGCGGAAGCGGGAGAGCAGTTCAAGGCGGATGGGATAATCGGCCATGCGCTCGCGGAAGGTGTTGAAGTGCTGCTGCGCCAGCACGGTGGTGGGCACCAGCACGGCGACCTGCTTGCCGCCCATGACCGCCTTGAACGCGGCGCGGATGCCGACTTCGGTTTTGCCGAAGCCGACATCGCCGCAGATGAGCCGGTCCATGGGCTTGGGGCGCTCCAGGTCGGCTTTGGTTTCGGCGATGGCGCGCGCCTGGTCGGGCGTTTCCTCGAAAAGGAAGGCGCTCTCGAACTCGCGCTGCCAGGGAACGTCGCGCGCGAAGGCGTGGCCGGGCAGGGACTCGCGGGCGGCCTGGATGGCGAGCAGGTCGCTGGCGACATCCCGCACGGCCTGTTCAGCCCGGGCCTTGGCGTGGGCCCAACGCGTGCCGCCCAGCGTGTTGAGCGGCGGGCGCGCTTTGCCCGCGCCGACGTATTTGCTGACCAGATGCGCTTCGGTGACCGGCACGAACAGCCGGGGCGGCTGCTGGCCGGGCTCGTTCGGCGCATATTCAAGAACCAGGCATTCCGGGCGGGCGCGCGCGGCCACGCCGGGGCCGTTGATCGGCCGGGTGCCGGCGCCCGGAGGCGGAACTTGCAAACCGAGGTAGCGGCCAATGCCGTGCTGGACGTGAACCACGTAGTCGCCCTCCTCCAGCTCGGTGAAATCAATGTCCAGCGCCGACCGGGCCGCCTGGGCGTGGGGAGACTTGAGCCGGCGCGGCCGCTGCACCTTGTAGCGGCCGAAAATCTCGGCGTCCGTGACCACCGCCAGCCGGGCGTCGTCGCACAAAAAACCGCGGGCGAGCGAGCCTAAATGCGCGCGCAGCTTGAAGCCGGGAGCCGGCCCGCCGGCAGGCTCCGGCGCGGCCGCCCCGGCGGAGGCGGGGCAGGCCGGGACGCCGTCCGCGGCCAGGCCATATTCCTCCCAAAGCTCGCCGAAGCGCTGGCGCTCGCCGGTGTTATTGCAAAACACATGCACCGCCCAGCCCTGGCGCAGCCAACGGTGAAGCTGGGCGAAAAACTCGCGCCGCTGGGTTTCGGCAACCGCCGGCTCGGGCGCCCGGTCCACCAGCGGCCGAAAGGGGTCGAGACTCCCGCAACGCAGCGCGACCGGCGGCGCGGCGGGATCAGGCGCCGGGGAACGGGGGAAGTCGGCTTCGCGCACTTCCAGCAGGGTCAGCCCGCGCGCCCGCGCCTGCTCCAGGAACCCGGCCCAGGGAAGGAAAAGCGGGTCGGCGGCGGGAACCTGCGCGGCGTATTCCTCGGCGCGTTCCGCCAGCGCTTCCGGTTCGCACAATATCAGCACGGTCTCCGGCGGCAGGTAATCGAGCAAGATTCCCGGCGCCGGCGGCGGGCTGGACGCCGCGGGGGAAACGGTTTCGCTCCGCGACTGCCGGAGCAGGCCCAGCTCGCCGGCGGGCGCCAGCGCGACGGTTTGAATCTCCTCGCGCGAGACCTGGGTCAGCGGATCAAACTGCCGCAGGGACTCCAGTTCGTCGCCGAAAAACTCCAGCCGCACCGGCCAGGGGCTGGTGAGGGGATACACATCCAGGATGCCGCCACGCAGGGCCAGTTCGCCCTTCTGCGTCACCCGCGCTTCCGGCTCGTAGCCCCGCGCCTCGAGCCATTCAACCACCTCGAGCGGATCCAAGCGGTCGCCGCGCGCCAGCGTCCGGGTGGCGGCGCGGAGGGTCGCCGCGGCGAAGGTGCGCTGCAGCAGCGCGGCCACGCGGGTGACGATGAGGGGCGAACTCGCCACGCCGGGGGAAGCGGGCGAAAGGAGCGCGACCAGGGTTTCCAGGCGCTCGCTGATGACATCCACATGCGGCAGCCGCGCTTCGTGGGGCAGGACTTCCCAGGCGGGATAGAACAGGGGGGCGGAGCGCGGCGCCGGCGGGTCGGCGGGGGCGGCTTCGGCGCCGTGGGCTTCCGTTTCCGCCGCCAGCCAGGTTGTCAGGTCCTGCTGCGCGCTTTCCTGCGACCGCAGCCCGTCGGTGATGAAGACGAGGGGGCGGCGCGGGAATAATTGCCGCACCACCGCCGCCAGGAACGGCTGCGCGCCCGCGCTGATGCCCGCCAGCGACAACACGCCTCCCTGCTCCAGGCGCCGCGCCAGGGAGCGCACGGCGGGAGTTTCCAGCATCCGAGCGAATAATTCGCTTGCCGCGGCGATGGGGGAATCCGGCGTCAAGCCGACGCAACGTCGCAGGTCCAACAGCCGGCGTCAAGCCCGCCTCCAGCGCGCATCTTTCCCCGGCGCAAGCGGAGGCGCCGCGCCCCACTTTTCCTTTGCCCCCGGGCGGGGTAAACGCCAAATTCAACCTGCAACCAGACATGCTGACAACGCTGCGCATCAAGAACCTGGCGCTGGTGGCCGACCTGACGCTGGAACTGCAGCCGGGCTACAACGTCATCACCGGGGAAACCGGCGCCGGCAAGTCCATCCTCATCGGGGCCCTGAACCTCGCCCTGGGCGAACGCGCCGACCGCACCCTCATCCGCGGCGGCTGCGAGAGCTGCACGGTCGAGGCCGTCTTCGACGTCGCCCGCCTGCCCGCCCCGCTGCCGGCTTTCCTGGCGGAAAACGGGCTGGAGCCGTGCGCCGATCACCAGCTCCTCCTCAAGCGCACTTTCACCGCCGCCGGCGCCAACCGCCAGTTCATCAACGGCTCGCCCACCACCCTGGCCACCCTCGCCACCCTGGGCGAATGGCTTGTGGACATCCACGGCCCGCATGAACACCAGTCCCTCCTCCACCCCGCGCGCCAACTCGCCATCCTCGACGCCTTTGGCGGCCTGGAACAACCGCGCGCGGCCTTTGCCGAACTCGTCCGCCGGCGCGCCGCGCTCGAAACCGAGAAGGCCGCGCTGATTGTGGACGAACAGACGCATGCCCGGCAGTTGGACCTGCTCCGCTTCCAGGCCGACGAAATTGCCGCCGCCCGCCTGCACCCCGAAGAGGAGGCGCAAGTCGAGCAGGACTATCGCCGGGCCAGCAACGCCGCCCGCCTGCTGCAGCTCAGCCAGACCGCGCTGGATTTGCTGAGCGAAAACGAAACCTGCCTGCTGACCCAGGCCGGCCTGCTGGGACGGACGTTGCAGGAATTGCAGCGCCTGGACGCCGCGGCCGCGCCGCTGCTGGCCCTGCACGAGCAAACCGCGGCGGGCTTGCGCGACCTGCAGGCGGAGCTGTCCCGCTATGCCGGCAAGGCCGACATTGACCCCGCCGCCCTGCCGCCGCTGGAAGAACGCCTCAACCTGCTCCACTCCCTGAAACGCAAATACGGCGCAACGCTGGCCGAGGTGATCGCCTTCGGCGCCGAGGCCCGGCGCAAGCTCCAGACCCTGGAACAGCGCACGGCCGAGCTGGACCGCCTCAACACCGCGCTCCAGCAGCTCACCGCCGGGCTGTGGCGCGCCGGCCAGGCCCTCTCCGCCGCGCGCCGCAAAGTCATCCCCCCGCTCACCCAGGCCGCCGGCCGGCAACTCGCCGACCTGGGCTTCCGCCAAAGCCGCCTGGACATCGCCTTCACCTCCCTCGACGAAGCCGCCTTCGCGCGCCAACCCGGCCGCACCCCGTCACAGGGCTTCGACACCCTCGAATTCCTGTTCGCCCCCAACCCGGGCGAGCCGGCGCGCCCCCTGCGCGCCATTGCCTCCTCGGGCGAACTGGCCCGCGTCATGCTCGCCCTGAAAACCGTCCTGGCCGCCGCCGACCAGATC
>JAAYVL010000083.1 GCA_012517205.1 Verrucomicrobiota bacterium
CGCTTCGCTGAGCTTGAGACCCCACTCCCGTGAGGAGATCCCGAAATACGACCGTGCCGCCGCCTTGCGCTCCGAGGGTCGGTCCCGGGGAACGGTGCGCCGCCGGGCGCACACGCCGAAGGGGGACTGGTAGTATGTTTCCGCGCCCAGGCTGCCCGTGCGCGGAGAGGTGAGTATTTTCATAATTAATTACCTTTCTGTTATCGCCTCGGAGAGCGACTCGGCTTCCCGCCACTCCTTGGACTGGAAGTTCCAGCCACCACCACCCCGAGGGTTTTGGGGAAGGCTGGCGGGCGGGAGGTCTTCGCGCAAGGGCAATTTTTCAGGATTGGTGGTGGCAGGCCGGTGCCCGGGGGTCATTCGCCCGGCGGCTGAGAAAAATAATCACGTCCCCGCCCGGGTTGCCTGCGGCCAGACGGCCGGAAATAACGAACAAAAGGTGTTGATGCCGCAGCCGGCTCTCGCTAAAATCGGCACATGCTTGGTGAGCCCCAAAACCAATTTCCCCTCCCTTGCGCAGCGCTGAGTACGCGCGGCACGCAAAAGCAATTTCCCCTCCTTATCCGATTTATGAAAAGGCAACTCCGAAAGATAAGACAACAGTTGGGTAGCGCGGCTGGATGGGGCCTCTGCTTGCTGGCGTTTTCCGCCGGCGCCGAAATCAATCTCACCTCCACGACGCTGGCGATTTCGGGCGATTGGCAGGAAACCTGGTACCTGGAAGCGGATCATCAGGAGCACCATAATGACGGGACTTTTGGCGATTCGACGCAGAGCGAACCGAGCCTGAGTCTTTCGGTCTCCTCGTCCCCTTACGGCTGGGCAGGGGCGTCGGGCATATTAAGCGCCTTTGGCTTGCGCCTGGAAGCGGACGCCGCGCCTCGAGGCCTCTCTTATGAGTGGGGGATCGGCAGTCTTGAGCCCACGACGATCAACACCTATGCGACGGTCGCCACCCGGTTTCAAGTGGAGCAGCCGGCTTTGGAAATCCAGTGGTCAGGATGGGCGGCGTTTAATTACGCAATGAATGAACAAGACATTTACCTGGAGTTGAGGGATGCCACGACGGCGACGTCACTGCTGCAGTGGCAAGCTTCCGCCGATTGGGATACGTGGGGGAGTGGAGGATTTGCCACGGTTTATCCCCTGACGGTGACGCCGGCTCATGAATATGAATTGATCCTGGCGGGCTGGATTACCGCCTGGGACGGCAAGTACGCGGTGCTGGAGGCTGACGTGATGATCCGCGAGGTTCCGGAACCGGCCAGCGGATGGCTCTTACTCCTGGGCTGGGGTCTGGCGCTGGCCGGACGGAGAGGGCGGTGAAGAATGGAGGCTGGAGAATGGAGGAGGGAAGCGGGCAAGTTGGCAGCCGCAAGTGTGTGGCTGCGGGTTAAACGAGCTCATTGGCGTTCCCCCAGAGCATGGATTTCACGAAAACCGCGCATCTTCCTGAAGGATACGGCGGGTTGATGCGCTCGTGAGCGTAAAGTTTTAAGTTGAACGGCATTTAGATGGCGGTCGGCTGTTCCATAGGTTCAGTTCAGACCCGGCAAATAGGTTTGCAGGGATGTTCCCAGAAAGCGCCCGCCGTCTCCGGCGGTCCCATAGACAGCCAACAAGCTGCGCAGTTCGAGCTTTTGCCCAGAGGCCGAACGCACCAGCGCAAAGAGCCGGGTAAAGCGGTGAGCCCACTGGCTGAGGAAGGCGCGGAAGCGCAGCCGCAGGTAGACCCGCAGCGCCGTCCATACCTGCCAGCGCTCGGCATTGGCGTTATGACCCGGGAAGTCGGCCCATTGGAGGCTCTGTTTGAGTTCCTTGAAGAAGGCCTCGATGCTCCAGCGGCAGCGATACAGATCGGCAATGATTTGGGTGCTTCATTCCCAATTGTTGGTCAGTAAGACCACCTCCCGCATCTGCCCGGCGGCCTCCGCCCAAGCCACTACGCGTCGCATCCCGTTGGGGTAAACTTGGTGGGAAAAGGCGGGGAGTATTTGCGCAAGGTCAATTTTGGAGGATTGGTGGTGGCGGATCGGGGCGGAGCGCCGCGTGCCCTCTCGTGGCGCATGAGTGCCATTTGCCCAGTAGCTGAGAAAAACCTCCACGCACCCGCTCGAGCTGCCTGCGACCAGGCGGGCGCAAATAACGGGGTGACAAAAGGCGTTGACATCGTAACCGATTCTCGCTAGACTTGCGTTATGCTTGGTGAGTCCCGGAACCAATTCTCACTCACCCGCGCGGTGCTGAGTAAGCGCGGCACGCAAAAGCAAATTTCTATCAATAGTTTAGTTAGAATCAGTATTAGTTTATGATTGAAATTTGGAACAGCCTTGTTAACCAAGTCACCGACTACGCTCCCAACCTGTTAGCCGCCTTGGCGGTGTTGGTGGGCGGCTGGATTGTCGCCCTCTTAATTTCGGCGTTACTACGCAAACTCCTGGTGCGCACCGCAATTGTTAACAAACTCACCAAATGGATCGCCGGGGCCGAGAGCAAGCCCGTCCCGATCGAGAAATGGATCGGCACCTTGGTCTTCTGGCTGATTATGCTGGTGGTATTGGTGGCCTTTTTTCAGATCCTCAAGTTAACCGCCGTCACTGAACCGTTGCAGAGATTGGTGGATAATTTCACTCAATATCTACCGCATCTGGCGGCGGGATTGGCGTTAGCGTTGCTTGCCTGGTTGGTAGCGGTGTTGGTGCGGCGGGTGCTTTCCGACGGGTTGAAGGCGGCGGAATTTGACCAGCGGCTGGGGCGCATTGCCGCGTCAGATCAACGCCCTGATCAATCCGTGAGCAAGCCTATTGCTGACACGGTATACTGGGCGGTATTGGTGGCCTTCCTGCCGGCGATTTTAGGTGCTTTACGAATGAACGCGTTGCTGGAACCGGTCAACGCCATGCTCAACAAGTTTTTCGCTTTTGTGCCAAACTTGGCGGGCGCATTGGTAATCCTGTTGGTGGGTTGGTTCGTGGCGCGGCTGGTGCAGAGACTCGCGGCCAGTTTGTTGGCCAGCGCCGGAGCGGACCGTTTGGCCGAAAAGTGGGGCTTCGCCAAGGCGCTCGGAACGCGACGTTTTTCCGAAGTCATTGGCCTGGTCTTGCAGATTGTCATTTTGGTGCCGGTATTGATTGCGGCTTTGGATCAGTTGCACATGGAAGCCGTTACCCGTCCGGCCAGCGACATGTTGCAGGCGATGCTGATTAAAGTGCCGCAGATCGTGGCGGCCAGTTTGATCTTGTTGGTTGCGTGGTTTATTGGCCGGGTGTTGGCGGGTCTGGTTGAGAACCTTTTGGGTGGTTTGGGATTCAATCAAATCCTCGTTAAACTCGGCCTTTCCAAAAAAGCGCAAGACGGTCGGGCTGCTCCCGCCGCCATCGTGGGCGCGTTACTGATTATTGGGATCATGCTTTTGGCGGCGATTGCGGCAGCGGAAACGTTGGGCTACACGCGAATTGCCGGAGTGGTGGAGAATTTTCTGGAGTTTGCCGGCAAGGTGTTGCTGGGAGTGTTGCTTTTCGGTTTGGGGCTGTTGCTGGCCAATATGGTCTTTAACGTGATCAATGCCAGCGACTCACCCCGTGCGCGAGGATTGGCCTGGACCGCGCGTATTGCCATCATCATTCTGGTCGGCGCGATGTCGTTGCGGGCGACGGGGGTAGCGGACTCAATCGTGAACCTTGCTTTTGGTGCGCTGGTCTGCGGGGCCGCGGCTGCGGGTGCGATCGCTTTTGGTTTGGGCGGGCGCGACTTCGCTTCCAGGCAATTGGCCCGATGGCAAAACCATACGGACGAAAAGCATACATAATTGAGCAACTGCGTGCGTTGCGGGTGCGGTCCGCCGTAAATTTGAGCATGCCGAGCGGATGTGGTGATGCACGGGTCTAGATTGGCGTTGAAGCGGAAGTAGTCTACGCAACCGACATGCGGTTCGCGCATCGTGCCTTCCAGTTCGGGAGGATCTGCTTGGCATGGATGTTTCACCCTTGCAGCGCTGCGATGCGGCTTTGGAAGCCGGTGGGATGCGGACAAGTGGGGGAACGCGCATCAATGCCAAAGCGCGGTTGGTACCGCAGGCGGTTGAAGAAGTGGGGGCACAAGAAAGTTTAGGATTGATTATTGCAAGGGGCCGTTCGTAAGGATGGCTTTTGGGCAGTTTATAAGCTGAGACAAGATGACTCATAATATCAGACGGGTGCTTTTCCCAATTCCTTATCTTTCGGAACTCAAGACCAAAACGATGAAAATTCGCTCACACTACCTCGGCCTGGTTCTGGTTGTTTGTTTCACCGGCCGGATTGCCGCGGCGCAGACAATAGACGAAAAATTGGAAGCGATGATGAAAGAGCAGCCTACTGTTGGGCTCTCCGTCGCGGCAGTAAAAGATGGCAAGCTTATCTACACCCATTCCTTCGGGTATAAGAATCTGGAAACCAAAACACCGCTTTCAGATAACGACATTTTTCGCATAGCCTCCATCTCCAAATCATTCACTTCCGTCGGGCTGATGCAAATGATTCAGAAGAAGAAAATCAGTTTGGACGATGATGTAAGCGCCCTGGCGGGATTCAGAATCCGCAATCCCAGGTTCCCGGATAAGGTCATCACCCTGCGGATGGTGCTGTCGCACACTTCGAGCATTAACGACCGCCAGGGATATTTTGATCTGGTTGCGATAAACCCCGATAAGAATCCGGATTGGGCAAAGTGCTACAACGATTACGAACCGGGGAGTGCTTATGAATATTGCAACTATAACTACAACATTGCCGGCGCCATCCTGGAGCGTGTATCGGGAGAAAGATTTGATCACTACATTGCCGGCCACATCCTCAAGCCGTTAGGCATCTCCGGCGGATTCAATGTCAACGATCTCGACCCCTCGCGCTTTGCGTTGATTTACGATTATAACAGGGAGACGGCGAGGTTTATTCTCTCTCCGGCCGCCTATGCCCCTCGTAAAAAAGAGATTTCAGAGTATGAAATGGGTTTTACCACTCCGGTCTTTTCACCCGCGGGGGGGCTGAAAATATCAGCAGGCGATCTGGCCCAATACATGATGATGCACATGAAAAACGGGAAGCAAAACGGGAAGCGGATTATCGCAAAAAAGAACGCCAAACTGATACGGACACCGCTTTCCGCGAAAGAGCATTACGGGCTCGGACTGTTGCTGAATCCCGATCTCATCCCCGGCGTCAATATGTACGGGCATACGGGCGGGGCTTACGGGCTGACCAGCCTGATGTTCTTCGAGCCGGAGAAGAAATTCGGATTTGTGGCCATTTCCAACGGAAACGCCCCGTCCTACTCTTCCGGCAGAAAGGCCATTAAAATCATGTATGAGGAATTCATCCGCGCGCGCGCTGATTAGGCGCGGCGCGACAAACGCAAATCCCTGGCAGCAGCAGCCGGGAGGCGTGGAGCCTATTTGCGGACGGATTCGATGTGCTTGCCGCGCACCGTTTGGGCGCGGAAATCCCACAGCAGCCAGTCGTCATCGGGCACAAACCGGTCGAGTTTGCCGTCCCACTTCCTGGGCAGCCGCCGGTTGAGGCGTTCGAGGAACGGCAGCAGCGGGCGCTGGGGGGGAAACCGCCGTTCGTGGTGGTCAATCGGAATGTCCACGTTCCAGCCAAAGCGTTTGCGATAGGCCGCAAAACCAAAGCCGTCGAAGAAGTTTTCTCCGCCAACCAGCGGGAGATACCAGAGGCTGGGGATGCCGCGGGGATTTTCCTTGATGGGGATTTCCTGTTCCAGCCGCGCCAGGAGCGCCAGGCCGGCCGGGTCGTCCGCCAGGTGCGCGCGCAATTCATGCAGGGCGGGGAATTGGATTGGGGGGCTGACAAAGAGCACCGGTTTGTGCTGCATGGTGGCCAGGATGATTTCGTGCGGCGTGCCGACGCTATAGATGTTGGTCGGGCAATACGAGATGCTGAAATCGCTGGTATCCACCATCCGCAGGTCAATGTGCAGCGTCTCCCAGAATTGCCGGGCGCACCACGCGCGGGCCTGCGCGCCGCGCTTGCCGCCGGCATAAGTCCACCGCCGGCGGATGCGCTCGCCGCTCTTAAGGTCCTCCCGGCCATATTCGTGCAACCCCCGGACGTCCGGCTTGAACCAGGGATCGAAGACGGTGACCCCCATGCCCTGGAGGAACTGGCTGACCCGGTTGCGCCAGCCCGATTGCTTTTCCGCCGCGCGGGACGCCACAAAATCCATCGGCCCGGAAAGATAGACCCGCGCTCCGCGCAATAAATCGCCTTTGCCTGTTGAGGTCGGCATTGCGGACATTTAAGGGTGAGAGGCGGCGCGGCTCAAGCCTCTTCGGGCGGCGCCGGCGCCGGCGGGGCCGCTTTCCCGCAGGCTCCGGCGCTTGCGCCCGCGGGGAGATCTTTCCGCCGGCCGGGGCGCGGGCCGGGCGTCGTGTTGCTGACGGGGAGGCGAAGATTTCTTGCCAAGCGCGCCGTAGTGCCCCATGTTTTCCTGACTTCCGGCCCGGCGCCGGCTTAAGCCCGGGGGGCTCGCGCATCGTAGCGCCCGGGGGTTCAACGCCATGTGCTTGCATAGAGTGATTTTTATATCGTGGTGGCTTGCGGTTCTGTTCGGGACCGGCCTGGCCGGCGCGGCGTCGTCGGCATTGGCGGCGGACGCGGCGGCCGTCTCCGCGGCGGCGGCGCCCGCGCTGGAAGAGGGGTTGTCCCCCGACGCCCCCCGGCTCGGCCCGGGCGGGGCCTCGTTTATCAACAGCTCGATGGTGGCGACGTGGGGGGTGGCGCTGATGCTTATCCTGCTGGTGCGGCGGGCCACGCGCCGCATGCAACTCGCCCCGGAGGGGGCGCAGAACTTCTGGGAATGGCTGGTGGAAATGCTGCATGATTTTCTGGAGGGCATTATCGGCGGCAAGCTGGTGAAGAAGACGTTTTGGTTCTTTGCCACGCTGTTTATCTTCATCCTGTTCACGAACTGGTTTGGCCTCCTGCCGGGGGTGGGCAGCATTGGCTGGGGGACGCAGACGCCGGAGGGGTTTCACGTCGAGCGCCCGCTGCTGCGCGGCGGCAATGCCGATTTGAATATGACCTTCGCGATGGCGATGATTTTCTTTGTCTGCTGGATTGTCTGGGCGGTGCAGGCGGTGGGGGTCAAAGGGGTGTTTCTTGATTTGTTTGGCCCCAAGGGCGATACCGCGGGGGCCTTGAAGTATTTGATGATCGTGGTGTTTTTCCTGGTCGGATTTCTGGAAGTGCTGTCCATCCTGTTCCGGCCCATCTCGCTGAGTTTTCGTCTCTACGGCAACATTTTTGCCGGGGAGAACATGCTCGAGGCGATGGGCAAGCTGGTGCCGGGCCTGGGCTGGCTGCTGCCCGTGCCGTTCTATTTTATGGAACTGCTGGTGGGGATCGTGCAGGCCCTGGTGTTCATGCTGCTGACGGCCGTGTTCACGATGCTGATTTGCGTGCATGAGGAAAGCCCGGGAGGAACCGGGCACTGAGAGACCATTTCGGCGGCCGGACCGTGTTCACTCGCGGGGGCCGCGGAACAACAGAAAGGTAAAGCGAACTATGTTAACTCCAATGTTGGCAGAGGGACTGGCGGGGAATCTGCACGTCGGCCTGGCGGCGCTCGGCGCGGCCATCGGCGTGGGATTCATCGGCATGAAGGCCTCCGAAGCGGTGGGACGCAATCCCGGCGCGGCGACCAAAATTCTGGTGCAGGCGATCCTGGCGATTGCCTTTGCGGAAGCCATCGTGTTCTACGCCATCTTCCTTGTGAAGTAAGCTCCGGCCGCGGAGCCCGCGCGGCTCCGCGTCCGGCCTTTGCCGTGTTTGATTATGCAGCCGTCTTTTCTCTTTGCCAGCATCGGCAGCGACCTGGGCCAGATGGCGCGGGACACCGCCACGCGGTTTGGCGTGGATCTGCCGCATTTTCTCGCGCAGTGCCTTTGCTTCGCCATTGTGGCTTTTGTGCTCCAGCGCTACGCCTACAAGCCCATCCTGACCGTGCTGGAAGAACGCAAACGCCGCATCAAGGAAAGCCTTGACCAGGCCGAGAAGATCAAGCAGGAGCTGGCCCACACGCAGACCCGGACGCAGGAAATGCTGCTCCAGGCCGGCCAGCAGGCCGCCCAGTTGATTGAGGAAGCGCGCGCCGCCGCCGCCAAAGTGCAGGAACAGGAAACCCAGAAAGCCATCGCCGCCGCCCAGGCCATCGTGGACAAGGCTCGCCAGGCCACCCAGGCCGAGCGCGAGCGCATGTTGCTCGAACTGCGCCGTGAAGTTGGCCGCCTGGTGGTCGCCACCACGGCCAGGGTGGCCGGCAAAGTCCTGACCGCGGAAGACCAGAGCCGCCTGGTCGAGGAAACCAACCGCGAACTGGCGGCCTGATGCCGCCGCCGCCCCGCGTTTAGCCCGTGAAAATCTCCAAACAAGCCCGCCGCGACGCCCGGGAACTGTTCCGCGCCTGCTGCCCGGACGGGTTGCTGGACGAGGCCCGGGTGCGCCAGGCCCTGCGGCAGGTGCTCGCCACCCGCCCCCGGGGCTACCTGGCCATCCTGTCCCATTTCCGCCGCCTGGTGAAGCTGGACCTCGACCGCCGGACCGCCCGCATCGAAAGCGCGACGCCGCTGAGCGCCGCGCAACAGGCGGCCCTCCAGGCCCGCCTGACGAGCCGCTACGGCCCGGGGCTGATCTTCACCTGCCATCCGAACCCCGGGCTGATCGGCGGCGTGCGGGTGCAGGTGGGCAGCGACGTCTTTGACGGCAGCATCCAGGCCCGGCTGGCCGAGTTGGAAGACGCCTTTTAATTCCCTTTGTAATTCGACCACACAGTTATGAGTGCAATTTTGCAGGAAATCGAAAGCCAGATCAGCGCCCTGAAAACCGCGGTGATGAAGCAGAACGTGGGCATGGTCCGTGAAATCGGCGACGGCGTGGCCAAAGTCGAGGGCCTCGCCGACGCGATGTATAATGAAATGCTGGATTTCGGCGGCGGTGTCACCGGCCTGGTCCTGAACCTGGAGGAAACCGAGGTCGGGGCCATCGTGCTGGGCGACTACACCGGCATCAAAGAAGGCCAGGAAGTGCGCACGACCGGCAAGGTGCTGCAGGTGCCGGTGGGCATGGAATTGCTGGGGCGGGTGGTCAACACCCTGGGCCAGCCGGTGGATGGCAAGGGGCCGATCGCCACGAAAATGACCTACCCGGTGGAGAAGATTGCCCCCGGCATCATCCGGCGCAAGTCGGTCAGCCAGCCGGTCCAGACGGGCATCATGGCCATAGACGCCATGATCCCCATTGGCCGCGGCCAGCGCGAGTTGATCATTGGCGACCGCTCGACGGGCAAGACCACGCTGGGCATTGATACCATCATCAGCAACGCCCGGCTCAACCAGGCCGCCCGGGAGGCCGGGAGCAAAACCTACCGCCCCCTGTATTCGATCTACGTGGCCATCGGCCAGAAGCAATCCAACGTCGCCAACGTCATCCGGGTCCTCGAAGAGGCGGGGGCCTTGCCCTACACCATCATCGTGGTCGCGTCCGCCTCGGACTCCGCCACCAACCAATACCTCGCGCCCTTTGCCGGATGCGCGATGGGCGAATGGTTTATGGACAACGGCATGGACGCGTTGATTGTCTATGATGATTTGTCCAAGCACGCCGTGGCCTACCGGCAGGTCTCGCTCGTGCTCAAGCGCCCCTCCGGGCGCGAGGCGTATCCGGGCGACGTTTTCTACCTGCACAGCCGGTTGCTGGAGCGGGCCGCGCGCGTGGCGGAGAATCACGGCAACGGATCGCTCACGGCGCTTCCGATCATCGAAACCCAGGCGGGCGACGTTTCGGCGTATATCCCCACCAACGTCATCTCGATCACGGACGGCCAGATTTTCCTGGAAACCGACTTGTTCTACCAGGGTGTCCGCCCGGCGGTTTCGGTCGGCATCTCGGTCTCGCGCGTTGGTTCGGCGGCGCAGGTCAAAGCGATGAAGCAAGTGGCCGGACGCCTCAAGGGGGAGCTGGCTCAATTCCGGGAACTGGCGGCGTTTGCCCAGTTCGGCTCCGACCTGGACGCCAAGACCCAGGCGCAGATCGAGCGCGGCAAGCGCATCATGGAAATCTTCAAACAGCCGCCCTACCACCCGCTCCCGGTGGAGATGCAGATTGCGGTTCTGTGGGTCGCCCAGAATGGGTTTGTGGATAATGTGCCAGTCGAGAGGGTCAAGGATTTCCAGGATAAACTGATGGATTATCTCACCACCCGGCGGGCGCCCCTGCTGACCCGGATTCGGCAGGAAGAGGCGCTCAGCGATTCCTTAATCGCCGAATTGAAAGCGGCGGCCACCGAGTTCAAACAGACTTACCAGTGAACCCGCGCCTGACCTCGCAACGCCCGATGGCTGCCGCCGGTTTTCCGGTTCCTGGCCGGGAACCCGCGGAGCCTTGACCCATGCCCAGCACGCGCGACATCCGCCGCCGGATTAAATCGGTCAAAAGCACGGCCCAGATTACCAAGGCCATGCAGATGGTGGCCTCGTCGAAAATGCTCAAGGCCCAGCAGGGCGCGATTAATTTTCGCCCGTTCGCCGCCATGAGCGCCGAGTTGATGAGCCACTTGACGCAGGACACGGACGATTATCGGCATCCGTTGATGGAGACGCGCGAGGTGCGCCGGCGCGCGGTGGTTCTCATTGGCACCGACAAGGGGCTTTGCGGTGCGCTGAACGCGAACCTGTTTCGCGAGGCGGCCCGGTACGCCCCCGCCACCACCCGGTTCATCGCGGTCGGCAAAAAGGCCGCGCAGTTCATCGCCCGCACCCGCCGCACGCTGGTGGCGGAGTTTTCCTGCCGGGACACGCCGACGTACGGCGAGTGCCAGGCCATCTCGAAGTTCGCCCAGGACCTGTTTCTCAAAGGCGAGGTGGACGCGGTGGACGTGCTTTACACCCGTTTCATCAGCACGCTTTCCCAACAGCCGGACCAGCGCGCCTTCCTGCCCATGGGCTCCGCCCTCAACCTCCCGGCGGAAGGAGCCGCCTCCCCGGGGCTTCGAGCGGGGGAACCCAAACGCTACCACTTTCTGTTCGAGCCGGACCCGGCGACGGTGCTGGACCGGCTGGTGCTTTACTTCCTGGATTTTCGCGTGGCGCAGTTGCTGCTCGAGGCCAAAGCCAGTGAACACAGCGCCCGCATGGTGGCCATGAAAAACGCCACCGACAACGCCGACCAGCTAATCAAGCACCTGACGCTCGAATACAACAAGCTGCGCCAGGCCAACATCACGAAAGAATTGCTGGAAATCTCCAGCGCCGCCATGGCCCTCGAGTAGGCACGCCCGTCATTCCTTACGCATCATTCCAAACGCATGAATAAAGGCAAAATCGTTCAAGTCATCGGCCCGGTGGTGGATGTCGAGTTCCCGGCTCAGCTCCCCGCCATCTACAACGCCCTGACCATCGAATACGAGCTTCCGCTCCAGGGCAAAACCCGGCTGACCCTCGAAGTCCAGCAGCACCTGGGCGATCACTGGGTGCGCACCGTCGCCATGTCCACCACGGACGGGCTTAAACGCGGCATGGAAGTATTCGATACCGGCCAGCCCATCTCCATGCCGGTGGGCGACGGCGTCATGGGGCGCGTCTTTGACGTCACCGGCAACCCGGTGGACGAGCGGGGGCCGGTGGTGGCGGAAAAACACATGCCGATTCACCGGTCGGCCCCGAGCCTGACCGACCAGTCCACCACCCCGCAAATCCTCACCACCGGCATCAAGGTAATTGATCTCATCTGCCCCTTCCTCAAGGGCGGCAAGGTCGGGGCGTTTGGCGGCGCCGGCGTGGGCAAAACGGTTGTCATCATGGAGTTGATCAACAACATCGCCAAGCTGCATGGCGGCGTGTCGGTGTTCGCCGGGGTCGGTGAGCGCACTCGCGAAGGCAACGACCTTTACCGCGAAATGTCCGAAGCCGGCGTCATCAACCAGAAGGATCTCAGCAAATCCAAGATCGCCCTGGTCTATGGGCAGATGAACGAGCCGCCAGGCGCCCGCCTGCGGGTGGGCCTGTCCGGCCTGGCCATCACGGAGTATTTCCGCGATGACAAGAACCAGGACGTGCTGCTGTTTATTGATAACATCTTCCGGTTCTCGCAGGCCGGTTCCGAGGTGTCCGCGCTGCTCGGGCGCACGCCCAGCGCTGTCGGCTACCAGCCGACGCTGGCCGCCGAAATGGGCGACCTCCAGGAGCGCATCACCTCCACCAGGAAAGGCTCCATCACCAGTTTTCAGGCGGTCTATGTGCCGGCCGACGACCTCACCGACCCCGCCCCCGCCACCACCTTCGCGCACCTGGACGCGACCATCGTGCTGGACCGCGCCATCTCCGAACTGGGCATCTACCCGGCTGTGGACCCGCTGTCCAGCACCTCCCGCGCGCTCGCGCCCGACATCGTCGGGGCGGAACATTACGAAGTCGCCCGGGGCGTTCAGAAGGTCCTCCAGCGCTACAAAGACCTCCAGGACATTATCGCCATCCTGGGCATGGACGAATTGTCGCCCGAGGACAAGCAGACCGTGTTTCGGGCGCGCAAGATTCAACGCTTCCTCAGCCAGCCCTTTTCGGTGGCGGAAGTGTTCACCGGCCGGCCCGGCAAACAGGTGCCGGTGGCGGATACGGTCAAAGGCTTCAAGGAAATCCTCGATGGCAAGCATGACGAGGTTCCCGAGGGCAATTTCTATATGAAGGGCCGCATCGAAGAGATTCGGGAAGTGGAAGGTTGAGGAGAAACCATCGCCGCGCACCGCGCCATGATTTCGGAGTTCAAACTGGAAATAACCACCCCCACCGGCCGGGTTTATTCCAAGGCCGTGGACATGGTGACGCTCCCGGGGCGGGAAGGCGAGATGGGCATCCTGCCGCAGCATGCGCCCCTGATCGCTTTGCTGGGCGATGGTGAAATCGTCGCCCGGCGGGGGGACCAGGAAGACCGTCTGCTGGTCACGGGCGGGTGCGTTGAAATTACGCCGGAACGCGTGGCCGTGATCACCGTCTTTGCGACCCCCGAAGACGCCATTGATGCTGACAAGGCCCAAGCGGCCCGCGCCCGCGCCGAGGCCCGCCTCAAGGAGAATATTTCCCCCGAAGAAGTTGCCCTGGTCCAGGCCTCGCTAACTCATTCGTTGGCTCAGCTTAAGATAAAGCGCCGCCCTCCGCAGCGTTAGCCGGCCATTGCGGCGGCCCGCACGGAGGGAAGCGGGAGTGGCTTGCGCGCTCCCGGCCCGGCGGCGGGGCCAGGGGAGAGGAACAGAGCTATGGAACCGTTGGCGAGGGCAGGGCTTCCCGCGATTCCTGGCCGGCGCGCCGGGTTGCGGCCGCCTGCGCGCCGGTTTTTCGCGATCTTTTCCCGCCAGCCATTGAGCTGTGCCAGCGGGTTCGGGGGCCATTTCCCTGCACAAAAAAGGTTTATCAAAAGCCAATCCAGGAACAGCGAATTGGCCCGCCAGTGCTACTTTGTGGCAGGAATTGAGCGGGACTGCGGCGCTGGAAAAGACCGTGCCGGGCCCCTCCTCAGTCCGGTTTAGCGATATGATAGCAACGCTCTCACGCAAAAAGAAGAATCGGCTGCCCCAGGTCCTGGAGCACGCCAGCGGCGATAAGCGCTTCAAGATTCTGGAAGTGCACATCAAGAAGCATCAGTTCAAACAGGATGCGCTGATCGAGGTGCTGCATAAGGCGCAGGAACTGTTCGGCTACCTGGAAGACGACCTGCTGCTGTTCATTGCCTATCGGTTGAAGCTGCCGACCAGCCGCGTTTATGGCGTCGCCACCTTTTATCATTTCTTCACGCTCAAGCCCAAAGGCCGGCATACTTGCGTCGTCTGCATGGGCACCGCCTGCTATGTCAAAGGCGCGGACAAGGTGCTGGCGGCCGTGGAGAACAAGGCGGGGATCAAGGCCGGCGAAACCACCCCGGACGGGGAGTTATCGCTGCTGACGGCGCGCTGCATCGGCACCTGCGGCATCGCCCCGGCGGTGGTTTATGACGGCACGGTCACGCCGCGCCAGACCCCCGAGACGGCATTGGAACATGTGAAAGGATGGATCAAGCATGGACATTGAGGATCTAGTCGAGATCGCAGAGAAAGAGCGTGCGTCGCGGAAGAAGCACGTCATCCGCTGCTGCCTGGCGGCGGGCTGCATGGCGTCCGACTCGAAAGGCGTCAAGGAAGCTCTGGACAAAGCGGTCCAGGAGGCGGGGCTTCAGGACCAGGTCGAGGTGCGCGGGGTCGGCTGCATGAAGTTGTGCTGCCAGGGACCGCTGGTGCAGGTGGATACCCACGAATCGGGGGCCACAGTCCAGGTCGGCGACGATAACCAGGGGCCGCTTTATCTTAAAGTCACCCCGGAAAGCGCGCCGTCATTGATCGCCACGCTTACGGGGGGACAAACTTCCCTGCAGCGCGGCAATCCGAAGGCGCCGTTCTTCACCGAGCAAGCGCCCATCGTGCTGGCCAATAGCGGCATCGTGGACCCCGAGCGCATTGAATCCTACATTGCGGCGGAGGGCTACCAGGCGCTGCACGACGTGCTGCGTGAGATGACGCCCAAGGAAGTGGTGGACACGATGATCGCGAGCGGGTTGCGCGGCCGCGGCGGCGCGGGCTATCCCACCGGCCTTAAATGGGCCACGGTCGCCAAGACCCCCAGCCAGCAGAAGTACATTATTTGCAACGGCGACGAAGGCGACCCCGGCGCCTTCATGGATCGCAGCGTGCTGGAGAGCGACCCGCACTGCGTGCTGGAGGGCATGGCCATCGCCGCCTACGCGGTTGGCGCCAACCAGGGTTTTATCTACGTTCGCGCCGAGTATCCGCTGGCCATCAGCCGCCTCCAAACCGCCATTAAGCAGGCCAAAAAGCTTGGGCTGCTGGGCAGCGGCATCTTTGAATCGCCGTTTACGTTCAACATTGACCTGCGCATTGGCGCCGGCGCGTTCGTCTGCGGCGAGGAAACGGCGCTCATGGCCTCGGTCGAGGGGTTGCGCGGTTCGCCCCGCCCCCGCCCGCCTTTTCCGGCGGAAAGCGGTTTGTGGAGCTGGCCGACTCTGATCAACAACGTCGAGACCTTTGCGAACGTGGCCCCGATCATGCGCAAAGGCGCCGAGTGGTTCGCGAGCATCGGCACGGAAAAGTGCAAAGGCACGAAAGTGTTCGCGCTGGCGGGCAAAATCACCAACACCGGCCTGATTGAAGTGCCGATGGGCACCCCGCTGCGGAAGATCGTCGAAGTCCTGGGCGGAGGTGCGCCCGATGGCGGCAGGATCAAGGCCGTGCAGACCGGCGGCCCTTCCGGCGGCTGCATTGCGGCCGAGGAACTCGACACGCCGGTGGATTACGATTCGCTGGCCAAACTGGGTTCTATCATGGGCTCGGGCGGCATGATCGTGATGGACGAGGCCACCCAAATGGTGGATGTGGCCCGCTTCTTCATGGAATTCTGCATGGATGAATCGTGCGGGAAATGCGTCCCCTGCCGAACCGGCACGGTCCAGATGCACAGCCTTCTGAAAAAGATCCTGGCCCGCGAAGCCACCGCGCGCGACCTGCAGAAACTCGAAGAACTCTGCGATATGGTGCGCCACACCAGTTTGTGCGGCTTGGGCCAGACCGCACCCAATCCGATCTTGAGCACCCTGCGGTTCTTCCGCAATGAATACACGGCCCTGCTCAAGGATGATGTGCACAACGGCCGCAACAAGAACCACCCGGCCCCGGAACCGGCGCCCGCCCCGGCCGCCGGCCCCGCCACCGGAAGCTGATTTATGGCTGCCAAGACCTTAACGATTGATGGGAAACACGTAAGCGTGGATGAAAGCGCGACCATCCTGGACGCCGCTGTGGATGCCGGCATCTACATTCCAACGCTCTGCCACCTTGACGGGGTGTATGACGTCGGCGCCTGCCGGCTTTGCCTGGTGGAGGTCGCGGGCAGTTCCAAACTGCTGCCCGCCTGCACCACCAAGGTGAGCGAGGGCATGGAAATCCAGACCGACACCGAGCGGTTGCGCCAATACCGCCGGATAACGCTGGAGCAGCTCTTTGCCGAGCGAAATCACGTCTGCTCGGTTTGCGTGGCCAACGGCCATTGTGAACTGCAGACGCTGGCCTACCGCCAGGGCATGGATCATGTGCGCTACGATTATCGGTTCCCGCAATGGGAAGTGGACAGCACCCATTCGTTGTTTGGCCTGGACCACAATCGGTGCATCCTTTGCACCCGTTGCGTGCGCGTCTGCTGGCATATTGAGGGCGCAGGCACGCTGAATGTCTCCGGGCGCGGGGCCCAGGCGCGCATTATCACCGACCTCAACCAGCCTTGGGGCACGTCTGACACCTGCACCAAGTGCGGCAAATGCGTCATGGCCTGCCCCACCGGCGCGCTGTTCTACAAGGGGGCAACCGTGGGCGAAATGGAACGCGACCGCACGAAGCTCGAATTCATCGTCACGGCGCGGGAGAAAAAGCAGTGGATTGCGGACTAGCATGCAAGCAGACCAAACTTTAGAAACCAAGCCTCAATCCGGCCAGCCGGCGCGGCTGCGCCTGGCCACCATCTGGTTCGGGGGTTGCTCGGGCTGCCATATGTCGTTCCTGGACCTTGATGAGTTTCTGGTAGAACTGGCGGGCAAAGCCGAACTCGTTTACAGCCCGGTCATTGACGTGAAGGAATACCCCCAGAACGTGGATGTATGCCTGGCCGAAGGCGCTATTTGCAACGAGGACAACCGCGAGCTGCTTTATCAGGTTCGCCAGCGCACCCGGCTGCTCGTTGCCTTCGGCGACTGCGCCGTCACGGCCAACGTATCCGCCTTGCGCAACCAGCTCGGCCCAGGCAACGCGGAAAGCGTCCTGCAAAAGGCCTACATCGAAACGGCGACGGCCAATCCCGCCCTGCCCGGGGAACCAGGCATTGTGCCGCCGCTCCTGCCTCGGGTAATGCCGGTGCATGAAGTCGTGGCGGTGGACTATTTCCTGCCGGGCTGCCCGCCGCCGGCAGACCGCATCAAGTCCTTTCTGGTGCAGCTCCTCGAAGGCCAGGAGCCGGTGCTTACGGGCAAAGATATTAAATTTGGATGAGATTATGGCTCAACGCATCGTCATTGACCCCGTGACCCGTATCGAGGGCCACGCCAAGATCAGCATCTTTCTGGACGACGCCGGCAATGTCTCGGACGCCGAGTTCCACGTCGTCGAGTTCCGCGGCTTCGAGAAGTTTTGCGAGGGCCGCCCTTACGCAGAAATGCCCGGCATCACGGCACGCATCTGCGGCATTTGTCCGGTCAGCCATTTGCTGGCCTCCGCCAAGGCCGGGGATGCCATCATGGCCGTTAACATTCCTCCGGCGGCGGATAAACTGCGCCGCCTCATGAACCTCGGCCAGATCATCCAGAGCCATGCGCTGAGCTTCTTTCACCTTAGTGCGCCGGACTTCCTGCTGGGCTGGGACGTGCCGCCTGCCCAGCGAAACGTCTTTGGATTGATTGCGGCTAACGCCGACCTGGCGCGGGCCGGCATCCGCCTGCGTCAGTTTGGCCAGGAGATCATCGCGGAGCTTGGCGGCCAGAAAATTCACCCGGCCTGGGCTGTGCCGGGCGGCGTGCGCAACCCTCTCACCGAGGCGGGTCGCGACCGCATTCGCGCCTGGCTGCCGGAAGCCTACGCCACCACCAAAACCGCCTTTGACCTGTTCAAGAAAACGCTGGAAACCCATAAGAAGGAAGTCCAGATCTTCGGCAACTTCCCTTCGCTCTTCATGGGGTTGGTGGAACCGGACGGCACCTGGGAACACCACGGCGGCAATCTCCGGTTCACCGATAGCAGCGGCAGCATCATCGCCGACCAGGTTGATCCGCAGAAGTACTACGAGTGCATCGGCGAATCGGTGCAGTCGTCCTCCTATCTCAAATCGCCGTATTACAGCCCTCTTGGCATCCCGGATGGCATGTATCGCGTCGGCCCGCTGGCCCGGCTCAACGTCGCCGAGCAAATGGGCACGCCCAAAGCTGACGCCGAACTGAAGAAGTTCAAAAAGCTGACGCGCGGTGATAATGCCGTCATCTCCTCCTTCCATTATCACTACGCGCGGCTCATTGAAATCCTTACCGCCATCGAGCGAGTGGAAGCAACCCTGGACGACGCCGACTTGCTCAGCGAAGACCTCCGCGCGGACGCCGGCATCAATAGTCTCCGTGGTGTGGGCGTCAGCGAAGCTCCGCGCGGCACCCTGTTCCACGATTATACCGTGGACCGCAACGGTCTGCTCCAGAAAATTAATCTCATTGTTGCCACTGGGCAGAATAACCTGGCCATGAACCAGACCGTTGCCCAGATCGCGCGCCACTACGTGCGCGGCCACAAAATCACCGAGCCGATGCTCAATCGCGTCGAGCACGGCATCCGCTGCTACGATCCCTGCCTGAGTTGCTCTACCCACGCTGTGGGCCAAATGCCTCTGCATCTCCAACTCATCGGGCCTGACGGCGCCGTTTTGCACGAACTCGTGCGCGGTTGACCTGGGATTGCTTTTGGCAAAACGCTTGATAGGGCCGAACCAGCCCGGCTCCTGATCCATTTGCCAGGAATAGGCTTGGGCTTTCATCGAGAGAGAGCGGGAGGCAGATGAGCAGACCTCCCTGAGCGAGGCGGCGAGAACTTCCGACCGGCTTCGGAGGCGTCCCCGGAACGGTAGGGCACCACAGCCGATGCCGTCCACGCAGATTGACCGTTTCCGCCCCGCGGGAACTTTACGGCCCCCAATCGTGTTGAATAATGGCCTTGGAAGCCCGCCCAATGTCGGAACCGCATTCTCCGGTCAACCAACTGAAACACACGGGTTTTCGACCTGGG
The DNA here is from genome assembly GCA_012517205.1 of Verrucomicrobiota bacterium. Taxonomy (GTDB): domain Bacteria; phylum Verrucomicrobiota; class Verrucomicrobiia; order Limisphaerales; family UBA8199; genus UBA8199. Next base: position 18,898 of record JAAYVL010000083.1, read on the forward strand.
CGTGAGTTTCTGAAGCCGGGTGTAGAACGGCTGCCGTGGCTGCGGCGGTTTATGATGGCGTTGCCTGGAGTGTTGTGTATAGTGCCTTGAGTTGCCGGGCCACCTCCAGCCATGAGCATGGCCGGGGCGGAAGGGACAATCCTGGCGCTGCGTCGTAGAACTGGCGCAAAGCCCGGGCCGTAAGCCGTGTGGAGCCAGGCACCGGGCAGTAGGTGGCGTGCTCTCGGAAAGTGGACCTGGCCCAAGGCAGATCTGCCAGGAGTAAAGGGCATTCGCACGCCGCGGCTTCCAGCGCCGAGAGGCTGAGGCTTTCGCAGGCGCTCAACAAGACGAAACCCCGGCTTTCGCGGTAGGCGCGCGCCAAAGCGGCGCGATCGGCAATCGGCCCCTCGAACCGCAGGATCCGCGGATGCGCCCGGGCCAGTGCCACAAACTCCCGTGCATACGCATCCGATTCGGCAAATGCCTGGCCGATAACCCACAGCGGCGTCTGGGCCTGGATCGCCGCCTGGGCCAATTCCAGCACGCGCTTGCGCTCGGTAATGATGGCGGTGCAAACAAGCCACTGTCCTCGCTGAGCCGGGGGGCTCTTCAGAAAGACGTCTTCAACGCCGTTGGGAATGATGTGAATTTTTTCCTGCGGCGCCGCGAACAGGTAGTGCAGCAAGTGCGCTTCCCAGGCCGTCAGCGCCACACTGGCATCAGCTAGCCGATGGCTTTCCCAGCGAAGGGATTGGGTCAATCGCGTCGGCGCCAGGGTGCGCAGCAGGCGCATGGTTTGGCGTTGGCCCCACAACTGCCAGGCTGGCCGCGAGCCTTGCCCGGTCAATAGCTCGCCCAGGACAACCTTGATGCCCTTGGCCCGCGCAATGCGCAGCAGATAGGCGGGCAGGCGCCCGAAGTAGTGCAGAATGTCGGCGCGCTGGGTTTCATCCCACCAGCGCACATAATCCACCTGGCATCCCAGCGCTTCGAGTGCTGCTTTGGTCTGCTTGATTTGGATGAGCATGCCGCCGTGCGCCAGCAGCGCCGGTTCCGGGTGATCAAACAGAATGGTCATGCGTTGATTGCCAGGGCTTTATTGCCACCACGCCGGACGGGAGCCTTCGTTGCCGTCCCCGGCCGCCGCTGGCACTATCATGCCGACGGACGGTTCGAGGTCAAGCCATCAACCGCGCCAGTGATCTTGGCCCGCCTGGGAACAGCCGGGGTTAAAGCTGCTCGATTTCAGGCCAGAGCGGTTGCAAATCCGGGTCGCTGAGCGCCAGGCGTTTGATTTGCTCTTTGCCGCCGATGCCCGCCGCCCGCCGCAGCCAGAGGCGGGCGACGTCCAGTTGTTGCAACTGGCAGGCGTAACAGGAGAGATTGAAGGGGATGATGGCTTCCTGGGGGAACTTGACCGATGCCGGGAGCAGCGCTTCCCAGGCCTTTTGCAGGCCGCCGTTTGGCACCCGCCGCAGGGCGTAAGCCTGGTGCAGCCAACCCGACGAGCGCTCCGGGTCGCTTCGGAGCAGAGCCTGGGCAACCTGCAATCCCTCTTCCCATTGCTGCTGCGCCGCAAAGAGGGCCCATCGCAACTCCAGCACATCGGGATGCTCCTGCCGCGCCGGGCTGACCTGGTCCAGTTCGGCTTTGGCTTCCACGGGATTGCCCAACTCCAGCCACCCTTCGGCAGCCCGCAGATAATGATTGTCAGGCGGTTCCAGTTTCCGCATCGCTGCGAATACAATTAACCGTTCTTAGCGCCTGTCAAGGGCCGCCACGGTAAAGAGGAGGCAAAAGCAGGGACGGAACCCTCTTGCCAATCGTGCCCTCAAAAATTCATTGTCCCCGCCCCTGACTTCCGGCAGGCTTCCGGGCTGGTAATTCTATGCACCAGGTAACTTTGGGAATGATCGGTGGTGGCACCGTGGGTAGCGGTGTGTTTCACGCGCTCCAACGGAATGGCGACCTTCTGGCCGCGCGCATTGGCGTGCGGGTCAAGGTTCAGAAAGTCGCCGTTAAAGCCGTTGACGAGCCGCGCCCGTACCGGATTCCGCGGGCCGTCATGTGCACGGATTGGCAAAGGGTAGTGCAGGATCCACAGGTGAACCTGGTGGCAGAACTGGCCGGGGGCACGACGGTTGCCCGCACGATGATCCTCACGGCCTTGAAACTCGGGAAGCCGGTGGTGACCGCCAACAAGGCTCTGTTGTCGGCGCATGGGGAGGAATTGTTTGCGGCGGCGCGGCAATATGGCACGAACCTTTACTACGAGGCGAGCGTTTGCGGCGGCATTCCCATCATCAAGGCGCTGCGCGAGGGGTTCGTTGGCAACCGCATCACCCATCTTTACGGCATTGTCAACGGCACCTGCAACTACATCCTGACGCGCATGAAGTGCGAGGGGGCGGAGTTTGCCGACGTGCTCAAAGACGCGCAGGCGCAGGGGTATGCCGAAGCCGAGCCGTCGCTGGATGTGGATGGGTTCGACGCCCAGCATAAGATTGGCATCCTGGCATCTCTGGCGCATGGGTTTTGGGTGAACCCTCGAGATATTTACGTGGAAGGCATCCGGGCCCTGACGCGCGCGGACATTCAATTCGCCGGCCAGCTTGGCTATACCATCAAACTGCTGGGGATTATCAAACGGATCGAGGAAAGCCCGGCCCGAACACCGCGGGGGCGCATCCCGTCCGCCCGCATTCAGGTGTCGGTGTATCCGGCGCTGGTACCGAACGCGCACGTGCTGGCGAGTGTTAACCACGTTTTCAACGCCGCATTTGTCCGCGGCGATATTGTTGGTGATACCTTGTTTTACGGCCGCGGCGCGGGCAAAGATGCCACCGCCAGCGCGGTGTTGAGTGATTTAGCGGACGCGGCGCTGGATTTGAAGTTTGGCACTCCGCAGCGGGTGCCGCCGTTTGTGCCGCATGAGCGCGCCGGCGCGGTGGTTCCGATCGCGGAAGTGGTGACACGCTATTTCGTCCGGCTGAATGTGGTGGACCGCCCGGGGGTGCTGGCGCAAATCTCCGCGCTTTTGGGGGCGGCCCGGATTGGCATTTCCTCCGTAATCCAGCCCGAGAGCCGCGAGGGGGCCAGCGTGCCGCTGATCCTGATGCTGCACGACGCGCCGAGCGGCGCCGTGACGGGCGCCTTGAAGAAGATTGGCCGGCTGGCGGCGGTCCGGAGCGCGCCGGTAATGATCCGGGTGGAAGACTTATGCTGATCGTTCAAAAGTATGGGGGGTCGTCGGTAGCCAATACCGATCGGATTAAGCACGTTGCATCCCGGGTGGCCCAATGCCGGGCCCGGGGCGACCGGGTCGTGGTCGTCGTTTCCGCCATGAGCGGGGTGACGGACAATTTAATCAAGCTGGCCCGGGAAATCATGCCCCTGCCCAACGAGCGTGAGATGGACATGCTGCTGGCCACGGGCGAGCAAACCACCATCGCCTTGACGGCCATTGCGCTGCACTCACTGGGCATCCCCGCCGTATCGCTCACGGGTGCGCAAGCCGGCATCGTCACCGATGGCGTGCATACCAAGGCCCGCATCCAAAATATCACCCCGCGGAAGATTCACGAACTGCTCAATCAGGGCCAGGTGGTCATTGTGGCCGGCTTCCAGGGCCAGACCCGCGAAGGCCAGGTGACGACCCTGGGGCGCGGCGGTTCGGACCTGACGGCGATTGCGCTGGCGGCGGCGATCAAAGCGGATTTATGCCAGATTTGCACCGATGTGGACGGCGTCTATACTGCCGATCCGCGCCTCGTGCCGGACGCGAAAAAGCTCGAGGAAATCTCCTATGATGAGATGCTCGAACTGGCCAGCCTTGGCGCGAAGGTCATGCAGTCGCGTTCGGTCGAATTTGCCAAGAAGTTTGGCGTCGTCTTTGAAGTCCGCTCCAGCCTTAACGATCACCCAGGTACCATTGTGAAAGAGGAAACCAAAAATATGGAAGCCGTCGTCGTGCGCGGCGTTTCGCTCGACAAGAACCAGGCCAAAGTCACGCTGGTCGGCGTGCCAGACAAGCCCGGCGTCGCGGCGCGCATCTTCAAAGCGATCGGTGACGCGGGCGTAAACGTGGATATGATTGTGCAAAACATCAGCCACGGCAGTGGCGCGCCCGCCACGGACCTTTCGTTCACCGTGGACAAACCTGACTTGCCCCGGGCGCAAAAGACCCTCGACGCCCTCAAGCCGGACATCGGCTTTGGCCGGATTCTGGCCACGGAAAAGATCGGCAAGTTGTCCATCGTCGGCGTGGGCATGAAGAGCCATACCGGCGTCGCCGGCCGGATGTTTGACACCCTCGCCCGCGAGGGAGTCAACATTGACATGATCTCCACCAGCGAGATCAAAATTTCGGTGGTGGTGGACCTGGGCAAAGCCGAGCAGGCGATGCGGGCGGTGCACGCCGCGTTCCTGGGTTAATCCGCGGGCGGGTCGCGGCCCGAACCAAGGTTGACAAGCCGGGGCGCGCTGCGTAGTTTGGCGCCCATAGGTGCGGTTATGAGTACAGCGCTCAATCAACCGGTGTTGGTGCTGAATCGCTTGTGGCAGGCGGTGAATGTTTGCTCCGCGCGTCGAGCCCTGACGCTGCTGTTTCAGGGCCATGCCCAGGCGGTGCTCAGCCGCTGCGATGGATCTTTCCAGACGTTCAACTTCAACCAGTGGCACGACTTTTCGCAGCAAGAGCCCGGAGCGGACGCGGTGCGCACCGTCTCATTCCGCATCCGCGTGCCGCGCGTAATTCTGCTGCTGATCTACGACCGCCTGCCCCGCAAGGAAGTCAAGTTCACGCGGCATAACATTTTCGAGCGGGACCAGAACACCTGCCAGTATTGCGGCCAGGTCTGCGACCGCAAGGACCTCAACCTGGACCACGTCATTCCGCGGGACCGGGGCGGGCCGACAACCTGGGAAAACATTGTGTGCTCCTGCATCGAGTGCAATACCCGCAAAGCCAATCGCGCGCCGCATGAAGCCGGCATGCGCCTCATTCGCAAACCCAAGCGGCCCAAATGGCGCCCGTTCGTGCAGGTCAATTTCACCCTGCACCCGCACGACAGTTGGAAGCACTTCGTGGACCTGGCGTATTGGAACGTCGAGTTGGGCGAAGACGTGCGCTAGGCGCCGCGCCTCCGGTTGCGGCCATTCACGTGCTGGCGGTCTTGGCCGCTTCAATCAGTTCCCAGAACTTGGGATTCCGCTGCAGGGCCTCGTCCTCCGGCACCTTCAGGCCCGAGCGAAAGAGAAAATCCTTGAGCGTGTGCCGGTTCAAAATGCGGTGCACGACCAGGCCCAGCTTATGGCGCTCGAAATAAACGCGGTAATCACCGACGCGGAACCGGTGCAGCATCCGGCCCGCGCGCTCGAGCTTGCCGAACTGGGCTAATTCCGTCCCCAGCACCTGCTGGGGCAAGCCGCGAAATTCACCCAGGATCTTGAGTTGCAGCTCTTTCGGCATCCGTGCCAGCTCGGCGGCGCTGGTGGGATTGAATATGATTTGAAAAAGGCGCATACCCTAAGAGAAGGCAGAATTGCCCGTGGGTCAAGCCAACGCTTTCGCTGTCGCGGTTGCGGGCGCTGGCCGGGAGGACGGGCGATGAGCGCTCCCGAGGGCGGAGCCGCCGCCGCCGGCGTTCGCTTCGCCCGCGCCAGCGGCCCTTCGGCTTTGCCCGCCGCCGCGATTCGTTTCAAGTCGCGCACGGCCTCTTGGTTGCCCTCCTCCCAACCCTCCGCGTGGGGGTTCCTTTCCTGAGCCAGCCGATTTGCAATAAAACCGCCGGGGCCGGATAACCGGGCGGCCCGGAGGCGAAGACGCGCCGGGCCGCAAATTCTTTTACATTGGGTTGCCAGGTGATTAAACTGAGCGGCAGTGAAAACATTCATCAAAACACTATTGATACTGGCACTGGGGCTTCCGGGGATGGCGCCTGCGGAAGTCAAGCTGGGCAACGAGGTGCTGGTCGAAGGGCAATTCAAGGTGCTGCAAGGCAAGCGGCTTGGACTGATTACCAATCCTTCGGGAGTGAATCGGAATCTCGAGTCCACCGTCGAGGTGCTGCATGCCGCCCCGGGAGTGAAGCTGGCCGCACTGTTTGGCCCGGAGCATGGGGTTTATGGCGACATTGAAGCGGGGGAAAAGGTGGATACGCTGGTGGATAAGCGCACGGGATTGCCGGCGTATTCGCTCTACGGCAAAACGCACAAACCGACGCCCGAAATGCTGAAGGATCTGGACGCGCTGGTGTATGATTTGCAGGACACGGGCTGCCGCTCTTATACCTACATCAGCACCATGGGCATGGCGATGGAGGCCTGTGGCGAGGCGGGGCTCGAGTTCATCGTGCTGGATCGCCCCAACCCGCTGGGCGGCGAACGCATCGAGGGCGCGATGCTGGAGGAGAAATTCCGTTCGGGCGTCAGCAAATGGAACGTGCCCTACGTTTATGGGCTGACCTGCGGAGAGTTGGCCCGATTGCTCAACGGCGAGCGGCTCATCAAGACGCCGTGCCGGTTGACGGTCGTGCCGATGAAAGGATGGAAGCGCTCGATGGTATGGTCGGACACGGGCTTGCCCTGGGTGCCGAGTTCTCCACACGTGCCGCATGGGCAGTCGGCGCTCTACCAGGTGGCCACCGGGATGCTGGGGGAACTGATGAGCGTCAGCATCGGAATCGGCTACACGCTGCCGTTTGAGTGTGTGGCATCGCCCGGGCTGGATTCGCATAAGCTGGCGGAAGCCTTGAACGCGTATCGGTTGCCGGGGGTAAAATGGCGCCCCATTACCTACAAGCCATATTATTTCACCTTTTCCGGCCAGCCCCTCGCCGGCGCGCAGCTCTATTTTACCGACCCGGCCCGCGCGCCGCTGACCGCGATCAACCTGTACGCCATTGAGGCCCTGAAACGGGTCGGCGGAGTAGATGCGTTTGCCGAGGCGGAAAGAGTGAAACGAGGATTCGGCATGTTCGACAAGGTCAATGGAACCGATGCGACGCGCAAGGCCCTGCAGGCGGGGACTCCTGCCGCTGATATCGTTGCGTCCTGGAAAGCCGGCGAAGAAGCTTTCCGCAAAGTCCGCAGGAAGTACCTGCTGTACTGAGGTCCGCCCGCGTTCTCTCGCGAGTTGACTCAATCCGGCCAGGAGGTTTTTATAGCCTTCATGCGAGTCTTACTTTTGGTGATCCTCCCGGGCGTGCTGGCGCTCTCAGGTTGCGTTGGCCGAAGGGAAAAAGCTCCGCCGCCATCGGACGCGCCCCGCGCGGAAACCCCGGCCACCTCCGCCGAGCCCGCCGCGCCAAATCCTCCCCTGATTGTAACCCCGGACGCCGCGCCGGTGGGCAAGGTGGCGTTGGTCAACGTGCCCGCCCGGCACGTGGTGCTGACATTTCCCTTGCAGAAGCTGCCACCCGTGGGCCAGCGGCTCGCGCTCTACCGGCACGGCGTGGCAGTCGGCCAGGTCAAAGTCTCAGGCCCGCAGCGGGAGGACAACATCGTGGCCGACCTAATCGCCGGCGAAGCGGAGGTTGGCGACGAGGTTCGGAGTCCGTGACCGCGGCCGCGCGGAACAGCCACCGACGGGCCAGGCTTGGAAATACCCCGGCTCAGCCGGGCAGAAATTTCACCACAAAGTGGTTTCCACGTACTGATCCTTGGCCTTGATGCAATTCGTGAAGGTGACTTTGGTTCCGGAAGGAACGCGGTCCCGCAGGGTCTGAAACGGATAAAGCGGCACCGCATACATCAGTTTGCCGTATTGGATCTGAAAGTTGATATCACTCAGATTGGTAATTTCGATCATTCCCCGTTCCTTGTTAATGACCTTGATCGAAAGCGCGGCGCGGATGAGCGCCTTGAGATATTCCTCCTTGCCGGAGAGAATATGGTTATAACAGGCCACCGTTCGGCCGGCTAAAAGGGCTTCCTTGACCGACGCTTCGGTGTATTCCTGGGCAAAGACCAGGGTCATGGGGCGCAGGCCACGTCCCCGGTAGAGTTGGGTGCCAATGCCATGAATATCCGTGTTGGCAAAGGGGGCCAGTTTCAACTCCCAGCACCAGTCAATCACTTTGGGATAAGCCTCAAACGAGTTGAAAACCTCGACTCCGTGGATTTTTCCTTTGGCAATCAACTCCCGGTGCACCGGGTAGATGGTGCTGTCGTCATCCGGCCAGCCGGGATGGTTCCACAAAATAAAAGCCCCCTGCGCCAGGGCTTCGTCAATCGCGTCGAGCGGGTCAGGAACCTCCAGTTTATTGGCATCCTTAATGAACAGCGCATTAAGATGCCCCAAAGGTTTGCTGCGGGTGATCTCGGAGCCGGAAATGACGATCATCCCCAGTTCCTCGCCCTTCTTCCGGGCGATCTCGTTGGACTTGTTGAAATCAACGTTCAACAGCGCCTTGTGGGGCCGATATTCAATATGGTCGGTAATGGCAATGACATCCAGGCCCTGGTTCCAGGCTTCCAACACCCGCTGATCCGGCCAAAGCTTTCCGTCCGAAAATGCCGTGTGGATATGGAAATCACACTTCAGGGTCTTATATCCTTCAATATCGGGCACGACCAGGTGCTGCCGGTAATTCTCCTCGCGAAGGTTCGGGTATTCATAAACTTCGTCATTTCTGATTTGGGCCCGCGCAGTTCCTCCGACGCACAGCATTCCCAGGGTGACGGCTAAGAGGGCTTTTGCTTTCATCATGTTCTTTGCTAACCAGGGGGTGTTGGTGAAGCGCGTCCGGCACTCAGCATTGCGCGGATCAGGCTTCGGGTTCCGGGGGATCGCCCTCCACCGATTCCTTGAGGGGCTTCATGGTTTTGGGCAGCGACTCCCTCTGGTAGGGCGAGTGGAGATTGAAATAAATCCCGCACAACGGCCGGGGGCTGTCGCTTTGGCTGAGAATAACCGTGACCTGTTTGTCGAGAGCAATGCCATGGCGCAATTCCGGGTCGCGTCCCTCGTAGGCCCGGATGGCCTTGCCCAGCAAGGACTTCAGCGTGGCCTTGAATTCATCCGGGGTCTTATTAAGGCACACGACGTATTTCTCGTAAGCCTTCACGGCTTCCGCAATCTCGCGGCGAAACTCTTCAGTGGTCACGATTCCAGCCTACGCGGAACCGCCCTCGAAGTGAAGTCCAAAAGCAAACCAGCTCACGCCGTCCGCAGGTCCGTTTGTTATCGGCGTCTGAGTTTCGGTAGCTGAGGGGGAAAAGATTTTTCCAAACCCAAA
>JAAYVL010000105.1 GCA_012517205.1 Verrucomicrobiota bacterium
CAATGGGAGCGGATATGTTTACGCGTTGCATCCGCAAGCGTTTGGCACCTCCACCAACGGGGTTTTCATCAATGATGCGACTTACCTGGGGTTGTACAGCGCGGCCATCACCAACAAGGCGTTGACGCTGAACACGACCTACAACTTTTCAATGATCGCGTCGGGGGCGGGCCGCAGCATTTGGGCCGGGCCGATAAGCCTGAGCCGCGACGCGCAGGTTTATGTGGCGACCAACAGCTTGCTGGAAGTCCACGGCGCGATCACCGGCGCGGGAGGGCTTCGCAAATGGGGTCCGGGCACGCTGGTCCTGGCCGGCGCCACCGCCAACACCTACGCCGGGGTCACCACGGTCAATGAAGGGCAGCTTGAACTCGACAAGACCATTCCAGCGGGGGCGATTCCCCCGGCCGGTTTGGTCATCGGAGATGGCATTGGCACGGACACCGTCCGCTGCCGGAGGAACTATCAACTTTGGACCCTCGGGAAGCCGGTCACCATCAACCGCTCGGGAGTGCTGAACCTGAATGGTTTTCATGATACCGCCATCCCGCTCACGCTGGAAGGGGGAGCGCTTACGACCGGGACGGGCACCATTCACCTGGGCAACACGTTGACCGTGCGGCCCGATACCCAAATGGCCACCATCCAGGGGAACGCATCGTTGATGCAGGCACTGGTCATCACCAATACCGGGCATTCTGCGCTTTACGATCTGACTATTAGCGCCGCGATTAGCGGCATTCACGGTTTGACCAAGACGGGAGCCGGCGCGGTGCGCTTGAGCGCCTCCAACAGCTTCACCGGCCCGGTCACGATCAACCAGGGCTTGCTTTCCAGTTGGAATGCCGACGCGTTGGGCAACACCAATACTCCGGTCACCGTCAACAGTGGCGGCACGCTGCATGTCGGGAGCAACGTGACCTTCGCCCCCAAACCGCTGGTCCTGAATGGCCCGGGTTGGAGCATGGGCAGTTTTAGGGGGGCTCTGGCCGCCAGCGACGGAGGCTGCGTCTGGACGGGTGTGATTACCAACGCCAGCGACAGCGTTATCCACGTCTATGGATCCCGCTCCCTTGAGATTAACGGCCCCATCCGCGGCCCCGGAGGTCTGACCAAGAGCGGCGCGGGCACCAACATCTTCTCCGGCCCGCTCCCCAACACCTACGCCGGCGTCACGCGCGTGGATGACGGCACCCTGATCCTGAATAAGCCCGGCGGCGTGAAATCCATACCGGGGAATCTGGAGATTGGCGGCGGCATCGTCGGCGGACCGTCCGTACGGCTGGGAAACGTCAACCAGATCGCGTCCACGGCGGAGGTCTTTATTGATGCCGGCGGTTTGCTCGAGTGCGGCGCGAATTCCGCGTTGATTGGCGCCTTGCGCGGCTCCGGAACCGTGAACTTTGGGGCGGGAGGCTACCTGGTGATCATGCAGGGCGGCGGCACCTGCATCTTTGACGGAACGATGACGGGCATCGGGTATGCCCCCGGCTATACGCTGGGCAAGTCGGGAGGGGGCACATTCATCATGAACGGCGACGCCAATTTCTCCGCCGGGAATATCCAGGTGTTTGGCGGCAAGCTGGTGGTCAACGGTGTCACCGCCCGGCCGGCCTTCGTGGGGACGGGCACCACGCTCGGCGGCCACGGCACGGTGGGGGCGATTACGAACTACGGCGCCATCGCTCCGGGATCCAGTGCCGGCAAACTTAATTCGGGCAATCTCAGCTTTGGCACCAATGGCAGCCTGGCCATCGAGCTGAACGGCAACGCCGCGGGCAGCGGCTATGACCAACTGAACGTGGCGGGCGGCGTAAATTTGACGGGAGCAGTCCTGGCGCCGCTGACGGTGGGCTTCCTGCCCCGGCAGGGCGACCGGTTCGTTATCATCAATAACGACGGCTCCGACCCGGTGGCGGGCACCTTTACCGGCCTGGCGGAAGGCGCGGTGATCAGCGATAGCACGGGCAAGTTCCATTTCCGCGTCAGCTACGTCGGCGGCAGCGGCAACGACGTGGAGCTGACGATGACCAACCAGTCGCTGGCGGGCGGCGCCGCCTACGTGTTGAGCGGCAATGGCAACGGCGTCCTCGATCCGAACGAGTGCAATTTATTGAACCTGACGATCTCCAATCGCAACGCCGTCGCGATGAGCGGGATAAGCACCACCCTGCGGTCGCTCACCCACGGCGTGGCCGTGGTGCAGCCGTACTCGACCTATCCGGGCATTCCCGCCTACCAGGCGCGCACGAATAACGCGTTCTTCCAGGTCACCACGCAGCCCGGCTTTGTCTGCGGCGCCCCGGTAAATCTGGAACTGCAGGTGGCCACCGCCTCCCACGGCATATTGACGGTGCCGTTCTCGCTGCCCAGCGGAGCGGTGGGCGCGGCCGCGCGATTCGACAACAACACGTCGAGCGCCATCCCCGACGTTGGCTATATCGACAAAACCCTCTGGGTGAGCGGCATTACCACGCCGCTTAAGAAGGTGTGGGTATCGCTGCACATCGTCCACCCGGTCGTCGGCAGCCTGGATCTTTCGCTGCGCGGGCCGGATGGCACCACGGTGGCTCTGTCCAGCGGCCATGGCGGCAGCAAGCCGAATTACGGCACCTCTTGCGCGGATAGAAGCCGCACCACCTTTGATAGTGACGCGGCGACGCCCATTGCCATGGGGACGCCGCCGTTTGTCGGGGTTTACCAGCCGGAAAGCTCTCTGGCCGCCTTCTACGGGAAATCGGGCACCAACGTCAACGGCGAGTGGCGGTTGCGCGTCGCGGACAATTTTCCCGGCGCGACGGGCAGTATTCTCTGCTGCTCGCTCTTCCTCGCCCCCACCGCCTGCGCGCCGGGCGGCGGCATTTGCGAGTTGTGCCCCGACGCAACCATCCAATCCTACATCGGCGCTGAAACTCCGTTGCAGGCTGGGTACTTGCAGGCCAATGGCATCGCCAGCGCCTGCAGTTCGGTGAAGGCCTGCCCGCCGCTGGGGTCGGGGAGTTATCCCGCCGAAAACTTCACGTTCCGGAATGGCCCCAGTAATGCCTGCATCACTGTGGTCGCGTCGCATTCCGACCCCATCGCGGCACTGGTCGCGGCGGCCTACCTGGACAGCTTTGATCCGGCCGCCGGCTTGTGCGTCAATTATCTGGGCGATGCGGGCTTTTACGTGAATGCCGCGCATCCGAGCCAGGCCTTTTCCTTTCAGGTGCCGGCCTACGCGGTCTTCATCATCAATGTGGTCTCGGACAGCATCGGCA
>JAAYVL010000146.1 GCA_012517205.1 Verrucomicrobiota bacterium
CGTGACTAACGAATGGACCGCTTATCAGGCCATTTTCCAGCCGGCCTCGACTATTATGGGCGAGGTGGCCGGCCAGAACGTCACCAACCTGCCCGGGCGCATCGAGTTGACGGCCGACAAATACCTTGTCCTCACCAACGCCCACATCAGCAGCGTCAACTATCTGCTGCTGAAAGCCACCAACCACTTCGGAGGCAGTGCCGGCGCGGAGATCTCGGCACCATTTGCCGATCTTTATCTGCGCAGTACCAACGGCTTCCTGAACATCACCAACGTGCTGGCGCCCTACCTGCCCCGCCCGATTGGCATCTGCGAGCTGTTTAGCGCGCGCTGGACCAACATCATAGATAATATCACCAATCGGTACCACGTGCTCTTCGTGGACACCCAACTCGAACCTTCTTCGCCGCTGCTGGTGCAAACTCTTAGCCTGAGCGCCACCAACGCCGCGACGCGCGATGACCATATCGTTATTAGCGATGTCTTTAACGTCACCTCCAATCTGTGGCTTAATACGCGGCGGTTGACCCTGGCGACCAACGCGCCCGGCGGGCCCACCCCGGCCGGCATCCTGAACTATCTTAATCCAGCGGTGCTGTGGCCGTCGGCGACACCGCGGTTGCAGTATCTCACCAATCATGGCGGCATTCGGGCGCAAAATCTCATCGTGTTTGGCGGGTCACAAAACTCTCCCTACACCGGACCGGACAGTTCCACCAACCCATACGCCGTTTTTGTCAACACCGGCGGCATTACCAATTTTGGCAGTTTCATCTTTGCCACCAACTTCTTGAATAGTGGTACCTTCCTGGCCACCGGCGGCACCCTTCAGTTGCGGCAGGCACGGACTGCGGTGCTCACCAATGGCGCGTTCCTGGCGACAGGTGCGGCGGGCACCATTCGCATTGATGCCGACAGCCTGTTGGTGAGCAATCATGTGTTGCAAGCCGGGAATACCCTCACACTTTCCATCACGAATAGCCTGGATGACGGCAGTTTGACGGACGGGGCGGATTTTGTCACTCATCCGAACATTTGGAATGTGGGTTACGGGATCAACCTGCTTACCCGTCCCGCCCGGGGCGGTCTCCTGGCCACCACCGTTACCAATACCGGGCTTCCCGGGGCCAAGGTTCCCAACTCCTGGGCAGGATTGGACCGCGGGCCGGTGGCGGCGGGATTTTCCAATAATGGCGCGCTCGGGCGGCTGATCCTTGATGGCCTCACCAACACCACCCGGTTCGAGTTCACGCCCGTTACGGGATCCAATGCGCTTTATGTGGATTGTCTTGAACTCCGGAATCACATGACTAAACTGGACGGCAGCGGCAACGTGGCAAATCTCCTGTTCCAGCCGGGCATGAAGATTTATTACGCCCAACTGATTATCAATGGCGTTTCCTGGGCCGAGAAACTGAACGGCAAGAATGGCGGCGGTTTGAACTGGGTTCCTTCTTATGCGGGCACCTACAGCTCCACCAACGTGGTTTATCCCGATGGCACGACCAACCGGCTGAACCAGGCCCTGGTTCAAAGCTGCAACCTGGATTCCGATGGCGATGGCATTCTTAACTGCCAGGATCCCACGCCGGTATTTGTGCCGTCCCAGGTGGGGCTGACTGCCGCGCGGGCGTATTTGCCCCAGCCGGCGGTGGTGCTCTCCTGGAACAGTATTCCATATTCGACCAATTGGGTATTCTACAAGCCGACGCTCCAGACTGCCCAGTGGCAGCTCTTGACCAATTTTGTGCTCGGTTCCGCCGGCGGGCGCCAGCAAATCGTCCAACCGTCGGCCCTCAACAGCAGCCGGTTCTATCGTGTGCGCGTGGACGCCGCGATGCCGTAACCGGCGCAGAGGTTGCGGGTGCCGTCGGATCAAGTTAGGACCGGGATTTATGGGAGCGCAGGAATGAGTTTTTGCGCGCCCAAACGCAACGAAATGTTATGCGAAGATTACGAATGAATGCCGCAGTGTTCAACCGGCTTGCCAGGGGGCTGCTCGGGTTGCTGACCGGGCTTGGTTTGGCCTCATCAGTCTTTGGTGATGCACCCGAAAACGATGACTTTGCCAATGCCACCGTCATTTCGGGAATCTGGGGGACGGTAAGTGGCAACACGGAAGAGGCCACGGCTGAAACGGATGAACCTGAGCATGCCGGTGCCGCCGCCGCCAATTCAGTTTGGTACAAGCTTATTCCGATTCAAGATGGCACCCTGACGATTCATACCTTTGGCAGTGCCATTGATACGCGGTTGGCGGTGTATAGCATTCCGCCCAATACGAACATAGCAGTTAACAGCTCGCTGTTTCCTGTTGCTGCCAGCGATGACTTCGATCTCCGGCAGGATCCATTTGAACGTCCCTTGCGGGGGCCCAATGGCCCCTACGCAGAAGCCGGTCCCAGTGCCGTTCGTTTCCCGGCGAAGCTGGGCACTGCGTATTATGTAGTCGTGGATAGCAATGGTGGAGGCGGCGAGATTCAGCTAACCTGGGGGTATGATTTTGGCGGGCTTTTCTACTTTACCAAACCGCAGGTTGAAGCCGGCAAAACCGAGGGCGGCATTCAGTTCGCGGTCGGCCGCACTTTTGGCTGCTCGGGGCGGGTATTGGTGGATGTCGTCACCACAAACTATACAGGACAGAATATGCCGGCCACCGAAGGAGTGGACTATATTCCGGGGCAGCAGACCTTGATCTTCGATGATTATGAAACCTTGCGAACGTTCCGGGTGCCGATTATAGATGCTGAATTCGCTGGCGATCCCGGCGATCCCGAAGACCCCGAAGCTCCGGTATCGGCGCCCTTTAACCCTAATTATCACTTTAACGTGCAGATCGTTTCCGTGCGGTTTCATGATCTCGAAAACACAAATATTCTAGCCCCCCCGGCAATTCTTACCGGTCAGGATACCAGCGTCGGCCGCATGCTCGACGTCAATATCCCCCGCGGCGCGGGCGATCCCGGGCCGGATGTGGAAGCGTTTACGAATAACATCATCAACTTCGAAGTGCGGCGCCAGGTGACGACTGAATATGCGGGGGACGGCGATGGGTATGTGCATGTCTGGCTTACGCGCTCCGGGACGGCCGATCCTAATACAACATGCAGCATTAAGTGGGGCATCAATAGCGCGTACAGCCTGGGCGATCTTCGCAACAACCTGTTTGACTTGTCGCCCGAGTCCGATTATGCCACGCCCGATCCGCCCAGCACCCCCGCTCCAGGAGTTGGGCCTGCCGATTTTGGCCCGCCCAGTTCAGGCACAGTTTCCTGGGGCAGCTATGATTTCCTTCCCAAGGAAATCTTGATCCCCATCAATGACGATAGCCTGGTCGAGTTTAATGAGGACTTCCTAATCGAACTTACGAATATCGACGCCCAGAATTGCCGCATGGGCGAAATCAACAAGTGTACCGTTACGATTCTTTTTGACTACCATGATCAACCCGCCGGCGCTTTGGAGGCCGGTTTCAACGCGCACACAGAACCTCCCAATAACCCGGTTCCGGGCACTGATGCCGCCATTTTTGCCATGGCGGTTCAGCCCGATCAGCGCATCCTGATCGGCGGGGCTTTTACGACTTATAACGCGTTCCTCCGCAACCGAATTGCGCGCGTCAACCCCAACGGCACGCTGGATCGGACCTTTGATCCGGGCAACGGCGCGGATGGCCTGGTCACGACCCTGGCATTGCAGCCCGATGGCTACATTCTCATAGGGGGAGATTTTCTCGCGGTCAATGGCTTCAATCGCTACCATGTGGCGCGCCTGACGCCGTCTGGCGCCGTAGATACGACTTTCAATCCCGGGGCGGGTGCCGATGGCACCGTTTGGTCGTTGGCGATCAGCACCAATGATAGCGTGATCATTGGGGGTGAGTTTAACAGCTTCAATAACTACCCGAGTTCGCGGGTGGCTCGTCTTGATTCCTCGGGAAACCTTGACCTTGCTTTTGATACGTCCAGCCTTGGGATCAATGGCACCGTGTGGGCCGTTGCGCCGCTAACCGATGGAAAGGTGATTATTGGCGGTGATTTTAACCTGGTGGGCGGTCTTTTGCGCCCCGGGATTGCCCGGCTTAATGCCGACGGCTCGGTGGATGCTGATTTTGACCCCGGCCTTGGCGCCAACGATACGGTTTATACGTTATGGGTCCAGAATGATGGCAACATCCTTGTAGGCGGAGCTTTTACACAGTTCCATACGGCCTCCCATCATGGCCTGACGCGACTGTTGCCGGATGGGCAACTGGATCCGGCTTTTAATCCCGGTGCTGGCGCCAATGATGTTGTTTATTCTATTTTGGTCTCGCCGACCAACTCCGCGATATACGCCGGGGGCATGTTTACCACTTTCAACCAAACGCGCCGGGTTGGGCTGGTCCGGCTTTTCCCTGATGGCACCGTGGACACCAGTTTTCTGGATACGGCTTATAACCAGTTCGCGGGTTTAACGGGCCCCTGGTTTAATCCAGACCGTTATCCGCGTAGCTTCGTGTATGCCCTTGGCCTGGAAGACGTGGAGGTTTATGGCATTGCCCGGCAGGATGTTCTTATTGCGGGCAGCTTCAACCGGGTTGGCGGGGGAGGCACTAACCGCCGATCGTATGATACTCGCGAGAATTTGGCCTTGCTGGTGGGCGGGGAAACGGTCGGGCCGGGCAACCTGACCCTGACTCACCCGACATATTCAGTCAATGAGAATGGCAGCTTTCTGTGGGTTACCCTCACGCGTACGAATGGCACCTTGGGCAGCGTTGGGACCCGGTTTTCGCCCGATCCATTCCCGGTTGGAGCCGGGGCTGCGGTCTATGGCAAAGACTACACATACAACCCGTTATCCTATGGCCTTTCGGTTTACGGCTCGACCTGGGGGCCGCCCGGGGGCCCGGATACCCGAATGTTGAGCGATGGCATTTGGTGGCGCAATTACCCCGACCCGCGCTCGGTCCTGCCGGAAATCCAGCAGCCGGGTCCCTTTAACAATGCCCGGGTGGACATTCATGATAACGCGATCAAAGACGGCAACCGCACCTTTGGTCTTAACCTGACGATTCCCTGGCAGCTCGACACGTTTTTCCTGGGAGGCGCCAATATGCCATTGGCTACTGCGCTGGGGCCGCAGCCCAGCACGACTTCCCTGCTGCTCGATAACGAAAATCCGCCCGGCACCTTTTCTTTTATCACCACCAACTACACGGTGAGTGAAACTGCCGGGCGAGTCTCCATTTTGGTTGTTCGGACTAATGGCACCGGCGGCACGGTGACTTTGAAGTACTTGACGCAAAACCTTGTTGGCTCCCCGCCCCCGGGCGTTGGCTTTGCCCGCGCCAGCACCAATAGCCCAACTCCCAACGGCAATTACTATGCCACGAATGGCACCCTGACCTTCTATCCGGGCATTACCAGCCGGACCTTTGAGGTGAATATCAGGCAGGATGGGCAGATCAATCCGGATTTGGCCTTGCTACTCGTAATTACCAATATCGCAGCTCAAAACCCCGCCAGCGGCACAGCTTTGGGCGGCATTACCAATGCCTGGCTGACCATTATTGACGGCGATTTTCCACAAGGCCGTCTGAACTTCAGCTCGGTTGCCTTTATGACGAACGAAACGGCGGGTAACGCCGTTATTACGGTGACCCGCACCGGCGGCAGCCAGGGAACCATGACGGTGCTTTGCTCCACCACTAACACCCTGGCTAGTGCCACCAATACCCCCGCCGTGCCCAATGTTAATTATTTGCCGGTAACCAACGTGCTTTTGACCTGGGCCAACGGCGACAGTGCCCCCAAGTCATTTACGGTCCCGGTGCTGCACGACAACCAAATTACCTCGAACCTCACCGTGGGGCTCACGCTCTCCACGCCAGTTTTGAATGGCATGACCAATTACACCGCTTTGGGCCCGGTCAGCAATGCCGTTTTATCCATTCTGAATGTGGACAGCCTTGGATCGCTATCTTTTAGCAGCCCACATTACTCCCAGAACGAGAACGGGGGCTTCGCCATTATTCCCGTCGTGCGCCAGGGGGGCAGCGTTGGTACTGTTATTGCCACGTTTAACGCCTCGACTGGCATCAATGCTACCCCGGGCATAGATTTCCTCCCGACCAACGGGACGCTTGCCTTTGGCCCGGGAGAACTCAGCAAGGTGTTTACGGTTCAACTGCTTGATAACGCCATTGTCGATGCCCCGGATCGCGCTGTTTTGCTGCAGTTGACCAATCCAGTGCCGCCGGGAATCCTGAGTTCTCCCGCAACCGCCTCGCTCTCTCTCATTGATGATGAGACGTTCAATCTGCCGCCCGGCGGGATGGATCCCAATTTTCACCCGCTCTTCAATGGGGCCGTTCATGCCGTGGCTTTGCAGCCTAACGGTGCCATCGTTGCGGCCGGCAGCTTCACGCTGGCAAATTATATCACGCGCCACCGCGTTGCCCGCCTCAACGCCGATGGCACGCTCGATTTTACTTTCGCTTCCAAGCCGGGCGGCGCCGATAACACAGTCCGCGCCCTGGCGCTTCAGACGGATGGACGCATGCTGATCGGGGGAGATTTCCTCAGTTACGATGGCATCAACCGCAGCCGCTTTGCGCGCCTGAATCTGGATGGCACGCTCGATTGGCAGTTCGATCCAGGCTCCGCCCTCAACGACAGTGCTTATGCCATCGCCGAGACGTTTACTGATGACAGTCGCTCGGAACGCAAGATACTGGTGGGCGGCAATTTTACGCTGGCGAATGGCGCGCCCCGGCGCTACCTGGCGCAGTTCAATGACAACGGGTCGGTAGATCTGGCTTTCAAGGTGGCGGCGGGCGCCGGCGGTTTGGACGGGCCGGTTTGGGCCATCGCCGTTCAGCCTGATCGCAAAATAATCATTGGCGGGGATTTCCGCTCGGTTAACGGCGAGCCGCGCAACCATATTGCCCGGCTCAATCCCGATGGTTCGCTGGATGCCAGCTTTAGCAATTCTGGCATTGGCGCCAACAGTTCCGTTCGCGCGCTGGCAGTTCAGCGCGATGGGCGCATCCTGGTTGGCGGTCTCTTCACCAGCGTCGAGGACGCTCCGCAAAATCGTATTGCCCGGCTTAATTCCGACGGTTCGCTCGACGTCAGTTTTAATACCGGAGCTGGAGCAAATGACGCGGTTTATGCCATTGCCCTCCAACCTGATAACCGTATTCTGCTCGGTGGCGCCTTTACCCGCTGCGGCGATGTTGCTCGTTCCCGGGTCACGCGCCTCAACTCGGATGGCTCCGTGGATCCCACCATCAACTTTGGCGCCGGATGCAACAATTTTGTCGCTGCGATTGCCGTTCAGCCCGATGATGCAATTGTCCTGGGAGGCGGCTTTACCACCTACGACAACGCGAGCGCAGCTTGCCTGGCGCGCATCTATGGGCGCTCCATCAGCGGTTCGGGCACCTTTGAGTTTACCTCCGCAATCTACGGCGTTGATGAGACCGCTCCGAACGCCACCATCACCGTGCGGCGGCGCGGCGGCACCAGCGCGCCGATTAACGGGACCAATGTTTATGTTACGGTGGCGGCGACCGACGGTCCTCCGCCCAACGGAGCGGTAAACGATATTAATTATAAAAGCGGCTTGTTTACAAACACGTTCCCTCCCGGAGAAACCTTCGCGACCTTCCTTGTCCCCATCCTGCGGGATTTCCAGGTCACGCCTGACTTGGCCGTGAGCTTGCAGTTGACCAGCATAGACCCGCTGGGCCTTGCCGGGCTTGGCAATCAGCCCATTGCCACCCTTTGGGTCAGCAACGTGGATAATGCCGTGCGCTTCTCATCTCCTTCCTACACCGTGGCCAAGAATGTCCAGGAAGGCCGGGCGACGATAACCATCGAGCGCTTCGGTAGTGCCGTGGGCGCCGCGCAGGTGGATTTCATGACCACGATGGATGGCACCGCGCAGCCTTATGGCCGATACCTTCCGGTGGCGACCAATGTCGTTTTCGCTCCCGGCCAGCAGGTTCAAAATGTCTTCATTCCCATCATTAACGATACGCAGGTTTTGAGCAACCAGACGGTGACAATGGTGCTGACCAGTCCAACCAATAGCCTGCTGTCCACCCCGTCTGCTGCTACGCTGACTATCCTGGAAACCAGCACCTCCCCGGGGACCCTCGCGTTTAGTTCGGCCAGCTATGGGGCTGGCGAAGGAGACGCCTTTGCCTACCTTGACGTTCTTCGCACTGGCGGTTCCGCCGGGTCGGTGACTGTTGATTACTACACCCGCGACGGAACCGCGCTGGCCGGGGTAAAATATGTGGCGACGAACAGCGCGCTGGTCTTTGCCGATGGCGAAACCCGCAAAACCATTGCCGTGCCGATCATTAACAATGCCAGCGTGGAGTTAAATCAGACGTTTTTCGTCGTGCTTACCAATGCCACAGGCGGGGCGGTTTTATCCGGGCCCACGACGGTGCCGGTGACAATTGTGGATGATGATGTAGGAATCAGCTTCGGAGCACCGATTCACGCCGTTTCGGAAACCGCCGGCACGGTGTCACTGTCGGTCTTGCGGCAAAACGGCACCAACCTGACAACCACCGTTCATTATGCCACGACCAACCTGACCGCTTTGGCGGGCACGAATTATGTGGGGGTCAGCAACGGCACGCTCACCTTCAATCCCGGCGAGACCGCCAAGTCCCTTGCCGTGCGAATCTTGCGTGATCCCAGGGTCACGGGCGACCTGCAGTTCATGGTGAACCTCCGAGATCCGTCGGCTCCGGCCCAGCTTTTCAACTACAGTTCGACCGTGGTCAACGTCCTCGATGTGGATACCGGGTTTACTTTCGGCACTACCAACCGGCTGGTTGTCACCAACGCTGATTTTTCTACTGTGACTACCGCCAGCTATGGTGTGCTCAAGAGCGGCAGCAACCTGCTGGTCACCGTGGTTCGTTCCAACGCGAACACCGGCACCGTTTCGGTCAACTACGCCACCGCCACCAATGCCAACGATACGGCTATTGCCGGCGTGGATTATGGCGCCACCAGCGGGTTGTTGACTTTTAGCAATAATGTCTCGGCGCGATCGTTTACCGTGCCGATTTTCAATCACCGCCAACCGGAAGGGGACCGGACTTTCAGCATTAACCTGTTCAATCCCAGCCCCGGGGCACAGTTGATTCCGCCCGCCGCCGCCACGGTCACCATCACCGACGACCTGGCCGCCCTCAGCTTTTCAAGCTCGGACTATCGCGTGAACGAGAACGGCGGCTCCGCCACCATTACCGTTCTGCGCAGTAATTACACGAACAGCATTGTTTCTGTGGATTACGCCACCACCCCGCTGAGCGCCATTCCTAACGTCAATTATACCAACGTCAGCGGGACGCTGACCTTCAATCGCGGGGAAACGGTCAAAACTTTCCGTGTGCCGGTTATGAATGACGGGATACTGCACGGCGATACTACCGTCCAATTGGGGTTGAGCAACCCGGTTGGCAACGCGGTCTTCATTAATCCCAACGCGGCCACCCTGACCATTCTCGAAACCGACGGCAGCTTGATCGTCAATGCCGGGGCATCCCTGATTCGGGAAAGCGGCCCTACGAACGGCGTCATTGACCCGGGAGAAACGGTGACCCTGCTGTTTGCCCTGCGAAACCAGCTTGGCACCAATACCGCCAGCCTGGTCGCCACCCTTTTGGCTACCAACGGGGTTTCCAATCCTCGAGCCAACTTTTCCAACTCTCCCGCGGTTCACAATTACGGGGTACTGGTGCCGCGCGGGCCCTCGACCTTCAGGCCTTATTCGTTCACTGCCGCCGGCACGAATGGCCAGCCCATCAGCGCGACTTTCCAACTCCAGGACGGGACCACCGATTTGGGCCAGGTCGTGTTCAACTTTGTCCTGGGCCAGTCTCCGATCCGCTTTGGCAACTCCGCCGCCATTGTCATCAACGATTACTCCAGTGCCACGCCGTATCCCTCAACCATTAACGTCAGTGGCCTGGCCGGTTTGCTAACCCGGGCCACCGTTACCCTGTCCAACCTTAGCCACTCTTGGCCCAGTGACATTGATGCCTTGCTCGTGTCTCCCACCGGCCAAAAATCGTTCCTTATGGCCAAGTGCGGCGGCAGTTATCCGGTGAGCAATGTCACGCTGACTTTCGATGACGCCGCTGCCAACAGCCTGACCAACGGCAAGTCCGGGCCAATGATCTCAGGCACCAACCGCCCCACCTCCTATGCGTTGGCAACACCGCCTTTCCCGCCCGCCCTGACGCCGCCTCCCCCTTACCATACCAACCTGTCGGTCTTTAATGGCAAGGATCCCAATGGCACCTGGTCGTTATACGTGATTGATGACGGCCTCGGCGGGGAGGGCGTCATTTCCAACGGCTGGTCTCTCAGTTTGATTACGGCGGGCGTCGTCCCGGCCGCCGCCGATGTTGGCTTGGCCATGGCGGCTTCTCCGCTTACCAACATCGTCAACAACAACTTTACCCTTACCCTGGCGCTTACCAATTACGGCCCCGCGCGCGCCACCAACATTGTGGTCACCAATCTCCTGCCTGCCGGGATCCAGTTCGTGAGCGGTTCTCAATCAGCGGGCAGCCTCACCAACCATGTCGGGCTGGTTGCCTGGTCCGTGCCCTGGCTGGAAACCAACACCTGGGCCGTCAGCGTGCTTACCGTGCGGGCTACCAATACCGGCGTGTTTACCAATACCGCGAAGGTGACGACCAGCACCTCTGATTTGAATCCCGATGATGACATCGCCTCGGCCATTGTGGCGGTGGTGGCCCCGACCGCCAACCTGGTTCTTTCGCTGGCCGATTCGCCCAGCCCGGTAAGGCTTACCAATTATTTGACTTATACGATGTCTGTCTCCAACGCCGGGCCGGCAACCGCTACCGGCGTGGTCGTATCCAACACCCTGCCCGCCGGCGTTTCCTTCATTTCCGCCTCGCCGAGCGGAGCCAGATACACGACCGCCCTCACGGCCTCCGGCCGGTTGGTTGTCACCTTCACCAACCTGGGGAATCTGCCTCCCGGAGCGCGAACCAATCTTTCCGTTACCGTTCGAACGGAAGCCGCGGGCACGATTACCGATACCGCCGGCTGCCGCTCGGAGATCGTTGACCCCTTCAAGGCCAACAACGCGGCTGCGGTCAAAACCATCGTCCAGGCGGTGCCGCTGCCGCTGGCCTTTGCGCCTCGTTCCGGTGCGCTGGCGATTTCGTGGCCCGCGTATGCCGGCTATCGCCTGGAAAGCACTGCCGATTTGCGGCCTCCGGTCATCTGGGAGCCGGTGACCGATGCGCACATATCCTTGGCGGGGTCAACCATCACCGCCATTGTTCCCATTGGCCCCGGGAACCGATTCTTCCGCTTGAATTGGTCTGCCGCGCCGGCACCGCTGCCCCTTGGCATTTCGCACACGGGCGCCAACGTAACCATCGCCTGGCCGGCGGACCTGTGGAATTATAACCTGGAAAGCGCGGACACCCTGAGCCCGCCGCTGGTGTGGACTCGCGTTACCAGCCCGGCGCCGGTGCTGGTTAACGGATTAAATACCGTCACCCTCCCGATTGGCTCCAGCAGCCAGGTATTCCGCCTTCGCGCGCAGCAACCGTAAGCCGTTTTTGCCTTATGCGCCTTATTCCCCACATGAAGCCCTCCCTCGACCTGGCCCGCCGTTTCAGGGGCCTCCCGCGCCTCGCTTGGGCCGCGCTTTTTCTCGCCCTCGTCCAGCTCGCGGCGGGTGAGGAATACAACAAAACCAATCTGCTGGTCCGGTTTGATGCCGAAGTCCAGTCGGCGCAGCGCACGAATATCCTGAACGCCCTGGGCGGAGCCACGATCAGCCAGAAATATACTTTGGTTCCCGACTTGTACTTGGTCACACTGCCGGCTGGCCAGCAAGTGGACCAGGTACTGTCGGCCTACAACGCCACCCCCGGCATCCGTTACGCCGAACCCAACTATGTGGTCAGAGTCGCAGCTACCACTCCCAATGATCCGCGCTTCAGCGAACTCTGGGGCCTGCATAATACCGGGCAAACGGGAGGCACTCCGGGAGCCGATATTCGTGCCCCCGAAGCCTGGGATTTTAATACCGGCAGCCGCGAAATCATTGTCGCCGTCATTGACACCGGCGTGGATTATACCCACCCCGACTTGACCAATAACATCTGGACTAACCCGGGCGAAATCCCCGGCGACGGCATTGACAACGACGGCAATGGTTATGTGGATGATGTTCACGGCTACGATTTCTACGACAAGGATGGCGATCCGATGGACGAAGATGATCACGGCACCCACTGCGCCGGCACGATAGGCGCCGAAGGCAACAATAACCTCGGCGTTGCCGGTGTTTGCTGGCAGGTGCGAATCATGGCGGTCAGGTTCCTGGGCCCGTTTGGCGGCTCCACGTCAGATGCCATTCTGTCAATTCAATACGCCGCGCTCATGAAGGCGAACGTGATGAACAATTCCTGGGGCGGGGGCGGTTACAGCCAGGCGCTGAAAGATGCCATTGAGGCCGCCGGTGATGCCGGCATCATCTTCCCTGCCGCGGCCGGCAACTCTGGCACCGACAACGATCTCATCCCTCATTATCCATCGAGCTACGACTCGCCGAGCATCGTTGCCGTGATGTCCACCGATGACCACGATGCCCGATCGGACTTTTCCTGCTATGGCTTGACTTCCGTGGATTTGGCGGCGCCCGGCAGCGACATCCTCAGTTGCCAGCCCGGCGGCGGCTATCAGTATATGAGCGGCACCTCGATGGCCACTCCGCACGTTTCCGGCGCTTGCGCCCTCTTGCTGGCCGCCAACCCCAACCTCACCGTCGCCCAGGTCAAGCAAGCCTTGCTCTCGACGGTTGATCCCGTAGTGCCGGGGCTTTGCGTTTCGGGCGGCCGCCTTAACCTGAGCCGGGCGCTTGCCAGCCTCGAGCCGCAAGGGCCGGCGCTGGAGTATTTCACCAATTACGTCACGGGCGGCAATGGGAACGGCATCGTTGAGGCGAACGAGTGTAATACCCTCGACCTCGTTTTGTCCAACTCCAGCACGACGAATATCACGGGCATTACCGTCACCCTCTCGACGACTAATGCCGGGGTCGCCATCGTCCAGCCCGCCTCGGCCTATCCCGATATTCCCCCGGGAGCTTCGGCGACCAACCTGACGCCATTCAGAATCAGCACCGCGCCGGAGTTCATTTGCGGCACCCCCATCGAGTTTTCGCTGGTCGTGCGCTCTGACGTTGGCGTCAGCGTCCTGCCCTTCACCCTCGCCACCGGCGCCCCGGGGATCCCCATCCGGTTCGATAACCATTCATTGGTGCAGATTCCCGCGCTCGGCTCAACCAACTCCGCCATCGTCGTCTCTAATATCGCCCTGGCCCTCAACAAGGTCACCGTTTCCCTCTTTGTCGAAGAGCCGTATGATTATTTCCTGAAACTGGAGCTGATCGCCCCGGATGGCACTACGAACCTCCTCACAGCCAACAACGGTTACCTGGGTGAAAATTATGGCCTGACCTGCAGCCCCGAGGCGTTGCGCACCACCTTCGATGACGACGCGCTAACGCCCATCGGCTCCGGCGTGCCGCCTTTTCTGGGCGCCTACCGCCCCGCCAAGGCGCTCGCGATTTTCTCCGGCAAATCCGGCACCAACGTCAATGGCACCTGGCAACTTCGCGCCACCGACTCCGGCGGGTTCAGTAATGCCGTGATTCACTGCTGGTCCCTGTTCCTCACGCCCACGATTTGCGCTGACGGCGGCGGCCAATGCCCCGGCGCCGATATGGCCATCGGCATCGTCGGTCAACCCACCGTAGCGATTGCCGAGAACAACCTCACTTATTCCATCGCGGTCACCAATCTTGGCCCCAGCAGCGCCACAAACGTGACGGTGACGCACCTGCTGCCCCCCGGCGCGGCGTTCGTTTCCGCCACCGCGTCCCAGGGCGCCTGGTCGCAACAGGGCGGCGTGCTGACGTTTACGCTGGGGGCCATGCCGACTCGCACCCGGGCCAGCCTTTCTGCCGTCGTGCAGCCAGCCGATTTGGGCACGAATTACACCTGCTACTCGACCGCGACCGTTACTTCCGGCCAGCCGGACTTTGTCCCCGCCAATAACTCGGCGACGACCCGAAACCAGGTGACGCCACCCGCGGCGGACCTGGCGGTGGGAATTGCGGCGGCGCCCAACCCCGTTTTGGTCGGCGGCACCCTGACTTATACCGTCTCGCTCAGCAACAATGGTCCCAGCCCGGCCCCGCCCATTACCGTGACCAATGTTTTGCCGCCGAGCACCGCGCTGCAATCGGTGGCCGTCTCGCAAGGCGCCACGACCATTCTGGGCAACGTGGTTCTTTGGAGTCTAACCAACAAACTCGCCATGGGAGCCTCGGCCACCGCCACGATCAAAGTCACTCCCACGGCCGAGGGGGTAATCAAAGCCACCGCTACGGCCGGTGCCGGCTCGTTTGATCCCGTCGCGGCCAATAATTCCGCGTCGGTCTCTACCGCGGTTGGCCCGGCGGCGGATCTCGCGCTCAGCCTGGTCGGGCTTCCGAACCCGGTCGTTGCCGGCAGCAATGTGACTTACAAGATTTCAGTTTCCAACCTGGGTCCCAGCACCGCTACCGATATCACCGTTAACGATCTGTTGCCGCCCGAAATAATTGCGCTCTCGGCCACCGCAACCCAGGGATCCGGGGCGGTTTCCAATCATACTCTTTTGTGGAACCTGGGCACCTTGTCCGCCGGGGCGGAAGCCTCCATTACCATTGTGGCGGCCACCACGACCAACGGAGTGTTTACCAGTACGGCCAGTGTTTTGGCCGCGCAAGCGGACCCCAATCTCACCAACAACACCGCCAGCGCGGTCATAACGGTGACGGCGCCGTTTATTGACGTTGTTTCCGCGGGCGCCACCTTGACCTTTGAGAGCGGGCCGGTTAATGGCGCGCTTGATTCCGGCGAAACCGTTACCATGACTTTGCGCTTGCGCAACGCCGGCAATAGCAGCACCCGAAACCTGGTCGCCACCTTGCTGGCCACCAATGGCATCGTCCCGGTTCCCCCCAACCAGCCCCAGGCCTACGGCATCCTGTTCCCCAGCGGCCTTGCGGTCGGACGCCCCTTTAGTTTTGCGGCCAATGGTCCGGCGGGCGGCACCGTCAGCGCCACGCTCCTGATCCAGGATGGGACCAATACCCATCCGCCGGTCAGCTTTGCCTTCACCCTGCCGTCCACGCAGGTCGTTGCCAATACCAACTCCATTATCATCCCGGATCCGGCGGCGCCGAATCCCCCGTACGAGCAGCAATCCGGCCCGGCGAAGCCATATCCGTCCATCATCAACGTCTCCAACTTTACCGGCACGCTGGGCCGGGTGGCCGTCACGCTCTCGAATCTGAACCACAGTTATCCGGCGGATATGAGCGTGCTGGTCGTCGCCCCGGGCGGCGGCCAGGCGCTGCTCATGTCGGGCGCTGGCGATCAGCCCACCGTCGGCGGCGTCAACCTGACCTTTGACAGTTCCGCCCCGACCGCCCTGCCGGAATACGGCCAGCTCGTATCCGGCAGCTATCAGCCCGCCGCTTACGGCGACGCGCCCTCCTTCCCGACCAATGCCCCGCCCGGCCCTTACGCGACGGCCCTCTCTGCCCTGAATAGCGTGAACCCCAATGGCGCGTGGTCGCTCTATGTTTACGACCAGGGCTCCGGCGATGACGGCGTCATCGCCAACGGCTGGAGCCTCACCCTCACGCGCATCAACCCGGTTAATCACCTGGCCGACCTGGCCCTGACGGCGACGGTTTCGCCCAGCTCCGCCCTGGTCGGGGGTGCGCTGACGTATGTTTATACCATCACCAATGGCGGGCCAAACACGGCCCAGACCGTCGCGTTCACCAATGTCTTGCCCGCGGGATTCACGCTGGTTTCCGCCGGCGCGTCGCAGGGAACCGTGTTCGCCAATCCCGCCAGCGTCACCGTGAACCTCGGCAACCTGGGAGTCGGCGCCACCGCCCGGGTGACCAACGTCGTGGCGGTGACCCCCACGGCGCTGCCGCCGGGCGCAACCAATGGCACCGTGGCGAATGTCGCCACGGTGGGAGCGTTCGAGCAGGATTTGAACCCGGGCAACAACTCCGTTTCCGTCCCCGCCACCATTGCCCGGCCCGTCGCGAATTTGAGCCTGGCGCATGACCTGGCCCCCAACCCCGTGGTCGTGGGCTATCCCTTGACCAACCTCGTCCTCATCACGAATCTCGGCCCCGCGACCGCCGTCAGCGCCACGCTGACCCAAACGCTGCCCGCCGGCGCTGGCTTTATCGCCTCCGCTTCGAGCTCAACCGCCGGGGTCATCACCAATGCCGGCGGCACAATCACCTGCCTGCTGGGCAACCTGGCTTCCAATGCCACGGCGGCCGTTTCCATCGTTCTGACCAGTTCAACCGCCGGCTTCCTGACCAATACCCTCACCCTGGGCAGCGGCTCCTATGATCCAGCCCCCGCCAACAACACCTCCACGCGCGTGGCCACCGTCGTGGATCCGGCCCCGCAAATCATTAACGCGGGCGCCGTGCTGACGTATGAAAGCGGGCCCGTCAACGGCGCGATTGATCCCAACGAGAATATCACCCTGTCCCTGGCGCTCGCCAATATCGGCACCCGGGTGACTGGCAACTTGAAGGCCACGCTGCTGAACTCCGGTGGCGTCACCGCGGCCACCGGGCCTCAGTATTACCCCGCTTTGGCCCCGGGCGGCGGCGCCCTGGCGCGCACTTTCAGCTTCAAGGCCGCGCCGGCCCTGGGCAGCGGGTTGGTCGCCACCCTGCAGCTCCGGGATGAGCGCCCGGGGATCACCAACATGCTCCCCAATGTCGTGTTCACCTTTGTGGCGCCCGCCACAATGAACTTCACCAATGCCGCGGCAATTACCATCCCGGATCGCGGCGGCGGCGCCCCGTATCCTTCCGTCATCAACGTCGAGGAATTGACGGGCCGGGTCAGCAAGGCGACCGTCACCCTCAAGGGCTTCGCGCACCAGTTCCCGCACGACGTCAGCGTCCTGCTGGTCAGCCCGTCCGGCACCAACGTGCTCCTGATGGCGCATACCGGCGGCGGCTATCCGACCAATAACCTCACCCTGACCTTTGACGACAGCGCCCCGGGCTACCTGCCGAATTGGGATCGGCTGGCCAGCGGGGTTTACCGCCCCACCTTCTACGAGGGCGCCGTGACCCTGCCGGGCACCATTTCATCCCAATACTACCAGCATACCCTCTCCGCCCTGAACTGGAGCCATCCCAACGGCCCCTGGTCGCTTTATGTCTTCGACGACGCAATCGGCGACGCCGGCGTCATCGCCGGGGGCTGGAGCCTGAGCCTGAAGACAGTCGTGACCGTGGGCAACGTGGTGAACCTGGCGGCCGGGCTGCTCGCGCCCGCAACGCTCGACCTCGGCGCCGCTTTGACCAACACGATCCGCATTACCAACTCGGGCCCCGACCTGGCGACCGGCGTGATGCTCACAAATCTCCTCCCGGCGAATGCCGGCCTCCTCGAGGCCGCGCCGCCGCCCAGCTTCACCAACGGCAATGGCGGGGTGGTCTGGAACCTGGGCGACCTTGAACCGGGCGCCGTGGCGGAATTCCACACCGTCGTTCTGCCGGCGCAGGCGGGAATGGCGACCCATATCGTTACCCTTGGCGCCAACGAGGAAGACCTCAATCCGGCCGATAACACAGCGCAAACCACGACGGCCGTTTACTATGCGGGGCCGGCCATCCTGAGCGGCTTCTACGCGGGCGGCCACTTCCACCTGACCGTCACGGCCCAGCGGGGCTTCCAGTACGTGGTGCAGGGATCAACGAATCTTACCCATTGGGTCGCGTTGCACACCAACGCCAACCCGGCCGGCACCTTCACCTTTACCGATACCACGACTCCGGCGCTGCGCTCCCGCTTCTACCGGACGCTGCGCCGTTGAGCGCGCGAACGCTGTTCGGGCCCCGGCCATGAAAGTCCTCGGGCTCACCGGCGGGATTGGCATGGGCAAGTCCACGGCCGCCCAATGGCTGCGGGATCACGGAATCCCGGTGGTGGACACCGACGATTTGGCGCGCCAGGTGGTCGAGCCGGGCCAGCCGGCGCTGGCGGAAGTCCGCAAAGCCTTTGGGGCGGACATCGTGGGCCCCGACGGACGCCTGCGCCGGGACGCCCTGGCGCAACGGGTGTTTGCCGATGCGGCCGATCGCGCCCGGCTGGAAAGCCTCCTGCATCCCCCCATTCGCGCGCTGTGGCACGCCCGGATGGAAACCTGGCGCGCGGCCGGGCATCCCTTGGCCGTGGTGGTGATCCCCCTGCTCTTCGAAACCCGCGCCGAGCCGGAATTGGATGCCACGCTCTGCGTGGCCTGCACGGCGGCGACCCAACACGCGCGTCTGCGGGCGCGGGGCTGGTCGCCCGAACAGATCGCGCAACGCGTGCGGGCGCAATGGCCCATTGAGCAGAAGATCAGCCGCGCCGATTACCTCGTTTGGACGGAGGCGGGGCTGGAGGTGCTCGCCGCGCAGCTCGAACGAATCCTGCAAGGGCTGAATTGACCCTCCCCCCCGCCGGGCGCGGGGCCGCTGGTTTTATCGGGCACAAGCCGGGAAGGTTGCGGCTGCGGATGGGGCGGCAATTAAGCGCCTCGAAGCGGATGTCCGGCCGCGCAAAGGATCGGCGATGATGAGTGTGCCCTCCCGGGCGGCAGACTCTCCCGCAGACAATCCGGGCGGAGGTGTGGAAGTTTTTCTCAGCCGCCGGGCAAACAGCCCCCGAGCGCCGCGTGAGGGCACGCGGCCTACAGAAAACGGAAGTGCGCTGCGTCAGCCCCCATGCCCTCTCACAGCACCGCACTCCCGACAACCCACAGGCCCCCCCGCACCATCCCGCCTCCTGTAGGCCGCGTGCCCACACGCGGCGCTTTGCACCAGCCTGCCACCACCAACCCCTCAAAATTGCCCTTGCGCGAAGACCTCCCGCCCGCCAGCCTTCCCGCATTACCTCGGGGCGGACTTCCAGCCCAAGGAATGGCAGGAAGCCGAATCGCCTCCGGGCCGTAATAGAACAGCAATTAAAACAACCATTAGAGAGGACAGACATTATGAAAATACTATCTGCTCCGCGCACGGGCAGTCTGGGCGCGGAA
>JAAYVL010000161.1 GCA_012517205.1 Verrucomicrobiota bacterium
GGAAAGGCCAAAGCCGGGTTCACAACGCCATCGTTCCGCCGCCGCCGATGTTGAAATCTCAGCAAGCGGCTGAAACGGCAAGGGTTAAGAAATCGAAGTCCGCCGCCGCCCCGGCATCCACCGCCGCCCGCGAGGCCGTCTCTTCTCCGTCCTTTCGAGCCATGTACAAGGGGAGTACATCGGAAGCCCGGCAGGAGTACATGGAAAATAAGCATGAGTCCCCTTTGAGCCTCCTTTGTACCCCCGTTGTACACAGCCTAATGGGAGCGTTAGGCTGGCTGGGGCGGGTGGGGCGGGTTTGGGCGCGGGCCTGAGCCGGAAAGGAGGAATGGACGAGTCGCGGATGATGTAAAAGGACGTTTCAAGGCGGGAGGGAGTGGACGCGAACGTTCGGCAAAGCCGGAACGGGCGGACGGGTGTTGTCGCGCACCCTGGTTTTTGGGCGGGATAGGGCCAAGGCTGGCGGGGACATTCCCCAACCCGGGCGGAGGTTGCCGAGAGGCGACTGCTTGCGTTGCCCCCAAGATCAGTCGGCCGCTTTGAAGCCATAGACGTTTTCATCCCCGCCCCCTGAGCCGGAAAAGCGGCTTTGGGTTTGGAAAAATCTTTTCCCCCTTATCTACCGAAACTCAGGCGCTGATAACCAAAGGCCCTGGGGTGCTGGAAGAGGATTGGGGTTGCGGATTGCGCGTTGCGGGGGGCGCACAGTAAGCTGGCGCCGTGAAACTGTTGTTCATCGCGGATATCGTGGGGCAACCGGGCCGGCGCGCGGTTAAGGAGTTGCTGCCGCAGTTGCGGCAAGAGCACGGGGTTGGCGTGGTGGTGGCCAACGGCGAGAATGCCGCGGGCGGTTCGGGCATCACGGGGAAAACCGCTGAGGAAATCTTTGCGGCGGGGGTGGATATCATAACTTGCGGGGACCATCTTTGGGACCAGAAGGAGGTCATGGAACTGCTTGCGGGTGAGCCCCGGTTCGTGCGCCCTTTGAACTACCCGCCCGGCACGCCCGGTCAGGGCAGCGCGATCTTTGCGGCGCCCGGGCTGCCGCCGCTGGCGGTCCTTAATCTTCAGGGCCGTACCTTTATGCCGCCGTTGGAAAACCCGTTCCTTGCCGCGCGGGCCGAAGTGGAGCGGCTTCGCCAGCAGACCCGGCTCATCTTCGTAGATTTTCATGCCGAGGCGACGTCGGAGAAGATCGCGCTGGCGCGAATGCTGGATGGGCAGGTGAGCGCGGTGATCGGCACCCATACGCATGTTCAAACCGCCGACGAGCAAATCTTCCCCGGCGGGACGGCGTTTCTATCTGACGGCGGCTTCACCGGCCCGCATGAAAGCGTGCTGGGGCGCGAGATTGAACCGGTCATTCAACGGTTTTTAACCAGCATGCCGCAGCGGTTCGAGGTGGCGAAGGCGCGGGTTCTTTTGCAGGGGGCGGTGGTTGAAATCGAGGAGCAAACCGGGCGCGCCCAAAGCATCCAACGCGTATCCTGTTCGTTATGAGGCCGAGATGGAATGCCGCCTTGTTTCGGCCGGGAACGCCCGCCCGCCGGCCGGCGTTGAATAAGGATCAGCCACGGGAAAACCCGCTGACCATCGGACCGTTGGCGGGTGGCTGCTGCCGCGGCGGGGCTGCCGCGTGTTAACAATGGCCCGGATCTCCAAATCCCAGTGGGAGTTTGACGGGCTGTTTCCGTCGGAGCCCGCCCGCAAGGTGCTGACCGTCAGCGAACTGACGTGGCAGGTCCGGCGTTTGCTGGAGCAGCAAGTTGGGGAGGTCTGGGTGACGGGCGAGATCACGAACCGGCGGTTGCAAAGTTCGGGGCATATCTACTTCACGCTTAAGGACGCCGGCGCACAGTTGAGTTGTGTGCTGTTTCGGGGGGAGACGCAGGCGGATCGCGCGCTGGTGCAGGATGGCCGGAAAGTCAACCTGCGGGGTGAGGTCACGGTTTATGAGCCGCGCGGGCAGTACCAGTTGCGGGTGATGAAAGTCGAGTTGCAGGGCGTTGGGGCGCTGCAGGCGGCTTTTGAGAAACTCAAGCAGAAGCTCAAAGCCGAGGGGT
The DNA here is from genome assembly GCA_012517205.1 of Verrucomicrobiota bacterium. Taxonomy (GTDB): domain Bacteria; phylum Verrucomicrobiota; class Verrucomicrobiia; order Limisphaerales; family UBA8199; genus UBA8199. Next base: position 2,064 of record JAAYVL010000161.1, read on the forward strand.
TGTTTGCGCCGGAGCGGAAGCGTCCGCTGCCGCGGTATCCCCTGCGCATTGGGGTGGCCACCTCGCCCACCGGCGCCGCCCTGCGCGATGTGCTGCACGTGGTCGAGCGGCGTCATCCGGCGCTGGAGCTCATTCTCGCGCCGTGCCGTGTGCAGGGGGAGGGTGCGGCGGCGGAAATCGCCGCGGCCGTGCGCCTGCTGAATGAGTTTAATCGCGCGGCGGCGGCGGCGGGCGATCGTTCGGGAGGGGTGGATTTGATCCTCGTTACCCGGGGGGGCGGCAGCCTGGAAGACTTGTGGGCCTTCAACGAGGAAGTGGTGGCGCGGGCGATTTTCGAGTCGGCCCTGCCGGTCGTTTCGGCGGTGGGACATGAAATAGATTTCAGCATTAGCGATTTCGTGGCCGATGTGCGCGCGGCAACGCCCAGCGCGGCGGCGGAGATCATTACCGAGGGCGTCTTTGCCAGCGGGCAGTTTTTGTCGGAAGCTCCCCGCCGCCTCCGCCAGTCGGCGGCGGAACAGTGGGAAGACAAGCGGCGCGACTGGGCCGAAGCCGCGCAGCGCCTGGCCCGGATGCATCCGCGCCGGCGGTTGAATGATTGGCTGCAGCGGCTGGATGACGCGCAAACGGGCCTGCTGCGCTGCCTCCGGCAGGGCATGCGGCAACAGCGGCAAGGCTGGCACAACCTGGCGGAACGGCTGTGGCGGGTCCGCCCGGCGGCGCTTTGGCGGCAGAAACGGGATGGGGTTCAATTGGCGGAACAGCGTTTGCGCGAGCAGGGGCGCCGGCTTCTGGAAGCCCGGCGGGCGCAGTTAGACGCCCTGGCCGCCCGGTTGCGGCTGCTGGGGCCGGAGCAAGTGCTGGCGCGCGGCTATTCGATCACCTCGGACGCGGCGCGCGGCAAAGTCCTGCGCGCGGCGGACGAGGTCAAGCCCGGCCAGCGTTTGCGAACCCGGCTGAAAACGGGCGAAATTCTTAGCCAGGCCGAGGGTTGATCAGGGATACCGCACGCGGAAGAACATCTGCGGGGCGGCGACGGAATTAGTGAAAGACACGTCCGTTCCGGGCGAGGAAGCGGTGCCCACCATCACCCAGTTGGACTGCGCAAGGTTGGTCTTCGCCTGGACGACGTAGGGCAGGTTGCTGAGCCCCTGCCAGGCGACGACCTGGGGCGACCGCATCACGAGGACCGGCGCCGGAACCACCAGCTCGAGTTGCGCGTCCGGGCTGATGACCGTGCCGGCGGAATTGCTGACTACCACTGAATACGCCCCCTGGTCGGCCGGTTGGACATGGTTGCGCGTATAGACGCTGGCGGTCGCCCCGGAAAGGGGTGTGGCATTAAAGCGCCACTGGTAGCTGAGGGGGGCGGTGCCGGTGGCCAGCACGCTAAAGGTGGCATCTGCGCCCTGCTGGACCCGTTGGCTGACGGGAGGCGCGGTGATGGTGGGCGGCACGCTCACCGGGATGGGGAGACCGGTAACGGTGACCATATCAAAGCGGACCGTGCCGCCGGGGGCATAGGTGGAGCCGCTCTTGGCGGCCACGTAGTTATTGCCGCCCGCGCCCGTGGCGGTGCTCTCAAACTCGGCGACAATCTGGAAAGCAAAGTCCGGATTATTGTTTGCGCCCGCAAGGGTTCCGAGACTGTTGGTCTTGGATTCCCAATCATCCCTGGCGACTGATATGCCCGTGGGAAAATCAATGAAATCGGCACCGTTGGTGGTATAGCGAAGGCGCATGTATTTGCTGCCGGTGCTGCTTGGCCGTTGGTCCCAGGCAATGCTGATATCTTGCCAGCCGACGGTGCTGACCGTGAAGAGCGTGCCCGCCGTCTTATTGCCGATGGTGGCCGCCGGGTAGGATGAGGTGTTCCAGGCGCTGTTGTCGGACGTTTGGGGGTCCTTTGCGCTGCCCTTGGCAAATTCGCCGGAGCCCGGCGCCTTTGTGCCGCCAATGTAGGAGGCGGTGCCGCTGCCTATCGAGGGGGTCAGAGTGCCGGTAGTCGTCTGGCCATCGGGCGTCGGGCTGTTGAAGTTCCACTGGGCAATAATATGGCCCGAAGCCACCGCAACCGTCAGGAGGGCCTCCGTGCTGACAACCGATCCGGCCAGGTTGGTAATCACGACCGAATAATTGCCGGCATCGCCAGGCTGGACATTGGCGCGTGTGTAACTGGATCCGGTCGCCCCGGGGAGCGGCAGACCGTTGAAGCGCCACTGATAGAAGAGTGGCATCGTCCCGGTCGCGGTGACGGTAAAAACGGCCGATTGGCCCGGGGCCACGGTCTGGCTTTCGGGTTGGGCGACGATGACCGGGGCGGCGGCAATCGTCAGGGAGGCCGGCGCACTGGTGACGCTGCCGGCAAAGTTGGTGATGACCACGCTGTAATCGCCGGCCTGGCCGGATTGCACATTCGTGAGCGCCAGCATGCTGGTGGTTGCGCCGGCGAGGTTGGCGGCGCCAAACCGCCACTGGTAATGCAGCGCGCCGGCGCCAGAGGCGGCTACGCTAAAGGCCACATCGCTGCCGGGCGCGGCGATCTGGCTCGCGGGTTGGGTGATGATGAACGGCGCGTCCGGCCAGGCATTGGTGATGGTGTAAGTGATGTTGAAATCTTTGACCACGGCCATGTGCTGCATGCCGCTTACGTGCGAATCCCCCGGGGCGACGGGGGCGACATCGCTCAAAGGGGTATAGACGGCGGAATCGAACACCAGCCCATTGGAAAACACGCGGGAGGGGAGGACGGTGGGCACGAAATTGGTGGCGAAGGAGTGGCTGGGCAAGACGTAATCGTAGGGTTTATTGCGCGGCTCGTTGGTCTCCATTTTGCCCCCTGATTCGGCGTCAGTGGGGATGGGATTATCACTGAGGAAGGTCTTAAAGGTTGACACGGCCGCCTCCGAGCGAGTGGCGGTGTTGAAATCGCCCGCGACGACGACCCAGGCGTTGGCGGGGAAGTTCGCGCTGATAAGATTTTTGAGCGCCTGGGCCTCCTGGTTGCGATCGCTCGCGCTGCCACTGCTGTATAGATGCACACTGACCACATACAAATCATTGGAGCCGGGCACATCCAACCGGGCCCAGGCGAACCCGCGGTCGGGCACCAGGGAATCATCCCAGGAACCGGCGGCCCGGATGGGAAAACGGCTGATGATGCCGTTGGGGATGCTGTAGCCCGATTCGCGATAGTACACGAAGTTAGTCCCGAAAGTCGTATCCAGCATGTGGCGGAAATCCGCCGCGCTATTGTTGCCGTAGTTGAATTCCTGAATGGCCACAATGTCCGGTTTGAGCCCCTTGAGAATATTGAGGCCGGCGGTCTGGTAAGTTGGCCCTCCCGAGGTCAGGTTGGCGGCCATGATCCGCAGCGTCAGGTTGGTTTGAAAAACCCCGGGCGTTTGCGCGCCAAGAGAACCTGCCAGCGCCAACACCCCGAATCCCAGACACTGGCCAACACGAATAATAAGCTTCATAAACGACAAGCGGACACTGGTTCTATGGCGCTATAACTAACGGCTGGACGTTAAAAATCAAGCTGGGAAACCGAAATACGGCGCCGGGCTCGCCGGCAGGCAACGGCTTCTCGCTCCCCCCATTTCACATAAACTCAATACTGGACGGGCGGATGGGGTTGTCCTAGTCTCCCGTTATGCCGAGTGTTTCAGAAAATGCGGGCCAAAGCAGCGCCGCTAAGGCGGCCCATTTGCCCTTTGAAGAAGCTTTGCGAAAGCTGGAAGCTCTGGTCGTCGCGATGGAATCAGAGGATCTGTCGCTGGAAGCCTTGCTGGTCAAATACGAAGAGGGCACGCGCCTGGTCAAAGCGTGCCAGGACAAGCTGACGAAAGCCGAGGCGCGGATCCGGCAATTGGAAAAGACGGCGGCGGGGGAAATGAAACTTCAGCCCCTGGCATTGCCCGAGGACGCGCGTGAATAAGACAACGCCGGCGTGGAGTAAGCGTGTATGACGGCGGCTTTTGTGATAATCCCGAACCCCGACCCCCCGACATGAGCCGATATCTGGAGATGGTGGACAGTCCGGCGCACGTCAAGAAACTGACGCTGGAGCAACTGACTCAACTGGCGGAGGAGATTCGGCAGGAACTCATTACCGTGCTGGCCAAGCATGGCGGGCACTTGGGGCCCAATCTCGGGGTGGTCGAATTGACCCTGGCCCTGCACTACGTTTTCAACACGCCCAGGGACAAATTTATCTGGGACGTGAGCCACCAGGTTTACGTGCATAAGCTGCTGACCGGTCGCAAGCATCGCTTTGACAGCATCCGCAGCACGGGGGGGCTGAGCGGGTTTGCCGTGCGCGCGGAGAGCGAGCATGATTGCTACGGCGCGGCGCATGCCGGCACGGCTTTATCCGCCGCCCTGGGCATCTGCGCCGGGCGCGATCAGCGTGGCAGCGATGAGCACGTCGTGGCGATATTTGGCGATGGCGCGTTGACCAACGGCATTTCCTTCGAGGCGCTGAACAACATCGCGCCGACCACCAAACGGTTCATTGGCATCCTGAACGACAATGAATGGGGCATCGCCAAAAACGTCGGGGCCATCGCCAACTACCTCCACCGGTTGATCACCCATCCTTCCTATAACAAGCTGGCGCGGGATTTCGAGCGTTTCGTCCGGCGCCTGCCCAAAGGCGAGATTGCGATGAAACTCGCGCACAAAGCTGAGGAAGGTTTCAAAGGCGCCATCGCGGATGTGGCGCTCCAACCCAGCCCGAGCGGAGGGGAAATGGATGGCCGTGGCGGCTATGGCAGCAGCCTGATCTTCGAGGAGATGGGGGTGCGGTACCTGGGGCCGATAGACGGCCATAACCTGCCCTTGCTGATTAACACGCTGGAGTTTGCCAAGGCGTATGATCGGCCCGTCGTAATCCATGCTTTGACCCAAAAAGGCAAAGGCTACGCTGCCGCACTCAAGAATCCCGAGAAGTTTCATGGCCTGGGCCCCTACGATGTCGCCACGGGGGCGACTCCACCCGCCCCGCCCGACGCGCCCCCGAATTGGCAGGATGTCTTCGGCCAGGCCTTGGTGCGGCTTTGCCAAAAGGATAATTCCATTGTCGGCATCACCGCGGCCATGCCCAGCGGCACCGGCTTGAAGTATTTGGAGCAGGCGATGCCTAACCGCTACTACGATGTGGGCATCGCCGAGGAGCACGCCGTCTTGTTCGCCTGCGGCATGGCCACCATGGGCTTTCACCCCGTCTGTGCGATTTATTCGACTTTTCTTCAGCGCGCGTATGACTGCATCGTGCATGATGCGGCGCTGCAGGACTTGCCGGTGATCTTTTGCATGGACCGCGCGGGACTCGCGGCGCAGGACGGGCCGACGCATCATGGGTTGTTCGACATTGCCTTCGTTCGGCCAGTGCCCAACTGCATTGCCATGGCGCCCAAGGATGAAGATGAACTGGTGGACATGCTGTTTACAGCCTCCCATGAGCCGCACCCGACTTTCATTCGTTATCCCCGCGGCCCGGCCGAGGGCGTCCCGCTCAAGGAACAGCCCCGGCTGATTGAAATCGGCAAAGCCGAGGTCATCCGCAATTTCACCAATAACGGCGGGCTCAAAGTGGCCCTGTTTCCCCTGGGCAACATGATGGCGCTGGGACGGCAGGTGGCCACCCAGTTGTCTGCGGAAGGATATGATGTCGCCATTATTAACCCCCGGTTCATCAAACCATTAGACGCGGCAGTGACGAGGTTCTTTGGCGAGGCCGCCGACGCGTTGGTCTCCATGGAAGACGGCATTTTGCAGGGCGGTTATGGCAGCGCCATCCTGGAGTTGTTCAGCGAGCAGCGGATCAGCACCCCCGTCATCCGGATCGGTTGGCCCGATCAGTTCATTGAACACGCCTCGACCACCGAAGATCTGCGCACCAAATACGGCCTGACCGTGGAGGGCACAGTCGCCCGGGTGCGAGCGGAGTTTGCCCGGGCATCGGTTCAGGGTCATTCCGCCATCGCCCAGCTTCGGCAGTGACACCCTTGAGCGGCCAATTACTGACTGCGCCCCGGCATTCCGCGCGTGATTTTTCCTGCCGCACCGTGAATTCTACTCACCCCGTAAAGACCTTGAGCTAACCACTATGCCTTACCAAAATGTTGTCCCGCCAGCCGGCGAAAAGATTTCCGTCGTCAACGGCAAACTGAACGTGCCGTCCAACCCGATACTGCCGTTCATCCGCGGCGACGGCACGGGCCCCGATATTTGGGCCGCCAGCCAGCGCGTGTTTGACGCGGCGGTCCGGAAGGCCTACAACGGCCAGCGCCGGGTTGCCTGGTTCGAGGTGTATGCCGGCGAAGCTGCCAGGAACAAGTTTGATACCTGGTTGCCCGATGACACGATCGCGGCCTTCAAGGAATACCTGGTCGGCATCAAAGGCCCGCTCACGACCCCCGTCGGTGGCGGCATCCGCTCCCTCAACGTCGCGCTGCGCCAGATGCTCGACCTGTATGTGTGCTTGCGCCCGGTGCAATATTTCCCGGGAGTCCCCTCGCCGGTGAAACACCCGGAGAAGGTGGACATGGTCATCTTCCGCGAAAACACGGAAGACATCTATGCCGGCATTGATTACCAGGCGGGCAGCCCCGAAGCGCTGCGATTGCTGGAGTTCCTCCAGCGGGAAATGCCCGCGGCATTTAAGAAAATTCGATTTGGCAACGAGGCGATGGCATCCGTGGGCATTGGGGTCAAGCCCGTGAGCCGGCCGGGCACCGAGCGCCTGGTGCGCGCCGCGCTCGAATACGCCGTGCGGCATCAGCGCAAGAGCCTCACGGTTGTCCACAAGGGCAACATTATGAAATACACGGAAGGCGCATTCCGTGACTGGGCCTATGAGTTGGCCCGGCGTGAGTTCGGCGCGGTGGAGTTGGACGGCGGCCCGTGGTGCCGGACGCCCCAGGGCCTCGTCATCAAGGATGCCATCGCTGATATTACCCTTCAGCAAGTGCTGACCCGCCCGGAGGACTTTGATGTCATTGCCACGCTCAACCTCAACGGCGATTACCTGAGTGACGCGCTCGCGGCGCAAGTGGGCGGCATAGGCATCGCGCCCGGCGGCAACCTGAACTACGTTTCCGGGCACGCGATCTTCGAGGCCACGCACGGCACCGCGCCCAAATACGCAAATCAGGACCGGGTCAACCCCGGCAGCGTCGTGCTCAGCGGGGAAATGATGTTTCGCTACCTCGGCTGGGACGAGGCCGCCAACCTAATCATTCAGGGTCTCCGCGGTGCCATAGGCTCACGGCGGGTCACCTATGATTTTGCCCGCCTGATGGATGGAGCGGTCGAAATCAAATGTTCCGAGTTCGGGGACAATATCATCGCGCATATGAGCTAAAAGACTTCGCCGGGATGGCTGGAAAGCCACTCGGTCAGTCCGGGCAGGCGAAAAGACAGCCGCGCCTGCGCTTTGGCGCAATTCAATGAGGTGTCCGGGGCTCGTGGGGCCCCCGCGTGATCCTTTAGCGAGGCCGCTTCAAATCGGGGCTGCAACTGCGGCCAGCGTGCCGCAAGGAGGCGGCCAATCTGCCACCGGGACAGCTTCTCGCTCCCGGCGACGTGGTAAACCCCGGTTGCGTTCTGCGCGACCAATTCCCAAATAGCGCGCGCCGTTACCTCGGCGCTGATGGGAGAGCGGAACTCGTCCGTGAACAAGCTCAGCGTTTGCCCGGCCTGCCAGGCGCGGCGTATTTGCTCGTTGAATCCACGGTCGCCGGTGGGCGATCTGCCGCCGTTGAGCGAAGTGCGCACAATCAAATGCCGCGGGTTGGCGCGCAGCACCTGCTCCGCCGCTGCCTTGGTCTCGGCATAGACGCTGAGAGGATTGACGGCGGCCTCCTCGGCGTAGTTGCCGGCGCGCCCATCGAAAACCAGGTCTGTGGACAGGAAAACCAGCGGGATTTCAGCCGCCAGTTCGGCCAGCAAGGCCGTAACCCCGACGTTGAGGTTGCGCGCCAGCCTCGGGTTGGCTTCGCACGCGGGGCTCTTGCTGAGCGCGGCGCAGTGAATGACCAGTTGCGGTGGTTGACGGTGGAACTCGCTCCGCACCGCCGCGGCATCGGTCAGATCCAACCGGTCGCGGGTGAGGGCCACCACCTTTAGTTCATGCGCGGCGCCCGGCGCTGTTCGGGCCAGGGTGCTTCCAATCAGCCCGCCTGCGCCGGTGATCCAGACCGTTTTCAATACAACTCGCGGATATACTTGCCCAGCGTCTCGTTGGTCGGCCCATAACCCGAGTGGTAGATGTAGTGCTCCAGATCGTAGAGCAACTCATTGCCGGTCCCATACCGCTGGTCCCGCTCGCGTGCCAGGGCGCGATGCAGAATCTCGTTCAGCCGGTCGTCAATCCGCGGATCCAACGACCGGAAATCAGGAATTGGCAACCCAATCATGCGCTGGCGGGATTCCTCCGTGGTGGCGCCTTTAAAGATGTTTTTGCCCAGCAACAAGTGCGCCAGCACCACCCCGGCCGAAAACAGGTCGGACCGTTGGTCGGTGATTTGGAAATCCGCCTGCTCGGGGCTCATGTAGTCCGCCTTGCCCGCGACCACCTCCCCCTCGTTGTCCGCCAGAAATCCGCGCGCTTTGGCAATCCCGAAATCGGTCAGCTTCACATCCCCTTCCATGGCGATCATGATGTTCTTGAAACTCACATCCCGGTGCACCAACCCCAGCGGCTTGCCGTCCCGGTCCCGTTTGGCGTGCGCATAAGCCAGCCCGCGCGCCACGCGGCTGACAATGAAGACCGCCAGTTCCTTGGGCAGGACGCGCTTCTTGTCGCTCAATTGCCCGGAAAATTGCTCCAGGTTCACCCCCCGGATCAACTCCATCGCGATAAAATACACGCCGTTGGTTTCGCCCAGGTGATAGGTCTGCGCAATGTTGGTATGGATTAAATCGGCCACCAGTTTCGCCTCCCCGATGAAGTTCTCGATGAACCGCTTCTGGTTGGCATAGTTTTGGCGAATTACCTTGATGGCCACTCGCTTGACGAATTCCCGCGCGCCGTGCTGCTCGGCCTCATAGACGATCCCCATTCCGCCCTCATAAATCTTGCGCACGATTTCGTACCGAAACTCATTTTGTATGGTGAAAAGCGCCACACGGCGATCCTGATTGAAAACTGTCAGGAGTCAAGTCTGGCATTCACCCGGGCGCGCAAGCGAGTTGCCTCCGGATAAATGTTGCCGGGGCGGAAAGGCGGACAAGGCGTTCGCCGATACGTTGACTCAAGTTCAGGGTTGCCGAAGCACCGCACATGAGCCCATCCTCCAAACGGGAATCCCGGGCCCGCATTCACGGCCGCTACCAGCGCGCCGTCGGCTGTAGAAGCGGCGCATTTGGGATGAGGGTTGCGCCACCCGCGGTGATCACCGTAAAAGCGCCCTGCGCCTGCGGCACCGGCCGCTTTGAATCAACAGACGCTTTCATCCCAATCCCCTCAACCCGAAAAACTGCTCCGGGTTTGGAAACATCTTTTCCCTCTTATCTACAAAAACTTAGGCGATCACAAAGAGCCCCGCCCACCACCACCAACCCCAAAAAATTGCCCTTGCGCGAAGACCTCCCGCCCGCCAGCCTTCCCCCAAACCCTCGGGGTGGTGGTGGCTGGGACTTCCAGTCCAAGGAGTGGCGGGAAGCCGAGCCGCCCTCCGGGGCGATAACAAAAAGGACCATCATTATGAAAATACTATCTGCTCCGCGCACGGGCAGCCTGGGCGCGGAAACATACTACCAATCCCCCTTCGGCGTGTGCGCCCGGCGGCGCACCGTTCCCCGGGACCGACCCTCGGAGCGCAAGGCGGCCGCACGGTCGTATTTTGGGATCTCCTCGCGGGAGTGGGGGCTCAAGCTCAGCGAAGCGCAGCGCGAACGCTGGAACGCCGCGGCGCTGCATGTTCCCAGCCGGCCCTGGATGGGGCAGTATTCGCACTTAAGTGGGCAGCAGTTCTGCGTCCAGATCAACAGCACCCTGCGGGGGCTGGGTCTGGCGCCGGTGGAGGAACCGCCCGCCCCGGTGGTCTTCGGTCCCAACCCGGTCACCGGGCTGGAGATCGTCAATGACGCCCAAGACGGAGTTCGGCTGCGGCTCAACGTCGGAGCCGTCCATGAAGACATTATGATCTTTGGGCAGCCACCGTGCAGTGCGGGCCGGATGAAGCCCCGCCGGGTCTATTACCTGGGCCTGTTGGGGCCGAGCCAGAACGGGCAAAGCGACATCACGGACCTCTATACGGCCCGGTTTGGGCGACCCGCCCCGGGGCAGAAGGTCTTTATCGCCGTAGTTCAGACCCGGAACGGCTGGAAAGGCCAAAGCCGGGTTCACAACGCCATCGTTCCGCCGCCGCCGCTGTTGAAATCTCAGCAAGCGGCTGAAACGGCAAGGGTTAAGAAATCGAAGCCCGCCGCCGCCCCGGCA
>JAAYVL010000004.1 GCA_012517205.1 Verrucomicrobiota bacterium
TGCCTGACGGTACTGGCTGTTACGCACGAACACCTGGCCCTGCTCGAAGCAGAAATTTGGCTCATCAAACGGGCCATTTTCTCCAATAACCTGATCCCAGTTGCGGTATTTGCCAAATTCATCCTCGATGGACTTGGAAACCTGGACGGAAGCGCTGCGCCCGACTCGCTGGTTCCGATTGCACTCAAGGTTGATCTGCGCCACGATGTTATCCGGATTCAATTCCAGTGCGCGTTCGAAATGCGCGGCGGCATTGGTCAGACGACCGGTCTTTTGAATTTCTACCCCCCAGTAATTCAGCGCGCGGGAGTAGAACTTCGCCACGGTTGTGGCATCCTGATTGAGTTCCTGAACCAGATGCGCGCGCTTTGCCAATTTCTCCAGCAAGCCAGGTTTGGGAAGGGGGTCGGTTTGCGCCACCGAGGTTAACAGGGGAGGAATCGCTTCCGCGTTTATTTTTGCCCAGAAGGACTCGTTTTCAGCAACCAGCTTTGCGTCAACCGGCGGCGCAAAGAGATAGTTCGTGGAATAAGGCTTAAGCTCGTAAATCAATCCGTGAGGTTCCAGGTGAAAGAACTCAAAGTAATATCCAAAGCTGGGATGCAGATAATAGAGGCTGTTTGTCTGAGCCAAACGGGAAACCAACTGAGCCAGCATTAACGGTTCGGCGAGTTGCGCTACTTCCCGGGGAGGATTGCTTTCCCAGGCTTGCGGATATTTTCGATGCAGAAACCGGTGATACTCCGGCCACCGGAGCGCCGCCGTTTCTAAAAACATATGACGATTACTTTGGCCCTTCCTGGCGGCGTAGGCTTGCAACAGATATGCCCGACGCGGGTCGTCGGTCAGCATGAAAGAGTGTTGGGCGGGGAGCCCTAATGCCAGCGCTTCCGCGTAGCGTTTAAGTGCCGGACCATTCGTTGTGCGTATCTGAGTCCAGTTTCTACAAATCAGGGCCAGCGGCGTCAGCACAAGCAGGAGCCAGATGAAAACGGTGATGGCGTTGTTGAGCAGGCGCAAGTGGGACGACTGTCGGCGGGGGCGGTCGGCGGAACCACCGAATAAAAGCAGGAAATAGCCACTGCAATAACCGATGCAGAGCGCGCCCAGGTAATAGAAAGTGAGGAAGGGAGCGCCAAAGCCCCGGTTGCGCGGACTAAAGGGCGGGTCGAACGCCACCCAGATGCAGGCCAGGAGAAACAGGCCATGCACCACATGGAACATAAAAGTGGCCAGCCAGACTCCCAACCGGCTGCTGTCGCCAAAATACGACGCCCAGCGAATCGAGATAATAAAAAGGGGCACCAACGAAGTCAGCGCCAGCAAAGCAACCACCTGCCGGCCATACTTGTAATATAGCATCAGGATGCTTCTTTGCGCGCCCAGGTTCGCCTTCAGGGCGGGCCAAAATCCGACCGCGCCGGAATCTCCGACTACTTGCAGAAGGGGCAGCAGCAGATAGAGCAACAAGCCCGCCAGGCCGCACAAAGACATGCGGCCGAGAAAACGCATATTGAAGAAGCCCAGCCCTTTTAACCAGACCAGCGCCATCAAAAAGACCGGGAGAAAGCCGATCATAGCCCAGTTCCCGGTCATCCCCAGTCCGAAAGCGAAAGCGGCACGCATCAGCCAGGAATCGCGGTCATCCAGGCGGAACTCCAACAGGCAACGAATTACGTAGGCAAATACCAGCAAGTCGAGCATCTCGCAGCCAGTGCCCCAGGGCATGGCAGGAGGCAGAGGCTGGGAAGATGCGGTTGTGGCGTGCTCCCAGAAAGTCAGTTGCAGCCCGCAGGCCAGCACCGCCAGCACTGGTGGCAGCCAAGCCGCAGGGATGGAAAGGTAAGGAGATTTATCTTTCTGTTTCTGGCGCTGTTCATGGGTGCGGTCATGCGGCAGCAAGACTACCGAGCGGGCCAGCAGAGCAAGCGTTAGGGCCGCGCAAACGGCCGCAAAAAAATTGAGGGCGAGGGGAATGGCGTGCGAGGGCAGCCAGCGAAACGGGCAGGTGACCAGCCAGAAAAGCGGGCCGTGTAGTTCCGGCTGCCACGTCCAGCCGCAAAGCCTGGCCACTTGCGGAAGACTGCCCAGGGATATCCAATGATTGAGCGTCGCCAGGTAGAGGGCCAAAGCCCCCGCGGCAACCAGCCAGGGCAGAAATGTCCGGATAAAACTCTTCTCCGGATTGACTTCAGGTTCCGATGTCATGCGGCAAGCCAAAGTTGCATCTATGGCCCCCGAGTTGGCAAGCTTAGTTTCATCCTCGTGCTGCGCGGGGACGCTTGATGATATTTATCTTTGAGCCAGGGGGCGGTAGCGCCAGTTTCCTTCCGGCGCGCTTCCCGGCAATCAGGGGCTGCCCGTCGCGGCCTTGCAGCGTAAATCCCCCACACATTCCACATGTTGGGTATGGGGGAACATATCCAACGGGCGCACCTGGGCCAATTCAAAGGCTCCCTGGGCGCACAGAATGTTCAGATCACGAGCCATCGTCGCCGGGTGGCAGGAAATGTAAATGATCTGCGCCGGTTGCACCCGGCGCAGCATTTGCAATGTTTCCGGCTGACAACCCTTGCGCGGCGGGTCAAGCAGCACGGTGGTGGCCGGTGCGGGAAAACGCGATAGTATTGCTGGCAACTGTTCCTCGGCGGTTCCCGCGATAAATTCGCCGTTGGTGCGGGCGCGGGCGGCGGCATTTCGGCGCGCCGCCTGAATGGCCATGTGGTCCAACTCCACCCCGACAAACGATTCGACCAGCGGGGCGAGTTCCACGCTGAAGAATCCAACCCCGCAGTAGATATCCAGCAGGTGTCTTGTTTGAGCCTCCCGCAGAGCGTCGCGCGCTACTTCGACCAGCTTGGGCAGCAGGAAGGAATTGTTCTGGAAAAAGGAATCGGGAGGCACTTCCCAGCCCGGCGGCGAACTGCGCAAAACAACCTTGAGCCCCCCTTTCGGCGGGGGATGCGCCCGGACATACTTGAGTTGCTCGTTCAGGGCTGGCTCTGCCAAGCGGCATTCTTCCACGTCCACCACCAGCCGACTGTCCGCCCGGATAAAGCCGATATTCAGACCTTGCTTGAATTTGTCCCATTGGCTGCGAACCATGATGCGATTCCGGTACCCGTAGGGCTGCGGGCAGGGAATGACCGGCGCGACGAGTCTGCGGTCAAAGTGGCCCAGGCGCTCAAACAAATCCCCGATTTGTTTATGCTTAAGCCGAAGCTGGGCGGAGTAAGCCAGGTGCTGATACTGGCAGCCGCCGCACGCGCCGAAGTATCGGCAGCCAGGCTCGACCCGCTCCGGGGAAGGTTCCAGCACCCGCAGCAGCCGGGCCCGGGCATAGCGCTTCTTCAACTCCGTTATTTCCGCTTCCACCAGTTCGCCCACGGCTACGAAGGGGACGAAAACCACGAAATCTTCCCAGCGCGCCACACCTTCGCCCCCGAAGGCCAGATCGCTGATCCGCAAGCTCAGCTTGTTGCCCAGCGCCAAATTCACGCTTCCGAACGGGGCCGGACTACCTTTCGGACTTCAGAATCCGGTAATGGCCATTCTCATTCTGCTCGATCAGGCGCCGGTTAGTCAGGGAAACCAGCGGCGCGTCTGCCCATTGGGGATTCTCCTCAAAAACCGTCCGTTTAAGGGCTTTCCGGGCAATCTCTTTCCGGGCGACAAAGCAGTCCGGAGTGCCGCGCAGAAATTCCATGATGGCTGTTTCTTCGTAGGTCATGCTCCGCTGGAAAGCGCTCCTTCGGGCGCGGCCTTTTGCGAGAAAGCCAGATGGTCATTCTCTGCCGTGACAATGATCGGTTCGCCTTCCTGAAACGCGCCGCGGAGGATTTCCTCGGCCAGCGGGTCTTCGAGGCTGCGCTCGACGGCGCGGCGCATCGGGCGTGCGCCATACAGCGGATCGTAGCCCTTGCTGACAAGGAATTCCCGGGCCTTGTCATCCAGTTGCAGCATAATGTTCTTGGCCTTAAGCCGCTGCATCACCTTCGTGATTTCCAAATCGAGGATTTGCACCAAATCCGGCTTCGTCAGCGCACGGAAGACAATGATGTCATCCAACCGGTTCAGGAATTCGGGGCGGAAGGTTTTCTTAGCCTCATCCAAAATCTTCTCCCGCATCTTTTCATAGCTGCTCTCGTCAGTGATCGGGGAAAAGCCGAGCGTGGACTGCTTGCGAATGGTGTCCGAGCCCACGTTCGAGGTCATCAGGATGATGGTATTGCGGAAATTGACAACGCGCCCGACATTGTCCGTCAACTTGCCCTCTTCCAGGATCTGCAGCAGCATGTTCCACACGTCGGGATGCGCCTTCTCGATCTCATCGAAAAGCACGACCGAGTAAGGTTTGCGGCGCACTTGTTCGGTAAGCTGGCCGCCCTCCTCGTAGCCCACATAGCCCGGGGGCGAACCAATCAATCGGGAGACGTTGAATTTCTCCATGTATTCGCTCATATCGAGCTGAATAAGCGCTTTGGTATCGCCAAACAACTGTTCGGCCAGGGTTTTGGCGAGCAACGTCTTGCCCACGCCAGTCGGCCCCAGCAACGCAAAGGTGCCGATTGGCCGCCGCGGGTCTTTGAGATCCGCGCGGGAGCGCCGCAGCGCCTTGCAAAGGGCCGAAACGGCTTCGCGCTGGCCGATAACGACCTTGTCCATTTCAGCTTCGACCTGGAGCAGGCGCTGCATTTCGCCCTGCTCCATTCGCTGCAGCGGAATGCCGGTCCACTTGGAAACCACCTGCAGGATGTCTTCCTCGTCCACCTTGACGCGCTTTTCTTCCCGCGTCGTGCGCCATTCATTCAACAGCGCTTCCAGCTTTTCTTTCGCCTGCTTTTCTTTGTCGCGCATGGAAGCGGCGCCTTCGAAGTCCTGATCCTTGATCGCCTTTTCCTTCCGGGCCTTGATTTCTTCGATTTCCGCCTCGAGGCTCTTGACTTCCGGCGGCCGGGTCATGGTGCCAATTCGGGCGCGGGCCCCGGCTTCATCCATGACATCAATGGCTTTGTCGGGCAGAAAGCGGTCGGTGATATAGCGATCCGAGAGCTTGACCGAGGCTTCAATCGCCTTGTCCGTGAACTCGGCCTTGTGGTGTTCCTCGTACTTCGGGCGCAAGCCTTTCAGAATCAAAACCGCCTCCGCGACGGACGGCGCTTCCACCTTGACCGCCTGAAAGCGCCGTTCCAACGCCGCATCTTTTTCGATGTATTTGCGATACTCGTTGAGGGTGGTGGCGCCAATGCACTGCAACTCCCCGCGGCTGAGGGCCGGCTTGATGATATTCGAGGCATCCATGGTGCCCTCGGCGGAGCCCGCCCCCACGATGGTATGCAGCTCGTCAATGAAAAGGATGATGTTTCGGGAGCGGCGAATCTCGTCCATCACGGCTTTGATGCGCTCCTCAAATTGCCCGCGGTATTTGGTGCCGGCGACCATCAACGCCAGGTCCAGCGTAATAAGGCGCCGGTCGCGGAGCAGTTCGGGCACGTTGCCCGCCGCAATCTCCTGCGCCAGGCCCTCGACGATGGCGGTCTTGCCAACGCCCGCCTCACCCAGGAGCACCGGGTTATTCTTCGTGCGGCGGCAGAGGATTTGAATCACGCGCTCGATTTCGCTCTTCCGGCCGATGACCGGGTCCATTTCCCCCTTGCGGGCGATCTCCGTCAAATCACGGCCGAAAGCCTTCAGCGCGGGCGTCTTGACCTCGCCTTTCTTCTCGGCGGCGGCCTTCCCGGGGATCGCTTCGCCCGGGATCGGCTCATCCGCCGCCGCGAAGTTGGGATCCAGCTCCTTCAGGACTTCCTTGCGGGTCAGCTCGATATCCACGTCCAGGTTTTTGAGCACGCGCGCCGCGACCCCATCGCCTTCGCGGAGCAGGCCCAGCAGAATATGCTCGGTGCCCACGTAAGTATGGTTCAGGGCCTTGGCCTCCTTCTGGGCGAGCGCGAGCACCTTCTTCACGCGGGGGGTGTAGGGGATGCTCCCCATCATCTTTTGATCGGGGCCCGTGCCAACCTGCTTTTCCACTTCCAGGCGCACCGTGTCCAGATCGAGCCCCAGTTTCTGCAGCACGTTGACGGCCACCCCCTGGCCCAGCTTGATTAGCCCCAGCAGCAGGTGCTCGGTGCCGATGACATTATGGTTGAAGCGGTCGGCTTCCTTGCGCGCCAGCGCCAGCACTTGCTGGGCGCGCGGCGTAAAATTACTCATGGCTTCCTGTTCGCTCATATATCAAAGTGCCGTTAATCGGCGGGTTTGTCCAATCCGCCTTCCGCCGCCGCGGGCGGCGGGATGACCGGGCGGCTGATCAGCCGCAGGCGCTCCCGCAGCATATCGGCGCGGAGCAGGTCCCGCTCCTCGGTGGAAAGCTTTTCGGAGTGTTGCTTTTGCAAGTGGGCCGGCTGGGTTAAAATAAACAATTCATCCACCAGCGCGCGGTCCAGCTCGGGGAACAACCCCGCGTCGGACCCCAGGCGCATCAGGGACAACAGGTTCATCGTTTCCTTGGAAGAGATGCTGTGGGCATTGGCAAGGATGCCGTAGGCGCGCCCGACATGGTTGTAAACCAGCTTGGGCTTCCGCTCCAGGAGGCTGGCGCGGGCATTTTCCTCGTGCTCGATGAGCTGGTTGAGGACCTTTTCCAGCCGTTGAATGATGGCCGCTTCCGACTCGCCCAGGGTCATCTGGTTGGACACCTGGAAGATATTACCCGACGCTTCGGTGCCCTCGCCATAAAGGCCCCGCACCGTCAGGCCAAGCTTGCTGACGGATTGGATGATGGGATTGATTTGTTCCGCCAGCACCAGCCCCGGCAAGTGCAGCATTGCGCTCACGCGGATGCCCGTGCCCAGGTTCGTCGGGCAGGCGGTCAGGTAGCCCAGTTCCGGGCTGAAAGCGTAATCGAGCTTCTTTTCCAACGCGGAATCGGCCCCGTTAATAATGGCCCAGGCCTGGTGCAACTGGAGCCCGGGACTCAGGGCCTGCATGCGCACGTGGTCTTCCTCGTTGATCATGAAACTCAGCGTTTCCGGGCGGTTCAAGACCAGCCCGCTGCCGGCGTTCCGGGCCGCGTGTTCACGGCTGATGAGGTGGCGCTCCACCAGGATTTGCTTATCCAGGGCGGACAAGCGATCCATGGTCCCGAAGAAGGCATCGGCCATTTCCGGCAGCGCGGCGATCGCGGGCTGAATGAGCTCCAGCACGCGCAGCCGTTCCGCCTTCTTGGCCCAGCCCGGAAAAGCGGCCTTGCGGATATTGCGCGCCAGGCGAACCCGGCTGGACATGACAATCCGGTCATGCGGGCCGCGGCGCCGCGCGGTTTCCGCCGGGGGAATCAAAAAGGCGTCGAGATTCATACCGGCCGCTCCGCGGCGTGCTGGCTCAACCGGGCCGTGACTTGCTTGATTTCATCCCGCAGGACGGCCGCCTCCTCGAAGTTCTCCAATTCGATGGCCTTGGCCAGCTTTTGCTGGAGTTGTTTAAGTTCCGCCGCCAGGTTGTGCCCCTGGCGCTGCGTTTCCGGGACTTTGCCGACGTGCCGCGTGCCTTTATGCATCGTCTGGAGCACCGCTTTCAACGGTTCCGCAAAAGTCTCATAACATTCCGGGCAGCCCAGGCGGCCGGCCTTCCGGAAATCTGATTGCGTGAAACCGCAGACCGGGCACCGCAGCCCCTTTTCGCCGCCGGCCTGCTCGATTTCCTGCGTCGCCCCCAGCCCCAGCAGTTTATCCGCAAAACTGAACCCCGTGGGGTCGTCCATCCCCTTGGCCTTGGCGCATTCTTCGCACAGATTCACCTTCTGCATCTTGTCCCCGGCGATATTGGTCAGAAAGACGGTCGCTTCCTTTTTCTGGCAAATGCTGCACAACATACACTCTTCAATCGTAAATTGGCTCGCCGGAAACCTTTGTCAAGGCGCGATACTGCGCCATCAGGCCCCGGGTCACCCGTCCCGGCTTGCCGTTGCCAATCACCCGCCCATCTATTTTGACGACGGGCACCAGCTCGGCCGCGGTCCCGGTCAGAAAACATTCGTCGGCATTGAACAAATCATAGCGCGTCAGGTTGGATTCAATCGCCTTCCGCCCCGTTTCCGCGGCCAGTTCCATGACCACCTGGCGCGTGATGCCGTAGAGGGCGCCCGCCGAGAGCGGCGGCGTCAGCAACCGCCCATCCTTGACGATGAACAGGTTGTCCCCGGTGCATTCCGCCACGAACCCCTCGGCGTTCAACATGATCGCCTCCTCGCAGCCGCCGTTGTTCGCCTCGATTTTAGCGAGAACATTGTTGAGATAGTTCAGGGACTTGATGGCCGGGTTCAAGGCGCTGTGCAGATTGCGCGTCGTCGGCACCGTGATGATTTCCATCCCGCGCTCGTAAAACGCCGCCGGGTAGAGGGTGATCTTCCCCGCAATAATGATGACCGAGGGGCGCTTGCACCGGTTGGGGTTAAGCCCCAGCGTGCCAATGCCGCGGGTCACGACCAGGCGGATGTACGCATCGCGCAGCCGGTTCTGTCGGCAAGTGGCAATGATCGCGGCGGTCAGTTCCCGCGACGTCAGCGGAAGCCGAAGCAGGATTGACCGGGCCGAGCAATGCAGCCGGTCAATATGCTCCTTGAGCTTAAAGATTCGGCCTTGGTACGCGCGGATTCCCTCGAACAGTCCGTCCCCGTACAGCAGGCCGTGATCGAACACCGAGATTTTGGCGTCCCGCTCGTTATAAAACTTGCCATCTATGTAAATCTTCATTTCACAAATTCAAGTTATGCTACGCAATGGCGGCCGCGATAGCAACTCAGGACTCAGGACTCGCCAATGCTTCGGACCTCCGGGCGGGGCCGGTTCCCGGCAATCGCGCCGGCCCGCGTGGCGCCGCTCCACGCCCGGGGCCTGGGCCGGAGGGCAGAGGGGCCTGAATCCCAATTCCATCCGCCCGGGTGGCCGCGGGCGGGGGGCGAATTCACATCGCGTTTCCGCCGGGTTTCGCGTATTGTGCCGGAGATGCGCCTGGGCATATTGACTTTGGCCTCCAACTTGTTTCTCTCGCCGCTGGCGGGCTACACCAACCTGCCGTTCCGGCTCACCGTGCGCGAGTTGGGCGGCCTGGGCCTGGCGACCACCGACCTGGTCAACGCCCGTTCGCTGCTGGAAAAGAGGGCCAAGGCCCTCAAGTTGATTGAGACTTCCCCGGCGGACCGCCCCCTGGCCGTGCAACTGTTTGGCTCCGTCCCGGAGGAAATGCGCGATGCGGCGGCCTGCCTGGAATCGCTCGGCGTGGCCTCCGTGGACGTCAACATGGGCTGCCCGGCGCGCAAGGTCTGCCGGGTTGGCGGAGGCTCGACCATGATGACCGAGCTGGCCCGGACGGCCCGGCTGGTCAAAGGCATGGTGGACGCCGTCAGGATTCCCGTCACCGCCAAGATGCGGCTGGGCTGGGACGAGGAAAACCTTACGGCCCCGGAACTGGCGCGCGCGCTTGAGGAGGCCGGGGTCGCGGGCGTTTTCGTGCATGGCCGCACGCGCGCGCAAGGCTTCCGCGGCCAGGTCAACCTCGCGGGCATCCGCGCCGTGGCGCAGGCGGTGAAAAAGATTCCCGTCATCGGCAATGGCGACGTCACCACCCCGGAAGCCGCCCAAACGATGCTTAACCAAACCGGTTGCGCCGGGGTCGGCATTGGCCGCGGCGCCTTCTACAATCCGTGGATCTTCCAGCATACGCGGCACTATCTGCAGACCGGCCAGCTTCTGCCCGAACCCTCCTTCGAGGAGCGCGTGCGGGTGATGTGCCGGCATCTGGATCGGATGATCGAGGTCTTTGGCGAAGCCCACGGCTGCCGGATGTTCCGCAAAATTGCGCCGTGGCACGCCCGGCGGTTTGGCCCGGCAAAAGAGTTTACCCATCGCGTGGTGCGCGTTTCCAGCCGCGCCGAATTTCTCGAAATCCTCGAACGCTACCGCATCTGGCGCCGGCAGTTCCTCGATTCGGACGGCGAGTTGCTGCCGCGCTTCCGCCCGCCGCCCCTGGTGGCGTCGTTCCTGCGCTCACCCGATCTCGCCCAGGACGGCCAGTTCCCCACGCCCAAAGGGCCGGTCGAAATGTGGTAGCGAGGCAGACCTGGCGGCGGCCCGCGCGACTGGCCGGTCCGCCGGGAGGCCCGTGGCGCGGCAGGCACGCTCCAGTTTAACCGGGGCGATTCAGTGGAAAAGCCAATCCACGCGTCCCCGTGCCACTGGAGTTCGATAGGGACTTGGACGCCCGATCCGCAGCTACAATAAACCCTGTAATTGGCGCATTTAACGGTCAGGTCATTGAGCTCCCAATGCCTTTCCACTGTAAAATCAATGGTTTAGCCATTCAGGAGAGAACAATAGGGAGATAAAGTCTAAATCGCCCCGGTTTAGGCATCCCTTGGACATACCTTGCAAATACGCCGTGTACAAGGGGTGTACAACGGATGCTCACCGGGAGTCCATCAGATTTTAGCTGGTACACCCGATGGGCATCCCTTGTACACCCCTTGTACACGGCCTATTGGCAGGGTAAATCCGGGGGACGTTCATGGTGCGCTGAAGCCGGGATAATTCAGGTTTTGGCCCTATTTTGCCCCTCTTTATGCCTAAATCCTTGATTTTACCGGCGAAAGGCTTCGGATTCGGCAGCTATGCCCTTGAATTCGTTAAACAAGAGGTTCTCCAGAGCTACGGTTTGGATGCTCAGACCAACCCAGGCTTCAATGAAACGAGTAAGGGCGATTGAATCGTCCAATGGAGTCGTTTCGAGTTAGCGTGGCCTTTTCTTGCCTAAAGATGTCGAGGAAACGGCAGGGCTACCATGAGGCGGTTTTGGCCTCACGCCATCCCGGCCATCTCCTTTAGATTTCCTATCTATTCTAATTCTCCGGCGTGCCTAACCTGCTGATTTTACGGGCGAAATAGATTGTTGAGGCGACGATCCCGATTGCCATACCCGCCCAAACCCCGAAAGAAAGCTGTGTGTGGGAATCTGGCGAATGATTTTGCAGGCCGCGGCTCGCGGTATTTTGCCGCCTGGTTGCAGGATACGGAAGCCCTCCAGGCGGTCTCAGGATCGGCGGTTCCGTCGCGCAGGCGTGGGGGGTGAATTGGCACTTTGCGCCCGTGACAAACAGCGTTGTGGCCGCTTTAGTGGGGCTGCCCAGGGCCGGGATGCTCCTCTCCGACGCGCCGCCGCGCCCAATGCGGGCTTGCCAGGGGTAAAGGTTTCCGGTTAAGTGAGCGTTAATGGCCAAAGTTCTCTTGGTGGATGATGACTTGACCACGCTGCAGGTGGTCAGCGAGTTGCTCCGACAGGAAGGGCACGAGGTATTCCCTTTTTCCAACGGAAACGCCGCCATTGCGGGGCTGACGGCGCATGCGCCGGACCTGGTCATCACCGACCTTTACTTTGACAAAACGCGGGCGCAAGGGCTGGAGGTGGTGGAGAAAGCGCGCGCCTTGTCGCCGCCGGCGGAAGTGATTGTCATTACCGGGTTCGGGACGATCGAGACGGCGCTGCGGGCGACGAAGCTGGGGGCCTACGACTACCTGGAGAAGCCGTTCAAAGTGGAGGAACTCAAGCTGTGCGTGCAGCGCACACTTTCCTACAGCGCCGCCCGAAACGAGACCGTTCACCTCCGGCGGCAGCTCAAGAAGAAATACGGGTTCGATCAAATCGTGGGCAGCGCGCCGAAGATGGTGGAAGTGTTCAAGATGATCGAGCGGGTGGCCAATACCGACAGCACGATTTTGGTGCTGGGGGAGAGCGGCACGGGCAAGGAGCTGGTGGCCCGGGCGCTGCATTACAACAGCCGGCGGCAGTTTGCCCCGTTTGTGCCGGTCAACTGCAGCGCGCTGCCGGAAAACTTGCTCGAATCCGAGCTTTTTGGCCACTGCCGCGGGGCGTTCACCGGGGCGATCGGGGACAAGAAAGGGCTGTTCGAGGAAGCGGACGGAGGCACGATTTTCCTGGATGAAGTGGGTTCCATGTCGGCAATGCTCCAAAGCCGGTTGCTGCGGGTCTTGCAGGAGCGCGAAGTCCGGCGGGTGGGGGAAAACCGGCCGATTTATGTCAATGTCCGCGTGGTGGCCGCCTCCAACGAACCGCTTGAGAAGCGGATCAAGGAAGGCTCCTTCCGCGAAGACCTTTATTATCGGCTCAACGTCATTGCCATCCCGCTGCCCAGCTTGCGCGAGCGGCGCGAGGATATCCCGCTGCTGACGGCGCATTTCCTCAAAGGTAAAATGGCGCCCGCCGCCAGCCAGCCGCTGCGGATAACCCGACAGGCGATGGAGATCCTGCGCCGGTACGACTGGCCGGGAAATGTGCGGGAGCTGGAGAACGCCCTCGAACGGGCCGCGGTGCTGTGCGAGGGAGGCCTTATTCAGGCCGCCGACCTGCCGCCGCACCTGCTGGCCGCCGTCCAGGATACTGACCTGATGCCCGAGACCCAAACGGCGCCGCCTTTGCCGGCGGTGCCGGATTCAGCGGTGTATCCCCTTCATCCCCCCGGGGCGCCGGAAACGGCGTCAGCCGCCGCCGCTCCCGGGGCGGACGCGCCGATTATCCCGATGAAAGCCTACTTGCAGCAGCAGGAACTGGCCTATCTGAACCGCGCGATCCAGCAATGCGGCGGCAACAAGGAACAGGCGGCCCTCCAGCTTGGGATAAGCGTCGCCACGCTGTACCGGAGGTTGAATGCCGAGGAAAAGGAGCCATAGAGGTGGAAATGGAGCCGCCTTTTTTGCTTTTAATCCCGGGAAAGCCGTCTAGTATTCGAGGCGGTTGCAGTAGCCGCGCCTGGCGGTGGTCAATGCAATTCATGGACGAAGTGACTTATGCCATTAACACATACTAAAGAACTGTTTGCCCGGGCTTTGAAAGGCAAATACGCGCTGGGCGCGTTTAACGTGAATAACATGGAACTGCTCCAGGCGATTGTCGAAGCCTGCGAGGAGGAAAAGGCGCCCGTCATGCTCCAGATTTCCAAGGGCGCGCGCGAATACGCCAACCCCGTCTATCTTAAGAAGCTCATCGAAGCCGCCATCAGCCTGTCCAATATCCCGGTGGCGGTTCACCTTGACCATGGCGACTCCTTTGAATTGTGCAAAGACTGCATAGATGAGGGGTTCACCAGCGTCATGATTGATGCCAGCCACGAGCCGTTCGAGAAGAATGTGGCCATCTGCCGCAAGGTCGTCGAATACGCGCACGCCCATGATGCGGTGGTGGAAGGTGAATTGGGCTGCCTGATCGGGGCGCAATTTGACGACGGCGAAGAGGGCGGCTCGTTCTCGAAGGAGGGGCGCTATACCAATCCCGAGCAGGCGGTCGAGTTCGTGAAGCTGTCCGGGGTGGATTCCCTGGCGGTCGCCATTGGCAACTCCCACGGGGCGTATAAATTCAAGGGCGAACAGCATCTCGACCTGGAGCGGCTCAAAGCCATTAAGCAGGCGTTCCAGGACGCCGGGCTGGGCGATTACCCCCTGGTGCTGCATGGCGCTTCCAGCGTGCCCAAATCCCTGGTTGATGAAATCAATAAATACGGCGGCAAATTGACGGATGCCGCCGGTGTCCCGGAGGGGGATATCGAGGTTGCGCGCCGCCTCGGCTGCGCCAAGGTCAATATAGACACCGACCTCCGCCTGGCGATGACGGCGGCCATCCGCAAGGTTTTCGCCGAGAATCCCCGGGAATTTGACCCCCGTAAATACCTTGGCCCGGCGCGGGCGAAGGTCAAGGAACTGGTGCAGCACAAGGTCCGCAATGTCCTTTGCTGCGCGGGCCATGCCTTTGACTAGTCGTTAGCCCCGGCCGTTTCTCGGCACGTCAAAATGATGAACTACGAAGCATTCTACAAGATCAGCTACGGACTTTACGTGGTCAGCTCGGCCCATGGCGGCCAAAGGAGCGGCTATGTAGGCAACACGGTCTTCCAGGTCACCTCCCAGCCCGCGCGCTTTGCCATCGCTTGCAATAAGGATAATTTTACGTGCGAGCTGATCCGCCAAAGCCAGGGGTTTGCCTTTTCCATCCTGCAGCAGGATACCCGGGCGGAGCTGATCGGGTTGTTTGGCTATAAATCCGGCCGGGCCGTGGATAAATTCGCCTCGGTGCGCCATCGAACAGGCCAGACCGGTGTGCCCATACTGCTGGAGGACGCGCTGGCCTGGTTCGAGTGCAAAGTGGTGCAAACCCTGGATGTGGGCACCCACTTGCTGTTTATAGGCGAGGTGGTGGCGGGCGAACTCATCAGCGACGCGCAACCCCCGCTGACCTACGCCTACTACCGCGAGGTCAAAAAGGGCAAAGCGCCCAAGAATGCCCCTACCTATATCCCGCCGGCCAGCACGGCTGCCGCCCCGCCGGCGGCCGCAGCGCCCGCCGGCAAATACGTTTGCACCGTTTGCCATTTTGTTTATGACCCGGAACAGGGCGACCCGCACGCCGGCATCCCGGCGGGCACCCGCTTCGAGGACCTGCCCGAGGGGTGGGTCTGCCCGGTCTGCGGCGCCCCCAAATCGGACTTTGTCCCCCAAACCTGACTTGACCCTGGAGCCTACTCGATCACTGGTATGAAGACGCCTGAAATTGTGCAGAAATCCCCCGCGGTTCAGAAGGTTGAGCCGGGAACGTACTATTGGTGTGCCTGCGGGAAATCCAAAACGCAGCCTTTCTGCGACGGTTCCCATCGGGGAACGGAGTTCGCTCCCGTGCGGGTGGAGATCAGCGAAGCCAAGACGGTCGCCTGGTGCCTCTGCAAGCACACCAAAACCCCGCCGTTCTGCGACGGAACGCACCAGCAACTCTAGCCCCCGGCAGCCGCTTCCAATCGGGGATCGCGCGTGAAAGCTACGGCTTGAAAACCGGGTAGCTTCCAGTCAGACTCAAGCCGTGATAGACGGACGCAAAACCAGCTTTCCCTTGTCGGCCGCCTCGCCGGGCGCCTGTGGGTGTATGCGGGCGCAAATTATTCCCGCGGGAGGACTGCGTTGCCTCGTCCGCGTGGTGGGAGTCGCTTTCGGGATTGCGGCTGGCGTCTGGCTGGCGGGCGCATCGTGTGGAGCCGCCCCCGCAAAAACCACGGCGAAAGCGGTGCCGGTGCCGCCCACGGCTTCGGTCAATCCGTTCTACCCCGGGAACCGGGAGCCGTTGTTGCCCAGCCCGCTGATCAAGCTGCCGATCGGGAGCATCCAGCCCCGCGGCTGGCTGCGGCATCAGCTCGAATTGGAAGCGCAAGGGATGACGGGCCGGCTGCCGGAGATATCGAAGTGGTGCAAGTTCGAGGGCAATGCGTGGGCCGACCCGCAGGGCCGGGGCCACAGCAGTTGGGAGGAACTGCCGTATTGGCTCAAGGGCTACGGCGACCTGGGCTACGTGCTGGGCGATCCGGTGATTACTCAAAACGCCCGGAAATGGGTTGAGGCGGTACTGGCCAGTCAGCAGGCGGACGGCTGGTTCGGCCCGATCGCCAACAAGACCGGCCTGGAAGGCAAGCCGGACCTGTGGCCGCACATGGTGATGTGCAACGTATTGCAGTCCTTTTACGAGTATAGCGGCGATGCCCGGGTGCTGCCGTTCCTCACGAAATACTTCCGCTGGCTGAACACCCTGCCGGACGAGTGCTTCGGCGCGGGCTATTGGCCCCGCATCCGGTTTGGCGACAATGTTGAAACCTTGCAGTGGCTTTACAACCGCACGGGCGAGCCCTGGCTGCTGGAACTGGCCCGGCGGATTCATGAGAACATGGAGGACTGGACCCGCGGCGTGCATAACTGGCATAACGTGAACCTGGCGCAAGGCTTTCGCGCCCCGGGCGTGTATTATCAGCAGGCCAAAGAACCCAGGTTTCTGGCCGCGGTCGAACGCAATTACCAGACGATCATGGAGCGCTATGGCCAATTCCCGGGCGGCGGCTTTGCCGGAGACGAGAATTGCCGCCCCGGCTACACCGACCCGCGGCAGGGCTTCGAGACCTGCGGCATCGTCGAGTTTATGCACAGCTTCGAGCTGCTGACGAAAATCTCGGGCAACCCGCTGTGGGCCGACCGCTGCGAGGAGATCGCCTTCAACTCCCTGCCGGCGTCGCTGACGCCGGACTGGAAAGGGCTGCACTACCTGACCTGCCCGAACCAAATCCAGCTCGATAAGGAGAACAAGGCGCCCGCCATCCAAAACAAAGGCACCATGTTCTCCTACAGCCCGTTCGAGCGCTACCGGTGCTGCCAGCATAACGTGTCGCACGGCTGGCCCTATTACGCCGAGGAACTCTGGCTGGCAACCGCCGACCGCGGATTATGCGCCTCCCTTTACGCCGCCTGCCAGGTGACCGCGCAGGTGGGCGAGGGAACGCGGGTGACGATTGCGGAAGCGACTGATTATCCTTTTGGCGACACGGTGACGCTGCGCCTTTCCATGCCGCAAGCGGTCAGTTTCCCCCTGTATTTGCGCATCCCCCGGTGGTGCGCGCGAGCGGCGATAAGCGTCAACGGCCGGCCGGTTCGGGTGGCCGCGCCGCCCCTGCACTACGTCGTGCTGGAGCGCGCCTGGCAGGATGGCGATACGGTGAGCCTGCGCTTGCCGATGCAGGTGACCGTGCGGCGCTGGGAGCAGAACCAGAACGCCGCTTCCGTGGATTACGGCCCGCTGACCTTCTCGCTCAAGATAGGCGAGCGATGGTCGCGCTGCGGCGGCACGGACGCCTGGCCGGAACTGGAAGTGTTTCCTACCACGCCGTGGAATTACGGTTTGGTGCTTGACCCGAAGCGCCCGGCCCGGTCTTTCAAGGTGGTGCGCGGGCCCCGAAGCGCCGGGCTGGCGGGGCAGCCGTTTGAACCGGCAGCCGCACCCATTGAACTGCGGGTTCAGGCCCGGCGGATCCCTGACTGGAAGCAGGATGCGCTTGGCCTGGTGGGCAAGCTCCCCCTCAGCCCGGTGCGCTCCAACGAGCCGGTGGAATCCATCACCCTGATCCCCATGGGCGCGGCGCGGTTGCGCATCACGTCCTTCCCGGTCATCGCGTCAGGAAAGATTGCGGAATAGCGAGAGAACGATATGATTAGCCTTACCCTTATGAAACAAACACGCCTGTATCAGCGAAATCCATTGGCCGCCGGGATCTGCCTGGCACTGTTATTCCTGACCCCGGCTCCAGCGCGCGACGCCTGGCAGCCGGCCGCTGGGCCACTCAAGACGCGGTGGGCCAAAGAAGTCTCACCCCACAAGGTTCACCCCGAATATCCGCGGCCGCAAATGGTGCGGAAAGACTGGCTCAACCTCAACGGCCTCTGGGACCTGGCGGTCACCGGCAAGATGGCGGCGCGGGCCAACTTCCAGGAGCGCATCCTGGTGCCGTTCCCGATCGAATCGGCCCTGTCCGGTATCGGCCGCCCGGTCAGTGAAAACGACCGCCTCTGGTATCGGCGCACCTTTACGCTGCCTCCCCAATGGCAGGGGCGGCGCATCCTGCTCCATTTCGGCGCGGTGGATTTCGACACGACCGTGCTGGTCAATGGCCGGAAGGTGGGCCACCACCGCGGCGGCTATGACGCCTTTAGTTTCGATATCACGGATGATGTCCGGCCCCACGGCGAGAATGAGCTGATCGTGTCGGTCTGGGACCCCACCGACGCCGGCACGCAACCCATCGGCAAGCAAGTGCGCCAGCCGCGTGGCATCTGGTACACCGCCACCAGCGGCATCTGGCAGACGGTGTGGCTGGAGCCGGTTCATGCCGTCCATATCTCGGGCCTGAAAATCACCCCGGATGTGGACGCCGGGGCGGTCACCGTCGAGGCCATCACGCCGCCGCTGCTCGCCACTTGCACGCTGGAAATGACCATTCGCGACCGGGGCAAGGTGGTGCATACCGCCAGCCTTTCCGGCGGACGGCAGATCACCATGCCGGTCAAAAACGCCCGCCTTTGGTCGCCGGAAGACCCGCATTTATACAGCCTGGATGTCCGCCTGAAAATCGGCCGCCGCACCCTCGACCGGGTCGAAAGCTACTTTGGCATGCGCAAGATTTCGCTGGGCAAGGACGCCCGGGGCTTCACCCGCCTCCTGCTGAACAACAAGCCCTACTTCCAATTCGGCCTGCTGGACCAGGGTTTCTGGCCCGACGGCCTGTACACCGCCCCCACCGATGCGGCGCTGCGCTACGATATCGAGATGACGAAAAAGCTCGGCTTCAACCTGGCCCGCAAGCACGTCAAGATTGAGCCCGAACGCTGGTACTACTGGTGCGACAAGCTCGGCCTGCTGGTGTGGCAGGATATGCCCAGCGGCGAAAAACACATCGGGCCGAAAGATCCGGACATCACCCGCAGCCCGGAATCCGCCGCGCAATTCGAGCAGGAACTCACCGCCATGGTTCGCGGACGCTACAACCATCCCTGCATCGTCATGTGGGTGCCCTACAACGAGGGCTGGGGACAATGGGACACCGCCCGCATAGTCGAGTTGGTCCGGAAACTGGATGCCACCCGCCCGGTTAATAACGCCAGCGGCTGGACCGACCGCGGCGTTGGCGACGTCAACGACCTGCATAAATACCCCGGCCCGGGATCGCCCGAGCCGGAGGCCAACCGGGCCGTGGTGCTGGGCGAGTTCGGCGGCCTCGGCCTGCCCATCCGCGGTCACACCTGGCAAAGCGAGAAGAACTGGGGCTACCGCAGCTTCACCGACTCGGAGACGCTGACCGACGCCTACATTGACCTCGTCGAAAAACTCTTCCCGCTCATTGACGAGAAAGGCCTTTCCGCCGCCGTCTATACCCAGACCACCGACGTGGAAATTGAAGTCAACGGCCTGTTGACCTACGACCGCGAGCGGGTGAAAATGGACGCCCGGAAAATCACCGCCGCCAACCGCGGCCAGTTCCTCCCGCGGCCCCGCGTGACGGAGGTGGTGCCGACCGCGCTGACCGAGCGGCCCGCCTGGCGTTTCACACTCGAAAAACCTGCCGCTGACTGGCACCAGCCCGGATTCGACGCCGGCGCATGGAAGGAGGGCCAGGCCGGTTTCGGCACGAAAGGAACCCCCGGCGCGGTTGTGCGCACGGAGTGGAACACCAGTGATATTTGGCTGCGCCGCGCGTTCGATCTCCCGGCGGGCAAATCGGACGACCTGCGCCTACTCATTCACCACGACGAAGACGCCCAGGTATATTTCAACGGAGTTCTGGCGGCGAGCGTTCCAGGCTACACCTCGGATTACGGGCAAGTCCGCATCAGCCCGGAGGCCCGGGCCGCCCTCAAGCCCACCGGCAATATCATGGCCATCCATTGCCGCCAGACCGGCGGGGGCCAGTACATTGACGCGGGCATCGTGAAGATTGAGCTTCCTAAAAACTGATGCGCCGGCGAGCCCTCCTGCTCCTGCTCTGCGCGGCGAATCTCGCCACCGCCGCAGCCAGGCCGGATCACTGCTCGGTGCGCGATTTCGGGGCCAAAGGCGACGGCCACACTGACGACACGGCGGCGTTTCAGAAGGCGCTCGATAAAATGGGCCGGGCCGGCGGAGGCGTGGTTTATGCCCCGCGCGGCAATTATTTCTTCGCCGGCCACCTCACCGTGCCCGTCGCCGTGACGCTCAAAGGCGTCTGGGAATCCGTCCCCGCCCATGTGGGCCTTCGCAACCCGGGCTGGAACAAGCCCACCGACGATGGCACGACCTTCCTCGTCACGGAGAACCGGGGCCGGGAGGACGGCCCGCCTTTCATCACGCTGAATGCGGACGCCACGCTGAAAGGTGTGGTGATCTATTATCCGGGGCAGAACCCGGAGGTGGAGCCGGAACCCTATCCCTATGCCATCGCGCTGCGCGGGAAAAACCCCGCCGTGCTCGCCGTCGAGCTGCTCAATCCCTACAACGGGATTGACGCCACCCGCAACGAGCGGCACCTCATCCGCGACGTGCACGGCCAGCCGCTGCGGCGCGGCATCCTGGTGGATGACATCTATGACATCGGGCGCATCGAAAACGTGCATTTCAATCCCTGGTGGAGCACCAAACCGCGCCTGCGCCAGTGGCTGCAGCAGCATGGCGAGGCCTTTATCTTCGGCCGCAGCGACTGGCAATACACCCTGAACACCTTCTGCTTCGGCTACCACATCGGCTATAAGTTCATCCGAACCGCCACCGGCCTGTGCAACGGCAACTTCCTCGGCATCGGCGCGGACGATTGCCACACTGCCCTGTTCGTGGAGAACTGCGCGCCCATGGGGCTGTTGATCTCCAACGGCGAGTTTGTTTCCTTCCACGGCCCGGACCCGACGATGGTGCGCGTTGGCACCAACAACGTGGGCAGTGTGCGCTTCGTCAACTGCGCCTTCTGGGGCCCCTGCTGCCAGATCGCCACCGTCGCCGGCAAGGGCACGGTGGGTTTCAGCGATTGCACCTTCGTGCAGTGGGACCGGGAGAACGAGGGGCGGCCCGCGCTGCAAATCATGAGCGGCACCGCGCTCGTCCGGGGATGCGAGTTCCAGGCCGATAAACCGCAGATCGAACTGGGCAAGGAAGTCCGGCGCGCCGTCATCACGGACAACCTCATCACCGGCATGCTCCGCATCACCAACCACAGCCCGGCCACCGTAATCATCCGCCACAACGCCGGCGATTTCCCCGGCCAGCCGCAGGAATGATGACGGCCCGCCGTTTTGCCCTAACCGCGGGGCTGGCCGCTTCGCTGCTGGGTTGCGCCCGGCCCGCGACCAAACCCGCCGCCCCGGCCGGCCTGCCGTCGCCGGCTCCCGGCGTCTTCTTCGTCGCCACCAATGGCCACGATCACTGGTCCGGCCAGCGCCCCCGGCCGAATCGCCAACGGACGGATGGCCCGTTCGCCACGCTGTCCCGCGCCGTGCAGGCGGCCCGCGCCTTTCGCCAGCAAAGCGCCAGCCCCGCCGCGCGGCCGGCAAGCATCTTCGTGGGAGGCGGCACGCATTTCCTGGCGCAACCCCTCGCGTTGACCCCCGCGGACTCCGGCCTGATGCTCGCCGCTTACCCCGGCACGCACCCGGTCTTGAGCGGCGGCCGGCTCATTTCCGGCTGGCGCGAAGTCACGATCGCCGGCCGGCGATTGTGGTGCGCCGACCTTCCCGCGGAACTGCGCGGCCAATGGTCGTTCCAGCAGCTTTGGGTCAACGGCCAGCGGGCCACCCGCGCCCGCCATCCCAACCACGGCTACCTCGCCGTCGCCGGGCTCCCCGACAAAACCAGGGATTGGACGCAAGGCCATAGCCGCTTCCGGTTTCACCCCGGCGACTTGCCGGCCGGAGAAACCATCACCCAGGCCGAGGTGGTGGTGATGACGCGCTGGGTCGAGTCGCGCCTGCCGATTGCCGGCGTGGACGAAAAAAGACGCCTGGCCACCTTCGGCAAGCGCTCCGTCTTCGCGCTGGCGTCCGGCGACCTCTACTATGCGGAAGGCGCCTTCGAGTTCCTGGACGATCCCGGCGAATGGCATCTCGATCGGACCCGCGGCCGGCTGTTCTACCTGCCGCGCCCCGGCGAGACGCTGGCTCGAGCCCAGGCAATCGCGCCCATGCTGGCGCAGGTGCTTCGGTTCGAGGGCCGCCCCGAAGCCGGGCAGTTCATCGAGCGCATCTCGCTGCGGGGGCTGACCTTCTCCCACACCGAATGGCATTTCCCCTCCGAATTGCCCTCCGCCGCGGAGCAGCCGAAGGTCTGGCCCCCTCCGGCGACCGAGGTCGGCGGCTTCGCCCAGGCCGCCGTTGGCGTTTCCGGCGCCGTGTATGGGGAGGGGCTTCGCCACTGTCTTTTCGCGGACTGCCGGTTCGCGGCCCTTGGCAACTATGGCCTTGAACTGAGCCGCGGCTGCCAGTCCAACCACATCGCCCGCTGCGAATTCACCGACCTGGGGGCCGGCGGCCTCAAGCTGGGCGAAACCCGCATCCGCGACCAGGCGGCCGAACAGACCCGCGCCAACGAAATCAGCCATTGCCACCTCCACGACGGCGGCAAGCTGTTTGCCAGCGCCGTCGGCATCTGGCTCGGCCAATCCCCCGACAACCGGATTCTCCATAACCACATCCACGACTTTTACTACACCGGCATCTCCATCGGCTGGACCTGGGGCTACGGCCCCGCCCTCGCCGGCAATAACCTCGTTGCGCTCAACCACGTCCACCACCTCGGCCAGCGCTCCAATGGCGACGGCCCCATCCTCAGCGACATGGGCGGCATCTACACCCTGGGCAAACAACCCGGCACCACCATCCGCAGCAACCTCTGGCACGACATCAGCGGCTTCCGCTACGGCGGCTGGGGCATCTACTTCGACGAAGGCAGCAGCGGCATCCTGGCCGAAGACAACCTCGTTTATCGCACCACCCACGGCGGTTTCCATCAGCACTACGGCGAGACCAACCTCGTCCGCAACAACCTCTTCGCCTTCGCCCGCAACCACCAGCTTCAGCGCACCCGCCCGGAGCCGCACCGGAGCTTCTCCTTCGTCACCAATATCGTCTATTTCGACTCCGGCAACCTGCTTGGCGGCGACTGGTCGAACGACCAGTACCTGATGGACGCGAACCTCTACTTTGACGCCCGCCCCGACGCCCAGCCGGATCAGCTCCGCCTGGGCCCCTGCACCTGGCAACGATGGCAGGAACGCGGCCATGACCGCCATTCGCTCGTCGCCAACCCGCTCTGCGTCGCCCCCGACAAGGACGACTTCCGCCTCCAACCCGCCTCCCCGGCCTTCCGCCTCGGTTTCCGCCCCACCGACCTGTCAAACGTCGGCCCTTGACCCGCACCAACTGAGGACGGTTTCGATTCCCGGCGGGGGCCATCCCGCAAGCGCGCATGCGCTTGCAATCGGCATCCCCTCCAGCCAACCCCCTGATTGCAAGCATTGGGCCGCACCCTGGCCCCAGCCGCCAATGCCGCTTGCGCCCGCCGACGCCTGCGGCTGATTCCACCTTCCCCGATTTCTCCCGCCTCCGTAGCCCTCATAGGGCTCCCAATAGGCCGTGTACAAGGGGTGTACAAGGGATGCTCACCGGATGCCCACGCTTTAACCCCATGTTTCTCGGTTGAGCATCCGATGTACACCCCTTGTACACGGCTTGAAATGAGGGAGGTGCGAGCATCCGTGGACCTTGGAATTATCAGGGGGCTTGGTATTATAACTTTCGTTTTTTCAGCTATTTGGAGATTTTGAGACTAAATTGATAGCGGGATGTTGGCATTAAGAGGCTGATTTTGGCTTTCCAGCCGTTCCCGGCCGGGGTCTTGGCAAGGGTTATTTTTCGGATTGTCGGCTTGATTTAGCTCTCGTGCGGGGCTAGTCTTGTGGGAGTTCAAAGCCAAATCAAAGACTTCGGCAGGCGCTTTTCGATAGGCGTCATGCTGCTAAACGCATGAAAATGAATTATTTCGGAATCGTCTTCGCGCTGCTGTTGGGCAGTATGGTTTCATCCCCGGCCACCCAGGAAGGGCGGGATTTGCCGGAAACGCCTCATCCCGAACCGGTGCGGGGCCCGGCACCGGATAATATGCCGGTGAAGGGCGCTTTGCCGGGCCAAAGTGGCGTGCCCAAGGCTTTGCTGGGGCCGATTGCGCCGGCCGGGGCGCAGCCCACAGGGGCACTGTCGGGCCGGATTGTGTTTACCAGCGGCGGGCATGGGCTGGCGTGGGATGGGGCGAGTTGGACGACGGGGCGCGGGGTGAACTGGGAGATGGTGGAGGACTACGGGAACGTGGATCAAATGAGCATGTTTGCCTACTACTGCTTCAATGCGGGGGCGACGGTGGTGGCGATGCGCCCGATTGGCAATCAAACCAACGAGGTGGTTTTGGACAATGTTGACCCGGAGGTGACTTTCCAGGGTGCCTGGGCGGACAGCGTCTTTACCAATTATTATGGCAATGCCGGGGACGTGCCGTATCGCTTCACCTCGGTTGCCGCGACGGAAACGGCGACGGCGACGTATGTGCCGAACATCCCGGTTGCCGGGTTTTACCCGGTGTACACCTGGGTCTGGCATTCGACCAATCGCACCAGCCAGCTTTACCGGGTGCGGCATACGGGCGGCGAATCGCAGGTGCGCGTGCCGCATTACCTGGTGGGCGGGGGATGGGTGTACCTGGGCACTTATTATTTCGCGGCGGGCTCCGACGCGGCCCGCGGCGCGGTGGTGATCAGCAACCTGGCGCCGAGTCCAGGCGTCGGGAGCGCGGTGATCGCCGATGCGATTCGCTTCGGCAATGGCATGGGCTCGATCGCCCGCGGGGGCGGCGTCTCGGGCCACCCGCGGGAGCATGAATGCGCCCGTTATTGGATTCAAAGCAGCCTGGGGCGGGGCTCGCCCACCTGGATTTATGACGACCCGTCCTTGATTGATTCCGACGATAACGTGAGCGCGCCGATTCGCATGGCGCGCGAGATGAACGAGGAGGCTGCGGGCAATTTCTATCAGCGGATTTACATCGGGTTTCACTCGAACGCCTCGGGCCTGGGGACCAACAGCAGCGCGCGCGGCGACATCGGGCTCTATAACAACGACAACCTGTTCCCCGGGACGGCGACTTCCAACCAGTTCCGCCTGGCGGAGATCATCGCCACCAACGTGAACAATGCCTTGAAGCGGATCACCGTGCCGCCGTTCGAGGTCCCCTGGCTCAACAACCGTTCGAGCCTGACGTATGCGCGGACTGATTTCGCGTTTGGGGAAATCCGCGGCGACCGCCTTGGCTACGAGATGGACGCGACGATTATCGAGGTGGCCTTTCACGACAACGTCTCCGATGCGCGGCTGATGCGCGATCCCAAGGTTCGCAATTGGATCGCGCGGGCGTCGTACCAGGCGGTGGTCCACTATATGCACCAGTTTGACGCGGTGCCGCTGAATTTTCTGCCGGAACCGCCGCGCCATGTGCGCGCGGTGGCGACGGCCAATGGCATTCAGGTCCGCTGGGATGCTCCGGTGGCGGAGTTCTCGACGGGAACACCGGCCGGGTTTGTGGTGTATCGGTCCACGGATGGCTACGGGTTTGGGGAGCCGGTCGAGGTCGCGGGCGGGGGCGCCTCGATGATTGAGTTCACCAATGTCCTGGCCGACACCGATTACTACTTCCGGGTGGCGGCGGTGAACGCGGGCGGGGAATCCTTCCCCTCGGAGACCGTCGGCTGTCGGCGCGCCTCGAATCCGGCGCATTCGCGCGTGCTGTTTGTGAACGGGTTTGACCGCTTCGACCGCACCACGAATCTGCGGCAGAATCCCACGGGGGCCTATGCGCCTCCGGGCAATTCCGGGGCCATGGAGCGCGTGATCCCGCGGAGCAACAACTCGTTTGACTATGTGGTGCCGCATGGGAAGGCGATTAGCGCGGCCGGGCTGCCGTTTGATTCCTGTTCGCGGCCGTCGGTGACCAACCATCAGGTGGCGCTGACCAATTACGACATCGTGATCTGGGCCTGCGGCCAGAGCCTGACCAACACCTTCCGCGCGCCGGAGCGCAATGTCGTGACGGCCTTCCAGAACGGCGGGGGGCACTTGTTCCTCACCGGGTCGGAAGTGGCGTGGGACCTGGATCGGGCGGCGGGGCCGTCCGCCGCGGATCGGGCGTTCCTCAATAACCAGCTCCATGCCGATTTGGGGCCGGACGCGAACAATAATTCTTCGAACTACACCTTTGCCGCGGTGGCGGGAACGATTTTCGAGGGGAACAGCGGCGGCGCGTTCGACGACGGCAACCAGGGGATTTACTGGGTGAAGACGCCGGATGTGTTGGTGCCCACCGGCAGCGGCGCAACGGCGGCATTGGTCTATGGCGGAGGCGGGGGCAAGGTGGCGGGGATCCAGTATGCCGGCGCTTCGGGCGGGAGGGTGGTTTACTGGGGATTCCCGTTTGAAACCGTGACCGACGAAGCGATTCGCGCCGACTATATGGCGGATGTGCTCCGCTTTTTCGCCCGGCCGCCGCGATTCGAACGGGTCAGTTTCGGCGCGGGGCCATCGGTGCGGCTGTGGTTGAATGGCGACCCGGGTGAATATACCCTCCAAACCAGCCCTGACCTGATTAACTGGGCGTTTTGGACCAATGTGCAGATGGGGCTGCAGCCCATCGAAATCTCTGACGACTCCTTTACCAGCGCGCCGCGCCGTTTCTATCGCGCCCTGCGATAAAACCGGCGGGTTTCAAAGCGCTCGACCCGGGATGGGCGGAAGTTCACGCGCGCCTCGGCCGTTATGCTTTGCTTGCGGGAGTTGGAATGGCGGGAATGTTGGTCTTCGCAAACGGCGGGACTTCGAGATGCCCTGTGAGGTTCAACCGAACCGGGTCGGGAGCGCCGCGCCCGGGGCGCGCTTGCCAGTTGGCCGGCCAATTCGATACTTGCATATACGGGGTTTTAATCTAAAAGGACATGAATGTTAGGTCGTAATTTACCTCCCTGGCGCGGTGGGCTGGCCCTGGCGTTGAGCCTGCTAATGATGATCGCCTCTGGAGACGCCGGCGCCCGGAGCCGCCCGGAGGTTCGGGAATTGAATCCGCAGATCGAGGCGGCCATTGCCAAAGTGAAACCGGCCCTGGTCCGGATTCGCGTCGTGGAGACCGACTACAGCGAGGGGCGGGAGACCAAGTCGCAGGCGGTCGGCAGCGGAGTGATCATTACCCGCGATGGTTACCTGGTGACCAATCATCATGTGGCGGGACATGCGGTGCGCATCTTTTGCACCCTGTGGAATCGCGAAGAAATCGAGGCGGAACTGGTCGGCACCGACGCCCTTACCGACATCGCGGTGCTTCGGCTGACACCAGCGCGCCCGGTCGAGTTCAAAACGGCCAGCTTTGGGGATTCCTCGAAGGTTCAGGCCGGGGACTACGTGCTGGCGATGGGCAGCCCGATGGCTTTGTCGCAATCGGTGACGCTGGGCATTATCAGCAACCCGGAAATGATCATGCCCCGGTCGGGAAGGGGCGAACGGGCTTTCCGGCTGGATGGCGAAGATGTGGGTTCGTTGGTTCGCTGGCTGGGGCATGATGCGGCCATTTACGGCGGCAACTCGGGCGGGCCGCTGGTCAACCTGCGCGGCGAGATCATCGGCATTAATGAGATCAGCTATGGCCTGGGGGGCGCTATTCCCGGCAATCTCGCCCGGAGCGTGGCCGAGCAGATCATGGCCAAAGGCCGGGTTGTGCGGAGTTGGCTGGGGCTGGATGTGCAGCCGCGGTTCAAGCGCTCGACGGAACCGCATGGTGTTTTGATTAGCGGCGTGCAGGCGGGGTCGCCGGCCGACCAGGCGGGATTCAAGCCCGGCGACCTGTTGCTGCGGTTGGGGGGGGCGGCAACGGATGTCCGGTTCGACGAGCAAATGCCGGATTTTATGCTGCTGGCCACCAGCCTGCCCCTCGGGCAGGAAACCCGGGCGGTGGTTAAGCGCAACGGCAAGGAACTCACCCTCCGCCCGGTGCCCATCGAGCGCGGGGAGGTGTATCCCCCGCAGCAGGAACTCAAGGCCTGGGGGTTGACGGTGCGGGACCTTTCGCGCCTGCTGGCCCAGGAGATGAAGCGAGCCGACCCGGTGGGGGCGCTGGTGACTTCCGTGCGCCCGGGCGGGCCCGCCGGCACTGCCAAGCCCGCGCTCCAAGCGAAGGACGTGATCGTGGCGGTGAATGATCAACCGGTGCGAAGCACCCGGGACCTGGTCGCGCTGACCCGCAAGCTGACTGAAGGCCGGACGGAGCCGTTGCCGGTCATGGCAACGTTCGAGCGCCGGGCCGCGCGGCTTTTGGCGATGGTGCGGATTGGGCTCGACGAACTTAAAGACCCGGGCCTGGAAGTCACGAAAGCGTGGCTGCCGGTCGAGACGCAGGTCATTAGCCGCGAGATAGCCCGGCAACTGGGCCAGCCCGCTTTGAAGGGCTTTTATATCACGCGCGTCTATCCCGGCACCACCGCCGAGCAGGCGGGGCTCAAGGCCGGCGACTTCATCACCGCGGTGGACGGCGAGAAGCTGTCGGCCTCCGACTCCGAGCATGAAGACGAGCTGTCCGCGCTGATCCGGCAATACGACGTCGGCCAGACGGTGACGCTCACGATCCGGCGCGGCCAGGCGGAGCACAAACTGCCGGTCTCATTGGCCCGCTCGCCGCGCCTGCAGCGCGAGATGCGGAAATACCGCAACGAGGATTTCGAGTTTACTGCGCGCGACGTGTCGTTTTTCGATGTGGTCGAAGAGCAGTGGAG
This sequence comes from Verrucomicrobiota bacterium, assembly GCA_012517205.1. Classification (GTDB taxonomy): domain Bacteria; phylum Verrucomicrobiota; class Verrucomicrobiia; order Limisphaerales; family UBA8199; genus UBA8199. The sequence continues at coordinate 28,238 of JAAYVL010000004.1, forward strand.
CCGCGACCAGCTTGGCGTGCTGGTTGAGGAGGTCAAACCCGGCAGTTGGGCCGAGCTCGGTTCGCTGTTTAAGGGCGACTTGATCCTCGAAGTGGCCGGCCAGCCGGTGGACAAGGTGGACGCGCTCCGGCAGGAGCTCGAGCGTGCCGCCGCCCGCCGGGATCAGGTGGTGCGGTTCAAAGTGCTGCGGGGCATTCATACTACCTACCTGGAAATTGAACCAAACTGGAAAAACTAACCTCTAATCCCAAAGCTTATATGCGATATCCCTATTCCATTCTTCGGGCGGCCCTGGCCCTGGCGCTGGCCGGCGCGGCTTGCTCCCTTCGTGCCGATGAACTGGGCGACAAAGGCCGGGACATCTTCCGGAAATACCAGCAGACGGTCGTCACGGTGCAGGTGGTGCAGAAAATTACCTACTCCGGCGCCGCCAAATCGGGGGAAAACCGGCAGGAACTCACCGGCACGGTGGTGGACCCGTCGGGTCTGACCGTGCTGGCGTTGTCGGCGTGCGATCCCAGCGAAATGTACCAGCGCATGCTCGCGCAACAAGGCTCCCAGAACAAGCTGGAGATCGAGGTGGCCGATATGCAGATATTGCTGGCGGATGGCACCGAGTTGGCCGCCGAGATTGTGCTGCGGGACAAGGATCTGGATCTGGCCTTTGTCCGGCCCAAGTCCAAACCCGCCACGCCGATGACCGCGGTGGATTTGGCCCGGTCCTCGACGGTGCAGATTCTTGACCAGGTCATCACCCTTAACCGCCTCAATAGCGCCGCCGGACGCGCCTATGCCGCTTCCGTCGAGCGGATCAACGCCGTTATCCAGAAGCCGCGCACTTTCTACGTGCCCGACAGCACCATGACTTCCACCACCCTGGGGTCGCCGGCGTTTGCCCTCGATGGCAATATCGTTGGGGTGGTGGTGATGCGGGCCGTTGCGTCCGGGGGAGGCGCCAGCCGCAGCGTCCGCGAAAATCTGAGCGCGATTATCCTCCCGGCAGAAGACATCCTGAAAGCTGCCAAGCAGGCCCCGGAAGCCAAAGGTGAGCCGGGGAAGAAAGAAGAAGCAAAAGACGCCCAGCCGGGCAAGTAGCCGGTCGAAGAAAAGGCGGGGCGCCCCCGAAGTACCGGGGATAGAGGGCATTCTTTGGGCCGGCTTGCCGATCCGGGGCGGCGCTGCGGAGCGCGGAGTGGCGGGATGGCGGGGACGGATTTACGCGTGCATAGGCGGGCCTTTTTGCCGTAAGCTCCCGGCGTGGAATCCAGCGTCCCGCAACTGCTGCCGCTGCTGAAGCAATACTTCGGCTTCCGATCCTTCCGCCCGCTCCAGGAGGAGATCATCCGCGATGTGCTGGCGGGCCAAGACGTGTTCGCGCTGCTGCCGACCGGCGGCGGCAAGTCGCTTTGCTTTCAGTTGCCGGCCATGGCGCGGCCCGGGCTGGCGGTGGTGGTATCGCCGCTGATCGCGCTGATGAAGGACCAGGTGGACGCCTTGCAGGCCAGCGGCGTGCCGGCGACCTTCCTGAACTCGTCGCTGGCGGCGGGGGAATCGCGGGCGCGGCTGCGCGGGCTGCATAACGGAGAGTTCCGGCTGCTCTACGTTGCCCCGGAGCGGCTGATGTTGCCGGGATGCCTCGCTGACCTGCAGCGATGGGGGGTGAACCTGCTGGCCATTGACGAGGCGCACTGCATCAGCGAATGGGGGCATGATTTTCGGCCGGAATACCGCCAGCTTGCCGAGCTGCGCCAGCTATTTCCCACCGTGCCGATGATGGCGCTGACGGCGACGGCCACCGCGCGGGTGCGCCATGACATCGTGACGCTGCTCAGGCTGCGCGAACCCCGTTGCTATGTCGCCAGCTTCAACCGCCCGAACCTGACTTACCGGGTGTTCGCCAAGCATAAGCCCTATGATCAGCTTCGGAAGTTCCTGCGCGAGCGCCCCGGCCAGAGCGGCATTGTCTATTGCCAGGCGCGCAAGACGGCCGAGAGCGTCGCGAGCCGCCTCGAAGCGGACGGTTTGAAAGCCAAACCGTACCATGCGGGTCTCACGGCCAAAGAGCGGACGGCGCACCAGGAGCTTTTCCTGCAGGACGAGGTGCGGGTGATTTGCGCGACGATTGCGTTTGGCATGGGCATCAACAAGCCCAATGTGCGTTTCGTGGTGCACTATGATTTGCCGAAGAATATTGAGGGATACTACCAGGAGACCGGCCGCGCCGGGCGGGACGGGCTGCCCAGCGAGTGCGTGCTGCTTTTCAGCGCGGGGGACGTGGCCAAGCTGGTGCGGTTCATTGACGAAAAGTCCGACCCGGGAGAACGGAATATCGCGCACGAGCAACTGCGCCAGATGGTGCATTACGCCGAGTCGTCCGGGTGCCGGCGCAGCGAGTTGCTGGGCTACTTTGGCGAGCCCGCCGCCGAAGCCAACTGCGGCGGGTGCGATAATTGCCTGTCGCCCCGGGCGACCTATGATGGGACGCTGGCGGCGCAGAAGTTTCTTTCGTGCCTTTACCGCATCCGGCAGCGCAGCGGATTTGAGTTTGGCATGAACCAAATCGTTGAGGTGCTGACGGGCGCGGAGACCGAGAGCATCCGCCGGTGGGGCCACGAACAACTCTCGACCTATGGCATCGGACAGGAACATAGCCGGGCGGAGTGGAAAGCCATCGGGCGCGAGCTGATCCGCCAGGGCCTGGTGCGGCAGGTGTCCCGCGATCACTTCAGCGTGCTGGGGTTGACGGAGGATGGCTTGGCGGTGCTCAAGGAGCGCAAGCCGGTCCGGCTGACCCGCCCGGTCAGCGCGCCCGAGCCCAAAGCCCCGCGGGCGGGGGAGATTGCGTGCGATGAGCTGTTGTTCGAGCGGCTGGTGCGGCTGCGCAAGCAACTGGCAGATGAGCGCGCGCTGCCGCCGCATATCCTTTTCTCGGATGTGACGCTGCGGCAGGTGGCGCGCGACTACCCGGCCAGCGAACGGGCGCTGGCGCGCATCAGTGGCATGAGCACGCGGAAGCTGCAGGAGTTTGGGCGAGTGCTGCTGGCGGTGGTCGCCGGTCATTTGGAAACGCAACCGCGCCAGATTTTTGCGGAGACCTCCTTTGAAGACGACGTTCCAAGGGAGGCGCGGTCAACTCGCCGGGCGTCCTCCGATGCTGCGCCGTATGACAAGGAACTGTTCGAGCGGCTGCGGATGGTGCGCCGGAGAATGGCCGAGCGCCGCGGTTTGCCCGCCTACATGATCCTGCACGACTCGGCCCTGCGCGAAATGGCGCGGCGGTATCCGCGGAGTATTGAAGAATTGGCTGAGATTGCTCGTGTGGGGTCCCGGCGGGCGAGCCAGTTCGGCGAGGAATTCCTGAAAGTAATCGCCGAACATGAGTGCGCCAGCCCACAAGCCTCGGATTAACCGATTGGCGCCGGAAGCCGTCGCCGTTCCGGCACTGGCCCGGTCTGGAATTGCCCGGGGATGCCCATAAAATAAGCGCCCGCCAGGTGATTTCCGCGGCGGGCGCGCAAGCCGGAATCTATGCCGGCTGATTACTTTCTGCCGCCGGCAACTTCCTCGCGATGCACTTTATGCGGCAGGACGAGGTTGCCATTGGTGCCGGCCCGGTCTTCCTCCGGAATCCGCATGAGGTAGAACGAGCGATAGACGAAGATGAGCGCCACCAGGAAGAAGAACGCGCCAATACCGGTCTTGAGGTTTTGGTTGGGCATGGTGACCGCGATTTCCACCGCCAACAGGCCGAAGAGGGTGGTGAACTTGATGACCGGGTTCATCGCCACGGAGGAGGTGTCCTTGAAGGGATCGCCCACGGTGTCGCCCACAACGGTGGCGGCATGCAGATCGGTGCCCTTCTGGCGGAGGTCCACCTCGACAATCTTCTTGGCGTTATCCCAGGCGCCGCCGGCGTTGGCCATGAAGATGGCCTGGAACAGCCCGAAGAACGCGATGGCGACCAGGTAGCCGATGAAGAAGTAGGGGTTGAAGAACGGCAGGGCCAGCGCCAGGCAGAAGATCACAATGAAAATGTTCCACATGCCCTTCTGCGCATAGACGGTGCAGATGCGAACGACTTCCTTGCTATCTTTCTCGGAGGCGGTGGTGGCGTCGAGTTTCATATTCTCCTTGATGTAAACCACCGCGCGGTAGGCGCCGGTGACGACGGCCTGGCAGGAGGCGCCGGTGAACCAGTAGATCACCGCGCCGCCCATGATGAGGCCGAGAATAATCTCGGGCTGCACGATGCTCAGCGCTTCCACCACGGGCTTGAAGAGGCCCGAATCGGGGTTGGCTTCAAACATGTGCTGCAGGAGAATGATGATGCCGAATACCATGGTGGTGGCGCCAACGACCGCCGTGCCAATGAGCACGGGCTTGGCGGTGGCCTTGAAGGTGTTGCCGGCGCCGTCGCCCTTTTCGAGCTGATACTTGGCGTTCTCGAAGTCCGGCTCAAAACCGAAGCCCTTCTTGATCTCCTCCTTGATGCCTTTGCGGCTTTCAATCTGGCTCAACTCATACACGGATTGGGCGTTGTCGGTCACCGGCCCGTAGCTGTCCACCGCGATGGTCACCGGGCCCATGCCCAGAAAGCCGAAGGCCACCAGGCCGAACGCAAAAATAGGCGCGGCGAAGGCGAATTGCTTGGGCATGATGGCAAGCAGCGCTTCATTCTGGGAGAAATAATAAGAAACGAACATCAGCAGCAGGATGCACAACCCCATCCAGAAGGCGGAGAAATTGCCCGCCACGAAGCCCGAGAGAATATTGAGCGACGCGCCGCCGTGCTTCGAGCAGTTCGTCACCTCCCGCACGTGCCGGGAGCCGGTGCTGACAAAGATTTTGGTAAACTCAGGAATCAGCGCGCCCGCGACCGTGCCGCAACTGATGATGATCGAAAGCACCCACCAGAGATCGGGCAGAGCCCGGCCCGCGGCGTCCGTGAAGTCGCCCAGGAGCAGTTTGCTGGCGATGAAGGTAATGGCAATCGAGACCGCCGAGGTGATCCAGACCAGGTGCGTGAGCGGCGCCTCGAAGTCAAAGTCTTTCTGGTGGCCGTATTTGGCCTTGCTGAAGGCCTGGTTCCCCAGGTACGACGCCAGGGAGGTTACGATCATGAGCGCGCGCATAGCGAAGATCCAAATGATGAGAGTGGCTACAATCCCGGGAGTTTCCGCCAGCGCCAGCGCCAGGAAGGCGATCAGCGCCACGCCCGTCACGCCATACGTCTCGAAACCATCCGCCGTCGGCCCGACCGAGTCGCCGGCGTTGTCGCCGGTGCAGTCGGCAATCACCCCGGGGTTTTTGGGATCGTCCTCGGGTAGCTTGAAGACGATCTTCATGAGGTCGGAGCCGATGTCGGCGATCTTGGTGAAGATACCCCCGCAGATGCGCAGCACCGAGGCCCCGAGCGATTCGCCGATGGCAAAGCCGATGAAACACGGGCCAACGAGATCGCGGGGCAGGAAGACCAGGATGCAAATCATGAAGAACAACTCGACCGCCACCAGCAGCAGGCCGACGCTCATGCCGGAGCGCAGCGGGATGCCCAGGGTGGCAAAGGCGTTGCCCCGGAGGGCGGAAAAGGCGGCGCGGGAATTGGCCACGGTATTGATGCGAATGCCGAACCAGGCGACGCCGTAGGACCCCAGAATACCCAGGATCGAGGCCAACAGAATGACGATGACATTGACGAGGTTCATCTTGGAGAGCACGCCAAAGTAGTAGATCATGCAGGCGGCTATCAGCGCCCAGAGGATGGCCAGGAACTTGCCCTGAGTGAACAGGTAGGTCTTGCAGGTCTCCCAAATCATGTGGGATACGTCGCGCATGGAATCATGCACCGGGAGGGCTTTGGTCTGGCTGTATTGCACCAGGCCGAACACGGCCCCAATAACGCAGATCACCAAGCCCACATACATCAAGGCCGTGCCGCTCAAGCCCTGCAACCCCGCAAATTTCACCGTATCCAGCGGTGGGATTTGGATGTCGGCCTCGCTGGCATAAACCCCGGTTGACGCCAGCAGCGCCATGAATAAAAGAACGATCGCCAAACAATAATAATTACGTTTCATAGATTTAAGCCCGTGACTATGGCAGAAAGCCACCGGGCAAGCCACTCTTTTCTTTGAGCGATAGGAAGCGCATTGGGGCACTACCCTCAAAAATCGAGATTGCAAGGAAACGAATGAGATTGAACCCGGAAACGGGTTGCGACTCGTCGGAGGAGTGGGGGGACGGGCTCGGCAGATGCTTCGGAACGCCCCTGGCTGGGCCGTGCCGCGAACGGTTGTGCAGTGCCGCCCGAGAAGACTGATAAAGGCCGTTTTCCCACAAGTGCCGCGCGGACAGTGGGTTATCGTTGAACTGGAGGGGGAGGGATGGCTGGTTTACGGCAGGGGCGGGTGATTTCGGCTGAAACAGTCACTATTGGCCCGAGAGAGTCCCCCTAACGCGCGTCTTGGCAGCCCTGAGAACCCTATAACCGCATGAGCTGCCAGTTTGGGAATACCGCTAAAGCATGGGATTTGGCCTTCCGCAGAAGAAATATAAATATATTTGAACAAATTGGAGCCGCGTGTTATCTTATCTTCAGGACGACAGAAGATTTCGCTGTTCGTTTAGGGTTAGCATAGAGGTTTTGCTTGTAATGCGGTTCGAACAGCGACCGAATAGTTGGCCGCATTACCCTTCTGAGCGTCTGGGTGAAGGCGTATAAACCTCGTCACCACGAAGAGCCGGATGCAAATCCGGCTCTTTGCTTGTTTGAAATGAGCGTTGCGCGGGCGGAAAAAGGCCACTAACTTGGGCGCGATGAAACACCAACTCGACTTTGAACGGCCGATCGTGGAGTTGCAAAACAAGCTCGACGAGTTGAAAAAACACTCCGCGACTCACCCGATGAACCTCAGCGTCGAGGAGGAAGTCGGGATGATCGAGAAAAAGCTCGAGGAAACCCGCCGCCAGATATTTGCCAATCTGAGCGCCTGGGACCGGGTCAAAATCGCCCGGCACCCGTTGCGGCCCTTTACGCTGGATTACCTCAAGGCGGCCTTTCAGGGGTTCAGCGAACTGCACGGCGACCGCCGGTTTGCGGAAGATCGCGCCATCGTGGGCGGGTTTGCCACCCTGGGCACGCATAAAGTCATGGTGATAGGCACGCAAAAGGGTCGGGACACCAAGGAAAACATCCTCCGCAACTTCGGTTCGGCGCACCCGGAAGGTTATCGCAAGGCGCTCCGATTGATGCAGTTAGCGGATAAGTTCCGACTGCCGATCATCACGTTGATTGATACCGCCGGGGCCTACCCGGGAATAGGCGCCGAGGCGCGCCATATCGCGGAGGCCATCGCGGTGAATCTGCGCGAGATGATGGTTCTGGAAGTGCCGATTATTGCGGCCGTTGTCGGGGAAGGGGGCTCGGGCGGGGCGCTGGGCATTGGGGTGGCGGACCGGGTGATTATCATGGAAAACGCGTATTATTCGGTTATCAGCCCGGAAGGCTGCGCGGCGATCCTTTGGAAAGAACGTGCCGCCGCGGCCAAAGCCGCCGAGGCGCTCAAAATTACGGCCAAACACCTGCTCGAATTGGGGCTGGTGGACGAAGTCATCCCCGAACCGCTGGGCGGTGCCCATGCCGACCCTGCTGCGGCGGCCAAAAACCTGAAGGAATACCTGTTGAAGCATCTGGAACAGCTTAAAGCCTTGTCAGTGGATGACCGGCTCAAGCTGCGCTATGACAAGTTCCGCGCGTTTGGCCATTTCCGCGAGAAACCACCCGCACCCGCCGAGGCCGCAGCTACTTGATGCCCGTGGTCAGCCAGGTTCTCAACCCTTGAAACCAGCATGCTCTACCCGTTAACCTTCCAGCCCATCTTCAAGCAGCTCGTCTGGGGCGGGCGCGAACTGGAACGGCGGTATGGCAAAGTGCTGCCCCCGGAGGTGCCCATCGGCGAGTCGTGGGAAATCAGCGATCGGCCCAACGATGTCAGCGTCATCGCCAACGGGCCGCTGGCCGGCAAAGACCTCCGCTGGCTGATGGAGAATTGCCGAACGGAACTGCTGGGAAACGCGCCGTCTCCGGGCGGACGATTCCCGCTGCTGCTCAAGATCCTGGACGCGCAAACGAAACTTTCCCTGCAAGTGCATCCTCCGGCCGCCCGGGCAGCGGAGCTTGGCGGAGAGCCCAAGACCGAGATGTGGTATATCACGCAGGCCGCCCCGGGCGCGGAGCTGTTCGCCGGTCTGAAACGCGGAGTCACCCGCGCGGAGTTTGAACGCAAAATCCAGGATGGCACGGTGGCCGACTGCTTTCACCGGATCAGCGCGCGGGCGGGAGACGCCCTGTTCCTGCCCAGCGGCCGCGTGCATGGGCTTGGCGCCGGCCTAGTCCTCTTTGAGATTCAGCAAAACTCGGACACCACCTACCGGGTCTTTGATTGGAACCGGGTGGGCCTGGACGGCAAGCCCCGCCCGCTGCATATCCCGCAAGCCCTGGCCAGCATTGACTTTAACGATTTCGAGCCGGAATTGCTCCCGGCGGCATGGAGCCCGGGCGAAACGTGCCAGGTGCGGCCGCTGGTGCGCGAATCCGTTTTCGCCGTCGAAGCCTGCGCTGCCGCCGCCGGTGCGCGCGTGCCGCTCCCGCCGCGGAAAATGCAGATTGTGGCGATGCTGGCCGGGCGGGCCAGGATCGGCGACGGCTCCGAGGCGCTTGCCCTCGCGGCGGGGCAATTCGGCCTCGTGCCGGCGAGCCTGCCGCCGATGAGCGTGTGCGCCGCCGAGCCGGTCACCTTCCTGCGCATCGAGCTATGAAGAAGTTTCTTAAAGGCTGGGCGATCAACACGCTCGCGGTCCTGGTGGCGGTTTATATCGTCCCGGGCCTGCGCTTCACCGACAACAGCTTGTTGACCCCGCTGGTCACTTCGCTTGTTCTGGGCATTCTGAACGCCTTCATCCGGCCCGTGCTCCTGTTGCTGGCTCTGCCGCTGCTGATCTATACGCTGGGCCTCTTCACGCTCGTAATCAACGCGCTGCTGCTCTATTTGGTGAGCTATCTGCTGGCGCAGCACTTCGCGGTGGACAGCTTCGGAGCGGCCCTCGCGGGCGCGTTGATTATCAGCATCGTTTCCCTGGTGCTGAACCTCCTGACCGGCACCAGCCGGGCCCGGGTCCGCTATCAGCGCGGGCGCCAGCCACCCGACGCAAATAACCGCGGCCAGGGGCCCGTCATTGACGTCTGAATCCCGTCCGCACTCCGCCTTGGCCGTCAAGACCCAGCCTGGTAAGCCGCGTGCCGGGTTTTAATTCCGCGCGCCAGAAACTCCCGCTCAAAATCCGTTAGCTGGGCAGCCAATTCAGCGGGAGTGTCCACGGAGTGGAAAGCCGGCTCCGCGCCAAACACGCGCACCATTTGCTCGAAGTAATCCGGGTCATCGGTTCGCAAATACACCCGGCCTCCGGGCTGGAGCGCCTGCCGGGCCAGGGCGGGAAAGCGCTCGTTGACGAGCCGGCGGCGGCGGTGCTTCCGTTTGGGCCACGGATCGGGAAAATAGATGTGCAGCGCCCGCACGGAACCGGGCGGCAACAGGTATTGGACAAAATAAGCGCATTCCAGGCGCACCCCGCGCAGGTTCGTCAGTCCGGCGCGCTGGCCTTTGCGGTCGAGTTTTCGCAGGCGCCCGAGCAACCGCTCCACCCCGATGAAGTTGTGCTCCGGGTTTTGGCGGGCATACTCGGCCAGGAACGACCCGTCGCCGCTGCCCAGTTCCACCTCCAACGGCTGCGCCCGCTCGAACAGCTTAGCCAGGTCAAGCCGCTCGACAATGGACGGCAGCGCGTAGATCAGGCTCATTCCCGCACCCGGCCGGTGCGCCCCAACGCTAATAGCGGTAGTGTTCCGGCTTGTAGGGGCCCTCGATGGGGACGCCGATGTAGTCGGCCTGCTGGCGGGTCAGGCGGGTGAGCTTGACGCCAAGCTTGCCCAGGTGCAGGCGGGCGACTTCCTCATCGAGCTTCTTGGAGAGACGATAGACGGCCGGCTTATAGGTGGCGCGATTGTTCCACAGATCGAGCTGGGCCAGCACCTGGTTGGTAAACGAGTTGGACATTACGAAGCTCGGATGCCCTTCGGCGCAGCCCAGGTTCACCAGCCGCCCCTCGGCCAGCAGGTAAATGCTGCGGTCGCCCGGCAGGTCGTAGCGGTCCACCTGCGGCTTGATATTCACCCGCACGACGCCCCGGGCGGCATTCAGGCGCTCCACCTGGATCTCATTGTCGAAGTGGCCGATATTGCAGACGATAGCCTGGTCCCGCATCTTGAGAATATGCTCCAGCCGGATCACATCGCGGTTGCCGGTGCAGGTGACGTAGATGTCCGCTTCGCCCAGCGTGTCCTCGACGGTCTTAACCTCGAACCCCTCCATCGCGGCCTGCAAGGCGTTGATCGGGTCAATCTCGGTCACGATTACGCGCGCCCCGAACCCGCGCAGGCTGTGGGCGCTGCCTTTGCCGACATCGCCGTAGCCGCAGACGCAGGCGGTTTTGCCGGCGATCATCACGCCCAGGGCACGCTTGAGGCCGTCGGCCAGCGATTCGCGGCAGCCGTACAGGTTGTCGAACTTGGACTTGGTGACGGAGTCATTGACGTTGATGGCGGGCACCAGCAGTTTGCCGGCGGCGAGCATCTGGTAGAGGCGGTGGACGCCGGTGGTGGTTTCCTCGCTCACCCCTTTCCAGTCCCGGACCGCCCGGGTGAACCAGCCGGGGCGTTCCTTCGCGCAGCGCCGAAGCAGGTTCTTGATGACCTGCTCTTCGTGGCTGTCGCTCGGGGTGTTGGCCCAATCGCTGCCGTGCTCCATCTCGTAGCCCCGGTGCAGCAGCAGCGTGGCATCGCCGCCGTCGTCCACGACCAGTTCCGGCCCCCGGCCGCCGGGATGCGTCAACGCCGCCAGGGTGAAGTCCCAGTAGTCCTCCAGCGATTCGCCTTTGAACGCGAAGACGGGGACCCCCGCCTGGGCGATCGCCGCCGCCGCCTGGTCCTGGGTGCTGAAAATATTGCAACTGGCCCAGCGCACCGCCGCGCCCAGTTCGACCAGCGTCTCGATCAGCACGGCCGTCTCGATGGTCATATGCAGCGAGCCGGTCACGCGCACGCCCTTCAGGGGCTTGCTCGCGCCATACTTCTCGCGCACCGCCATCAGCCCCGGCATCTCCTGTTCCGCCACGGTGATTTCCTTGCGGCCCCAATCGGCGAGGCCGGGGTCTTTGATCCGGCCCTCGCGGACCGTGCGTTGTTTGCTCCTGTTCCTGGTCAAAGTTGCCATAATGCTTGTGGTTGAGGTTCCGGGGGTTGACTCAAAGGCTTCCGCCCCAGCTCAGGCGCGGCCGGCCCGGCGCTTGAGCCGCGCCGCGGCTTTCTTCAAGGTGGCCGCCGCCACCGCCGGCGCGCCCCGGCTCGCCGCCCGGCGCAGAGCCGCCGCCTGGTCCGTCTTTTCCCAGGTGATGTCCGGGTCGTTCTTGCCGAAGTGGCCGTAGTTGGTGGTCTTGAGATAAATGGGCCGCAGCAGGCGGAGCTGCCGGATGATGTCCGCCGGCTTGAAGCTGAACACCTCGGCCACCGCGCGCTCCAGTTCTTCGTCGCTCACCACGCCCGTGCCGAACGTGTTGATGCAAACCGACACCGGCTCCGGATGCCCGATGGCATAGGCAAATTGAATCTCGGCGCTCGTCGCCAGCCCGGCCGCCACGATATTCTTGGCCACATACCGGCCCATGTAGGCCGCGCTGCGGTCCACTTTCGACGGGTCCTTGCCGCTGAAGCAGCCGCCGCCATGCCGGCCCACCCCGCCGTAGCTGTCCACGATGATTTTGCGCCCGGTCAACCCCGTGTCGCCCTGCGGCCCGCCCACCACAAACCGCCCGGTCGGGTTGACGAGATAGGTCGTCTGCCGGTCGAGCAGGTGCGGCGGCAGCACCTTCTTCACCACTTCCTTGATGATGAAACTCTCGATGGTCCGGTGCTTCACGTCGGCGGCGTGCTGCGTGGACACCACGACGTTGGTGATGCGCGCCGGCTGGCCGTTGACATACTGCACCGAGACCTGGCTCTTGGCGTCCGGGCGCAGCCATTTGATCGCGCCGGTCTTGCGAATGCGGGTCAGTTCGCGCCCCAGTTGATGGGCGAACATGATCGGCGCCGGCATCAATTCGGGGGTTTCCTTCGTGGCGTAGCCAAACATCAGGCCCTGGTCGCCCGCCCCCTGCTCGGCGGTCCCTTTTCCTTCGGCGGAGCGGGCATCCACGCCCTGCGCAATGTCCGGGCTTTGCGACGTGACCGCGTTCAAAATCATCACCCGGTCCGCGTGGAAAACGTCATCCGCATGCGTATAGCCAATGTCGCGAATGGTCTGGCGGGCGATGGCGTTGAAGTCCAGCCGGGCCCGGGTGGTGATTTCTCCGCCCACCACCACCAGGTTGCTCTTGGCGTAAGTCTCGCAGGCCACCCGGCTGCGCGGGTCCTGGGCCAGGCAGGCGTCCAGCACCGCATCCGAAATCGTGTCGCACACCTTGTCCGGATGGCCTTCGCCGACGGATTCAGAGGAAAAAATGTAATTCTGGCTCATAGTATCAAGCGGTATCCACAGGTCTTCAATTCATATTGACGTATCAGGATAACATGATACATTCAGGTATGCCTGTCAACCGGTTTCTCGCCCCCCCATGTCCGCCACCTTGAAATGCCTCCGGGCCCTGTCCGACCCCACCCGCCTGCGGATCGTCGCGTTGCTGGAGCGGGACGAGCTCTCCGTCAATGAGCTGCAGGAAATCACCCGGATGGGCCAGTCGCGCATTTCCACCCACCTGGGGCTGCTGCAGGATTCCGGCTTTGTGCAATCCCGGCGGGAAGGCAAGCGCGCCTTTTACCGGCTGGGCCCGGCCGCCGGCACCATGGCCGGCGAGCTCCGCCAACTGGCGATCCGCGGCGCCGGGGAACTGTCGGGGCACGCGGACGACCAGGTCAATTTGAAGCGCATCCTGGCCCGCCGGCGCGCGCAGGCGCAGGTTTATTTCAACCAGGTGGCGGGGCGGTTCGACCGGGTCTATGGCCCGGGGCGTTCCTGGGAGGCTTTCGGGCACTTGCTGCTGCGCATCCTGCCGCCGCTGGTGGTGGCGGACCTGGGGGCGGGCGAGGGCTTGCTGAGCGAGCTGCTGGCCCGGCGCTGCCGCAAAGTCATCGCGGTTGACAACTCCCGGAAGATTGTCGCCTTCGGCGCGGCCAAAGCCCGGAGAAACAACATGAAGAACCTCGAATTTCGCCTCGGAGACCTCCAGGACCCGCCCGTGGCGCCGGCCAGCGTGGATTTGGCGATCCTCAGCCAGGCCCTGCACCACGCGCAAGACCCGGCCCGGGCGATTGCCAGCGCCGCCCGCATCCTGAAACCGGGCGGCCAGATCATGATTCTCGACCTCGCCCGGCATCGCTTCGAGCGCGCGCGCAAGCTCTACGGCGATCACTGGCTGGGGTTTGCCGAAAGCGAACTGCACCGCTGGCTCGAAGCCGCCGGCTTCAAACACATTGAAATCAGCAGGGTCGCCCGCGAAGAAGCGCCGCCGCACTTTGAGACGCTCCTGGCGGCGGCGCAAAAATAACGTGCGCGGCGCGGTCCAGCCGCCTCCTTTCCGGGCCGGCCTATCCACTTTTGAGACACTGTCCCGGGACACTGCCCATTTCTTCAACCCCGGCTCCAGCCGCGCCTCGGGTCAAAAACGGACTCGCCTTGATAAAGCCCGGGGTTGACTCCCCTCGCCAAAGAGGTAATTTACAGGGTGCGGTGAGCAACCGGCAATACGTGAACAAATACTGTAATCATAATAACCGCCGGTGGCTCTGTTCACGCCGCAATGATAGAAAGACTAAATCATGAAAAGAACAGCATCCCACATCGGGGGCTTTACGCTGGTGGAGATCATGATCGTGGTGGCCATTATCGGCCTGCTCGCCTCGATCGCGGTCCCCAACTTCACTAAAGCCCGTATGACGGCTCGTATGAACGCTTGTATCAACAACTTACGAGTAATTGACGGGGCGATTCAGCAATGGGCCCTGGATACCAAGCAGGGGGAAACGGCCCAGGTGACCGCCGCGGACATCCTGCCGTATCTGAAGAATGCGGTCACGTGCCCCTCCGGCGGCAAGACCTTCACCGACAGCTACTCGGTGACGACGGTGGAGGCCCGGCCCACGTGCCTCATTCAGCCCAGCACTCACAAACTTGAAGAGACGCTGCAGTAGCCGCCGGCTCTCGCAATTCAGTTCGACCGGCCCGGGAATGATCCCGGGCCGCTTTTTTTAATCGGGTCGAGGGAGGGGGATAAGGAGCCTTCCCCTGGTTGGCATCCGGTGTGCTGAACCCTCAGGTGCGGTTGCAGCGGGCAATCAGTGAACAGAAACCGTACTAGTAATAACCCGCCCGCTGCGAGTTCACGCCGCAAGAACAGAAAGACCGAAAGCAAGTATGAAAAAAATGACCTCCCGGAAATCGGGCTTCACCCTGGTGGAAATCATGATCGTTGTGGCCATCATCGGCCTGTTGGCGGCGATCGCTATTCCCAACTTCGTGCGCGCCCGCACGCAATCGCAGAAGAATGCCTGCATCAACAACCTGCGCCAGATTGACGGCGCCAAGCAGCAATGGGCGCTCGAGAACAAGAAAGTCTCCTCCGACGAGCCTGACAAAGACGACTGTCAGCCTTATCTGGGGCGTGGCGACAATGGCATTTGGCCGGAATGCCCGGCTGGCGGTGACTACACGATTAACGCTGTGAACGTGGCGCCTACATGCAACATCCCAGACCACGAGTTGCCGGAATAGTCACCAGCGTTGCCTAGAGGCTTGCTGCCAGCAAGTTGCTCTGGAAACAATCGAAGGCTTAGGAAGAATTTCCTAAGCCCTTTTGTTTTTTGCAGCGCTGGCGGCCTCCTCACATGGGATGGAATTCTTCGACGGGCTGGTAGTCCCAGCATATTTCATGTCCCGCACGAAATGCCAACGGACCGGCGCGCGGGCATCGTGCCCGCTTTAGCCCGGATGTTTCATGCCCGAACAGCGTGGCACGGGCATCCCGCCCGTGTGGCGCAGGTCTGATCTCTGCGGGATGGGCAGGATGCCCGCGCGCCGGCTTCCCAGTTATGAAACATTCCGGCTAGCGAGCAGCCTCAAGCCATCCGTAGAAGTCGGCATTCCCAAATGACTCGGTTTGCCTTCTGCTGGCACTCGGATTGCTGATAAGACGTTAGTGGCGGCCGCAGGCAATACGTGGACCAAAACCGAACTTATTATAACTCGCCTGCTGCCGGGTTCACGCCACGAGAGTTGAAAGATATTGAGTATGAAGATTCGAGCTTCGAGCAGCCCCGGGTTTACCCTCGTAGAAATCATGATCGTAGTGGCGATTATCGGCCTCTTGGCGGCCATCGCCATTCCTAACTTCGTTCACGCCCGCGTCACCTCGCAGAGGAATGCGTGCGTCAACAACCTCCGCCAGATTGATGGCGCCGCGCAGCTTTGGGCGCTGGAATTCAGCAAGGCACCCAGCAGTTCTTATCAACTGGAGGACATCGTACCCTACCTCAGACCGCTCACCGCCGCCATCCCCCGATGTCCCGCCGGTGGCGATTACACGCCCGGGACGACCGTCAGCAACGCTCCAACCTGCTCGCTTTCTGCCGACGGCCACGTGTTTGAGTAACAGTCGGAAGCACCCCCCATTCCGGGCTACCCCTATCCTTTTCCCGGTCCTCCACGCCGTGTACAAGGGGTGTACAAGGGATGCTCACCGGGAGTTCATCGGATTTTACCTTGTATCTCCGGCGAGCATCCCTTGTACACCCCTTGTACACGGCCTATAATTGGCTATAAACAGGCTCGAAATGGCCTGGATCGCGCGAATCTGGGGATAACGCAGACTGACAAGAAAGAGGAGATGCCAAGCCGGCTATTTCCATGAGTGTCCCAAAATGGGACACTTTTGAAAGCCGTATGGCTAGCGTGGAGGCGATTGCTGTTTGGTTGGGGAAAGACTTGTTGAGAGGGCTTCGAGCTAAAATGCAGGCATTTTTATCCGTGGAAAGGCTGAAAGTAAGAAGAGGGGGTAGAAGTATCCGGGCTTCAGGTGGCGTTCTGAACCGCAGCGCAAGGACGCAGGCGGGGGTTATGAGGTACTGATTTTGCTGGTTTATGGTAGGGATTTTGCTTGAGTTGGAAAGTGGTTGTCTCGTGCCCGGCGCACACTATGCTGAGCATGAAAACGAGAGCGGCCAGGAACCATGGAACCGATTATTGAAACCAGAAACCTGCGCGTCGAGTTTCGCGCACAGAACTCCGGGTCGGAGAAGAAGGTCGCGGTCAAAGACCTGAACCTGCGCATCTGCGGCGGCGAAGTATTCGGCTTCCTCGGCCCCAACGGCGCGGGGAAGACGACGACCATGAACGTGCTGTTGGGGTTCGTTAACGCGACCCGCGGATCGGCCTGCCTTTTCGGGGTGGATGTGCGCGAGCCGATCGCCCGCCAGCGCATTGGCTACCTGCCCGAACTGACGTATTACTACAAGTTCCTGACCGCCGAGGAGTTGCTGCGATTCTACGCGCGCATTTTTGGCCTTCCGCGGGCCGTGGCGGATCAGCGCATTGAGCAGCTTCTCAAGCTGGTCGAGCTGGACACCGCCCGGCGGCGGCTCATCAAGACCTATTCCAAAGGGATGCAGCAGCGGGTGGGGCTGGCCCAGGCCCTGATCAACAATCCCGATCTGCTGATCCTGGATGAGCCCACCAGCGGGCTGGACCCGTTGGGCCGCATGAAGGTGCGGGAGATTATCCAGCGCCTGAAGAACGAGGGCAAGACGGTCTTTTTCTCCTCCCATGAGCTGGGCGAGGTCGAGACCGTCTGCGACCGGGTTGCCATTATCAACCAGGGCGAACTCAAGGTCGAGGGGCGCGTGGCCGACCTGGTCAAGGAACACCAGGCCAACCTCGAGCGGATCTTCCTGAACATTATCGGCTATCAACCTGAATCCGACGCATGAATACCATCTTCGCGCTCGCTAATGTGGTCATTAAGGAACTGTACCGGCGCAAGGACTTTTACGTTCTGTTCGTCCTGACCGCCGTCCTGACCCTGCTGCTGGGGTCGGTGAGTTTTTTCCAGGATATCAAGGTGGTCCGCTACGTGAAGGAGATAGCCTTGCTGCTGATCTGGATTTCAGCGCTGGTGATCGCCATTGCCACCACCGCCCGCCAGCTCCCGGCCGAGCGCGAGCACCGCACGATCTTTCCTTTGCTGGCCAAGCCGGTGACGCGCGGGCAGGTGATTCTCGGCAAGTTTGTCGGCTGCTGGCTGGCGTGCGGCCTGGCGCTGGTGGTTTTTTATCTTTTCTTCGGGGTGGTCAGCGGCTCGCGCGAACATTCCTGGCCGGTGCTGAATTGGCTGCAGGCCTTCTGGCTGCAATGGTCCATGCTGGGCATCGTGGTGGCGCTGGTGCTGCTGGGTTCGATCGTCTTCACCGCCCCGTCGTCCAATGCCACCATCTGCTTTATTCTCGTGCTCGGAATTCTGCTCCTGGGGCGCCATCTGAACCAGGTCGCCTTGCAGCAGCCCGAGCCGTTGCGTTCGGTCGTGTATGGGCTCTACTTTTTCATCCCGCACCTCGAATGGTATGACGTGCGCGATCTCATTATCTACGACCATCAACTAATCGGCTGGGGGGATTGCGCCCTGGCGTCGCTCTACGCCGGAATCTATGCGGCGCTGCTCCTGTTCGGCGCCTGGCTGTTGTTCCGGCGCAAGCCCTTGCACCTGTGAAACGCCTGGTTCCGTATCTGATTCTGGGCTTGCTGGCGGTGGGATGCTTCAGCCTGGCCACGGTGCTGCAGGCGCGCGCCTATGGCTGGAGCCGGCGGGCCCAGGCGGACAACATCCTGAAGGTGCTGCTCGGGGACGGCCGCCGCCTGTTTGCCAATCATTTTTTCATCCAGGCCGATGTCTCCTTTCATAGCGGGTATTACCCGTCCATCTTCGACCAGGCCCGCGCCGCGCAAGGCTCCCGCCATCTCACCGCCGAAGAGGGGGATCCCGCGCACGAGGAGCATGAAAAGAGCATGGACTTCCTTGGCCCGCCCCGGGACTGGATCGAGCGCTTCGGCCGGCATTTCATGGTCACCGATCACACGCACCTGCACGGGGATAACGAAAGCGAAATCCTGCCCTGGCTCAAAATCTCCGCCGAGCTGGACCCGCAGAAGGTCGAGACGTACACCGTGGCCGCCTATTGGCTGCGCAAGCTGAACAAAGCCCCGGAGGCGGAGGAGTTCCTGCGCGAGGGCTTGCGCAACAACCCGAACAGCCATGAAATCCTTTTCGAACTGGGCCGCCTTAGTGCCGAGTATCATCACGACCCCGCCCGCGCCCGCAAAATGTGGGAATTAGGCTTGCGCAAATGGGCCGACCAGGAAGCCGCCGGCCAGAAGCCCGATCTCTTCCATCTCGATCAGCTCGCGGTGCATCTCGCGCGCCTCGAAGAGAAGGAGGGGAACCTGGTCCGCGCCATCGAATTGCTGCAACTGGCCATCAAAGCCACTCCTCACCCGGAGGCGTTGCAACGTCAAATCGAGGAACTTGAGCAGCGCCGCGCCGCGCATGCGCCCGGCGCCAGTCCTCCAGCCCGTTGACGTCCCCCTCGGCCATCCCGTTCCCGTGCGTTCGCGGCGGACGGTTAACTTTTTAGCGCGTTAAGCCAACGGCTGCTTGCTCCTGCTCCCGGGAGCCGGCTGCGGGTGGTGTCGCGTCCGGCGCCTCTCGCCGCCACAGCAGCACCAGGCAGATTCCCAGCGAAAGGGCTGATAGGATCGCTCCGATGGTGAACGCCCGATCCCGGTAAACCAAGCTCACCTCATGCTGTCCGGCGGGCACTTCCAGCGCCTGGCAGGCATAGTTCGCCCGCCAGAGCCGAACCGGACGCCCATCCACCCATGCGCGCCAGTTGGGGTAGAACGACTGGGCGATCACCACCAGCGCCGGCGCGGGAGTCTGGACGCGGAACCGGACGCGCTCCGCGCTCCATTGCGGAGAGAGAATGCGAGCCTCCGGAACGGCGGCGGCGCCCACCTGCGCCCGTGCCGTCGTCGGCAGGTAAACTACTTCGCGGGGCAGGAAATCGCCGGCAGTGACCGCGGTCCGGGTCTGCGCTTCGTCGGCGAAAATCGGGCGCTGCCCGGCCGTGATAAGGGGCCCTGCGCCGGCACGCGCCTGCCACGCAAAGACGTTGTCGGGCGCCGTCACCCAGGCCACGCCCAGGAAATCCGCCAGGGGAGACGCCAGCAGATTCGAATAGGACAACTGATTCGTGTCGGCGAGCGCCGCCAGCAGTTCGGTGGTTCGGCGGAGCCGCAGCGAGCAAAAGCCATCCGCTTTGGGGATGTTCTCCAGCAGGTTGTTGTTGTGAAACAAGGCGCCGCGCACGGTGGCGCAATAGGCGACCGCGTTGGTCATGCCGACCCGGTTGAGAAAAGCTTCCGCTTGACGGCTGACCAGCGCGCGCGATTCTCCCAGGCGCGGCCGGGAAGCCAGGTTCAGTTCGATCGGCCCAAAGACTCGCGGGGTCACCGTCGGATGCATTCGGCGGCCTGCCCCCACCAGGTCCAGACCGACCAGCACCACGACCGCCGCCCCCAGCAGGGTGCGCGTGCGGGATTGGCCGGCTGCCAGCAATCCGCCCACGCCGCCGATCACCCCTGCCAGAAACAGTATCCGCTCAGCGCCGTCCCGGCATGTCATCGCCCAATTTTCACCCGATGCCGGCGAACGGTGCGCGGCCACCAACACGCCCGCGGCCAGGATTAAAAAGAAAGCCCCTGTGCCCAGCAGGAGACGCAGGTTTCGCTGAGCTGCCGGGGCCGGGGCGTCCAGCAAGGTCTGCAATCCGCACGCCGCCAGGAGCGGAAGGGCAAAGACCGGGAGCGCGATGAACTTGACCGGGTAACGGGCGAAGCCAATGGCCGGCACCACGCTTTTCAGCCAGGGGTAAAGGAATCCCTTATGCCCGGCAGCCAGCACCAGCCCCAGCAGCGCCGCGCCCGCCAGCCAGCGGGCCTGCCAGGGGCGCCCGCGCCAGGCGCCAACGAATGCCAGGACCAGCACGCCCGTGCCGACATAATAGGACTTGGTCCAATACTGATCGGCCAGGTGGTAGGTATCCAACAGCGATTGGACGGCATGAAACTGCGGCACGATGAGGTTCGCCCAGCCCCAGGCCGGCAGGGGCCACGCATCCGCCTCGCCATACGAGGTGTCCCGGTCCGAATGGGCCACCAAATCCCGGAATGGCAGCAACTGCACCGCGGCCAGCCCCGCCACCAGCGCCACGACGACGGCAAACCGCCGCAGCCCCGGCCCGGCCGCCACGCGCCGCCGCCCCAATTCCCGCAGCCACAATGCCGCCAGCAGCAGCCAGGTGAACAGGATGATCTCGGGCGCGCCGGACAGCATCTGCATGGCCCCGGCCAGCGCGGCTCCCGCCAGCCGCCGGCCTCCGCCCCGCTGCCAGGCCGAGGTCACCGCCAGGATCACCCACGGCTGCCAGCTCAGCGCGGCGAGGTTGCTCGTCCATAGCAGGCAGTTGAGCAGCAGCCCGTTCAAGCCAAACGCCACGCCGGCTATGCTCGCGGCCAGCCGGTTCTGCGTCCAGCGCCACGCTAGGAGATACATCCCCACGCCCGCCAGCACGAGATGCCCCAGCCCCAGAATATTCAACGCCCACGGCAACGGCAGCAGCGCGGCCACCAGCGCCGGAGGATAGCAAACCGAGGTATTCCACTGCGCCAGGAACGGCACGCCGCAGTTGTTCAGCGGGTTCCAGAGCGGCACTTCGCCGCGCCAAAGACAGTCCTGCAGATAGCGCGCGTTGGGATAGGTGAACAGGCCGTAGTCCTGGTAGAAGAAAGTTTGCGCGCCGAGGATTACCGCGGGGTAAAGCACGAACAGGAACAACGCGATCACCAGCGCCAGCCGGCCCGGGGTGAAGGCTTCCATCCAGGAACGATCGGCCGCGCCCGTGGCGGGGGCGGCATGGTTTCGCGACAGCATGAGCCGGGGGAGACGCTAGTGCAACCTCCGGGGCGATGCAAGCGGCAAGCGGCCAGCGCAGCGGCAAAGGAGCGAGGCGGGAGGCTGTCGGCGGGTCCGCGGCCTGGAGCGCCCTGGGTGAGCGGGAATAACGGCTGGGGGGCGGATCATGGCTTGGGGCCATCACTGCAACGGCGGCGAGTTTCCGGTTGGCTGGCGGCTCCGGCACCCGGGCATTTGGGCGTTGAAAACTCCCGCGCCGGCTTGACGATCGCGCTGCCGGGCATCATGCTGGCGGCCGTGCGCACTATGCGAATACGACCCTTCATTCTTTGCCTTCCGGTTCTCGCGGCGACCGCCTTCGCCGGGGACTCGACGCCCCTGGTTCTGGAGAATCCGCGGTTCCACTACGCCATTTCGCCCGAAGGGCGGAACGTGGCCTTTGTGGACCGCGCCACGGGGACGAATTACCTCCGCGCACCCGGCGCTTCGCCTTGTGCGCGGGTGCGGGTTCAGGGGCGGGAGTTTCCCGCCACTGCCGCCGCGCTGGCCGGCGGGCGGTTGACCCTGCGCTTCGGCACCAATGGCCTTCAAGCGGTGCTCCAGGCTGAAGCGCGCCCGGACTGCATTGTCCTGCGCGTCGAGTCGGTCAGTGGCAGGGATGTTGACGCCCTGGTCTTTCTGAATGTCCCGCTCACTCTCGCGGGAACGCCCGCCGAGCCGTTCGGCGCCTGCGCGCATTCGCTGAACCTGTTCACCCGGGTGCCCGCTCTGCCGGCGCTGCAAAGCGAACTGCACGCCTCGTGCGAGAAGAAGTTCGGGTTGGTCGGCGCGCGCGTGGCCATCGTGGCCGCGCCGATGGCGCAACTGCTGCCGGCGCTTCAGGCGGCCCTTGCGGGCGCCAGCGAACTGCCGGTCTGCCGCACCGCCGGGCCGTGGGCGCGCGAAGTCCCCTTCAATCACGGCTCTTACCTGTTCAACTTCGGCACGCTCACCGAGACCAACGTGTCCGATTGGATCGAGATGGCCCGCAGCCTTGGGTTCACCCAGATTGACAATCACGGCGGCGGCGGCTTCTTTCGTTTCGGCAGCATGGAGTTGAACCGCGAGAAATGGCCGGACGGCTGGGCCGGCTGGGAGCGCATAGTGGCCCGGCTCCACGCGGCGGGCATCGGCTCCATCTTTCACACTTACGCGTTCTTCATAGACAAGCATTCCCGCTATGTGACGCCCGTGCCGGACCGGCGGCTGGATGCCTTCCGCGCCTTCACGCTCGCCGAGCCGCTCAGCGCGGACGCCGCCGAGATCACGGTGCGGGAACCCACCGCGGGCCTCTCCACCGTGACGGGGTTCTTCGAGCAGAACAGCGTGGTGCTGCATATCGGCGATGAATTGGTGACTTTCGGCGGCATCAGCCGGCAGCCCCCGTGGCGGTTCACGGGTGTCCAGCGCGGCGCGTTTGGCACCCGGGCCGCCGCGCACGCCGCGGGCGCCCGGGCCCGCCACCTCAAGGAATGCTTCGGCTTGTTCGTCCCGGATCCGGAATCATCCCTGTTCGCGGAAATCGCCGCCAACCATGCCGAGGTGGTGAATCGCTGCGGGTTCGACGGCATTTACCTCGATGCCATTGACGGCGCTTCGATCCTGCGCGGGCCCGAGGAAAGCTGGTATTGGGCCCAGAAGTTCGTTGTGGAAATCCAGCAGCGCCTTCGGCAGCCGATCGGCATGGAGATGAGCGATATGTGGCACCACTTCTGGCAATACCGCACCCGCTGGCAGGCGTGGGACTATCCGCGGCGGGGCCATGCGCGGTTTATTGACCTGCACGCGGCGGCCATCAACGGCGGGCTGCTGCTGCCGCTGCACCTGGGCTGGTGGGGTTTCCAGTCCTTCAACCCGCCGCAAGTCGAGCCGGCCTACCCGGACGTGATTGAAACCCTCGGCGCCCGGCTCATCGGGTGGGATGCCGGCATTTCGCTGACCGCCGGCATAGACCGTGAGGCTCTCCGCACCACGCCGCTCTTCCGCCGGGCGGTGGACATTCTGCGGACCAGCGAGGCGCTTCGCCACGCCCGGGCGTTCGATCCAGCCGCCCGCGCCGCCCTGCGCGAGCCCGGCAGCCGTTTTCTGCTGGTCACGAACGCCGCGGGACAGCCTCGCTTCCGCCGCGCCGTGCTCCAGGAGCACACGCTTTCCTCCGCCGAGCCCTGGACCCTGGCCTGGCCGGTCACCAATGCCTTTCAGCCGCAGCCGATTCGGTTCCGCCTGGAAGCCCTGATGTCCGCCGCGCAACCCGATGATACCAACGCCCTTCTGCTCGTGGACCTGGCCCGAACGAATGGCGGCTACTGGAAAGCCACCAGCGCCGATGGCGTGGCCTGCCGATGGGCGCCCGGGGATGGCCAAAGGGAGGCCGGTGGCTGGCTGGCCGCCACCAACGCCGGCAAGGTCGCCTGCAACGCCGCGTGGACCCGGCTCGAACATCGCTTCGACCCGCTGCTCAACCTCAAGGAGCAGCCGGCGCTCAGCTTCGAGGTGGATGGAGACGGCTCCGGCGCCGTCGTCGCAATCCGCCTCGAAAGCCCGCGCGCCATCGCTTACGGCGCGGTTGCCGACCGCTACCTGGATGTGAATTTCACCGGCCCGCGTACGTTCACCCTCGTCGAAACCGAGTCCACCCGCTGGAGCGATTACGTGTGGAACGACGGCAAGCATCCCTACAATGTTTATCGCGAGACGATTGACTTTGGCGCCATCGAATCCGTCAGTCTTTGGCTGCAGAATCTCCCTCCCGGGCGGGAGACCCGGTGCCGGCTTGGCCCGGTGCGGGCGGTGCCGCTGCGCGCGGGCCGCCTGCGGAATCCGCGATTGACTGTGGGCGGCCAGACGGTCGAGTTCCCCATCGAACTGGCTTCCGGTTGCTGGCTCGAGGGCACCGGCCCGGACGACTGCGCCGCCTACGGCGCGCGTGGTGAGGCGCTGGGCAAAGTGACCCCGCGCGGAGATTGGCCCCGGCTCCCGGCCGGCGTCGTGGCGATGCAGTTTGCCTGTGAATCCGCCGCCTCGCCCGCGCCGCGCGCCCGCCTCACCGTGTTCTGCCAGGGCGCGGACCTCTGAGTTGGCCGGCAAAAGTAAGGGCGGCCCGGCTTTTACACCGAACCGCCCTAACCCAACCCAACTAGGACATACGGGCGGCTTTTTTTTCGGTTGCCGCCCGAACCATGAAGGTGCGGGTATCCGCGCCCGCACCGGAAAGACTTATGGCATGGATCGCGCCGGAACGCAAGCGTTTGTTTGCAAATTTTTACGCGCGCCACTTCTCCCGGAGAAAAGCCGGGTTAGCGGGCCGAGCCGGGTCGGGCGTCCGGCGGAGGCGGCTCGCGGCAGGGCTGGTTGGATTGAAAAAGCTCCAGCAATTGCCGGCTCTTTTCCGCGACCTCGGGTAGCCCGGCTGCCAGCGCCTGGGCCTGGGCTTGCCGGGCCGCTTCGATCGCTTCCTTGAACCGGCCGGCCCCGGCATAGGCGGCGGCCAGGGTGTTTGCCAGGGCCGGGTTCTGATGGTGGGCCAGGGCGCAGGCCTGTTCGGCGAAGCGAACGGCGCGCGCGCCATCCTGTTCGGTGGCCGCCGGGTGGGTGGCCAGCCGCCACGCGAGATCGTTCAAGGCGTCCCGAATCGTTTCGCGGCCCGGGCTGTCCGGCGCCTCGAGTTGCTCGCGGGGGCAAATGCGGAGAACTTCTTCGAGGTGGAACGCGGCTTCCTGGAGTTGGCCGATGAGCGGCAGAATCAGGCTGAGCCCGAGGTGCGCCTGGAAAAGGTCTGGCTGCCGGCGCAGGGCTTCCCGGCATTGCTGGATGGCCTCGTCCACCCGGCCTTTGCGGGCCAGGACAATGCCAAGATTGCAGCGGGCCTGCGCGTCATCCGGTTGCCGGCGGACGGCTTCCTGGTAATGCAGAAACGCTTCATCAACCCGGTTTCTTTCGTAAAAGACGTTGCCCAGGTTGTAATGGGCGGTGGCGCTGCCGGGGTTCAGGCGGAGGGCCTGCTGATAGTGTCGAATGGCGTCGTCCGTCCGGCCTTTTCGCCCCAGGGCAAGACCGAGGTTGACGTGCGTTTCGGCGTCATCCGGTCTTTGGCGGATGGCCGCCTCGAATTGGCGGATCGCCTCGTCGGTTTGGCCCCGGTCGGCGAGGATTCGGCCCAGGTTGCGGCGCGCCTCGGCGAAGTCCTCCTGCAGGCGGATGGCCGTCTCGAATTGCTGCTGCGCTTCGTTGGTTTGGCCCAGGCTGGCCAGGGCGATCCCGAGATTATTGTGGGCGTGCGCATTATCCGGCTGCAGGCGAAGCGCATGCTGGTATTGGCGGATCGCTTCGTTCGTTTGTCCCTGCTGAAGGAGCGCGAGTCCGAGGTTGTTGTGCAGGCCCGAGTCATCCGGCCGCAGGCGGAGGGCTTGCTCGTATTGGCGGATGGCCTCGTCCATTTTCCTCTTCCCGGCGAGGGCATCGCCGAGCGCCTTATAAGCGACGTAATTGTCCCGGGTGACGGCTGCCGCATGCTGGAACACGGTTTCGCTCTCCTGCCAATGTCCAAGCTGTTGCCGCGTCAGCACGAGGCAGAAGGCGAGCGCCGCCATCGCCCAAGCCACCCCGGCGCCCCGCCAGCGCCGGAAAAGCGCATGCGCGCCCCAAACCACCAGCACCAGCAGTCCCAGCGTCGGGAGATAAGTATAGCGATCTGCCATCGCCTGCCCGCCCACCTGCACCAGTCCGATCATGGGCACGAGCGTTCCGACAAACCACAGCCATCCCACCAACAGGAATGGCGCCCGCCGCCGCCACATAAAAGCCAGCACCGAAACGCCCAGCATCAGCCCGCCCGCCCCCAACACCGCCGCCAGCGGCCAATGCCCGGGATATGGATAGAACAAGGCCAGGTCGGTCGGCCAGAACTGCTTTCCCAGGTAGCGGCTATAGGAAACCAGGGCGTTCGCGACGCGCGCGCTGAGTGGAAACTTCCCCGCTCCCGGCATGGCGCCGGCCTGCACCGCATAGGTCACAACGCTCATCACCGCCGCCAGCGCGAAGAACGGGATTTTCTCCCCTATCAATCTTCCCCAGGGCACAACCCGGCCCGAAGTCGGAACTGCCGCGCCGCGTTCCGCCTCCTGCCGGGCGCACGACGCCATTCGCATCAGCGGCCAATAGTCCAGCAGCAACAGGACGAATGGCCAGGTCACCAGCGTCGCCTTGGACATCAGTCCCAGGGCGAAGCAGCCGAGGGAGAGAAAATAGAAACGGGCCGGAGAATGGGGGACGCGCGCACTGGCGCCGCGGAGCGCTGAAAGCCGGTCTTCGGCAGCGTAGCGGGCATAGCAGATAAGCGTCAGGAGGCCGAAGCTGCCGCTGAGCACATCTTTGCGTTCCGCCACCCAGGCAACCGATTCAACCCGCAGCGGATGGAAAGCGAACAACGCCGCCACCAGCAAGCTGCGCCCCCGCGCTCCGGTCATCTGGCGCAACCCCACAAAAACCAGCAGTGCGTTGAGGGCATGCAGCAGCACGCTCGTCAAGTGATGCCCCCAGGGCGCCAGCCCATACACCTGGCCGTCCAGCATGTGGGATAGCACCGTCACCGGATGCCAATTGCAGAGCAGCGGATGCCGGAAAGCCCATTTCACCCCCTCCCAGGTTAACCCGCCCCGAACCTGCGGGTTCTCCGTGACATAGCGCGTATCATCGAAGCTGATGAAGTCATGGCCCGTGGCCGGCCAATAGAGCGCCAGAGTTGCCAGCGCCAGCGCCGCAGCCAGCAGCCACACCGGGAAGCGCAACGGAACTTTGCCGGCCGGGGATGCCATCATTTGCGCCGGCGGGTATCGGGGATTGATCTGCGCATAAGCCGTCCCTGGCTGTCGCTCAACCGCACGAAATCGGGAACTTTAGCATAACCGCCTTGTAGCGGGAACCCGTGGGGGCCGACAAGTCTTATCTGGAGGAGGCGGGCGTCGGGGATGCGCCGCGTCCAACCGGGCCAAGAGAGCTTGCCCCCGCCCGGGGTGGGTTGGTTATGCTGCCCGCACGCAAAAGCTATGAATGACAATCTTGACGAGAGACTCAGGTTCATTTTCGGGCGAAGGAGCATCCGCGCTTATTCGAGCGCGCCGGTGAGCGAAGCCACGGTGCAACAACTCCTGGCCGCGGCCATGGCCGCGCCGTCGGCGGCGGGGAAGGATCCCTGGCGGTTTATTGTCGTCCGCAACCGCGGCACGCTCGCGCAGATAGCCGGGGCGCTGCCCAATGGCCGCATGCTGGCCGAGGCGGCGCTGGGCATCGTCGTGGCCGGAGAACTGCCGGCGGCTCATGATCAGCAAGTGGGCTATTTGCTGCAGGATTGCTCGGCGGCCATCGAGAACCTGCTGCTGGGCGCGCATCTCCTCGGCCTGGGCGCCTGCTGGCTGGGAGTGTATCCCCGCGAACAACGGGTGGATGCCCTCCGCCAAATCCTGGCCCTGCCGCCAACGGTGATTCCCGTAAGCTGCATTTCCCTCGGGCATCCGGCCGAAACCAAGCCGCCCCGCACCCGCTTCACCCCGGACTACGTCCACTTCGAGAAGTGGTAAATGGCCAAGGCGCGCGCCGGGGCGGTGGCGGGGTGCCTACGCCGCCTGGCGCTGCCGCCAGTTTTGGCCCAACTCGAGCAGCGTTTCGGCCCGGAGGCACTTGGCGAGCAGCGGGAACACATGCTTCTCTTCGCCGCGGAAGTGCTCGCGCGAGGTCGTGAGCGCGGCCTTGAGGAGGCGCCGGGCTTCAGCGCAGGTTTTAGCCGTATGCACCCGGCGCAGGCGGTCGTCTATTTCCTGATGCTCCTGGTGCAGGCTCTGGAGTTCACCGCTTTGTTCGAGAACATGATCCAACGCCAGGTACGCCAGCTCGGTCTCGGTGCGGGCATGCTCTTCCAGCAGCGCTTCCACCATGCCGGCCAGGGTGCGAACCTCAGCCAGGGTGACCAGGCTGGGCAGCGCCCGTTCGATTTGATCAAACACGCGCAGAAAAACGACATGCTCGGCCAGCAGTGCTTCGATAATGCTCATATCTAAAATTAACTTGGCTGAATCTGGCCGCAAGCGCAACCGGGAAGTTTCCGGCCGGCGGCAGCGGAGGGTTGAAACCGCGCGCCGGTACTGAGACATTGCCCGGCGCACGGCCATGCATATACCAGACGGTTTTATAGACGGAAAGACCGCGGCCGCCACCGCGCTGCTTTCGGCGGCGGGGGTGGGGCTGGCGCTGCGGCAGGTGCGCCGGCGGCTGCCGCCGCGGCGCGTGCCGCTGTTGGGGCTGGCGGCGGCGTTTCTGTTCGCGGCGCAGATGGTGAACTTCCCGGTGGCGGCGGGGGTGTCGGGGCACCTGATTGGCGGCGTGCTGGTGGCGGCGCTGCTGGGCCCGAGCGCGGCGGTGGTGGTGCTGACGACGGTGCTGATCGTGCAATGCTTTCTGTTTGCGGACGGCGGGGTGCTGGCGCTCGGGGCCAACGTGTTCAACATGGCGCTGGTGGGCGCGGTGGGGGGCTGCGCGATTTACCACGGAGTGCGGCGCGGGTGGCCGGGCCGGCGCGGGCAGGTGGCGGCGGTGGCGTTTGCGGGATGGTGCTCCACGGTGCTGGCGGCCACATGCTGCGCCGGGCAGCTCGCCTGGTCGGGCACCGTCGCCTGGTCGGCCGCGTTCCCCGCGTTGACCGGCACGCACATGATCATCGGGGTGGGCGAGGGGCTGATTAGCGCGCTGGTGCTGCTGGCCGTCCTGCGCGCGCGACCCGATTTGGCCTCGGAGCCGGGCGACGCCGCTTCTCCCGGGCGCGGGGGCGAGTTGGTGCGCTATGGGTTGCTGGCGGCGCTGGGACTGGCGCTGTTTGTGGCGCCTTTCGCGTGCCCGTGGCCGGACGGGCTGGAGTCCGTGGCGGCCAGGCTGGGTTTCGAGCACCGCGCCGCCCCGCCGGCGATAGCGGCGCCCGCCGCCGATTACCAGGCGCCCGGAGTCTCCTGGGCCGTTGGGGCCACGGCGCTGGCCGGAGCGGCGGGGACGGTGATCGTCTTTGGTCTGGCAGGGCTGCTGGCCTGGTCGCTGGTGCCCAGGCCGGAGGAGAAGGCCCGGGCGGGCAAGCCATGATTGACCACTGGATCGGCCACTACCATCGCGGCCCGGACACGGTGGTGTCGCGGCTGCCGGCGAGCCTCAAGCTGGGGGTGGCGCTGGCGATTATCGCAGGCACGGTGCTGGCGCCGCCGCGGGCGGCGGGATGGTATCTGGCCGTGGCTGCGGCGCTGGCCGGAGCGGTAATCCTCAGCCGGATGCCGATGAGATTTCTCCTGAAACGGCTGGCCTGGCTGTCGCCCTTGGTCCTGGGCGTGGCGGTGGCAAATGTATTTCAGCCTGGCGGGCGCGGGAATTGGCCAACCGTGGCCGTCAAAAGCATGCTCTGCCTGGCAACAATCATCACCGTGTCGAATACCACCCCCTTCAGCCACATCCTGCGCGTTTTGCGCGCGGTGCGCGTGCCGGCCCTGCTGATCACGACCCTGGCGCTTATGCACCGCTACCTCTTTGTGCTGGCGGAGGAGGCGGAGCGAATGCGCCGCGCCCGGACCAGCCGCCTGTTCACGCGCCCGCGCCGCGCCCGCTGGCGCCTGTTGTCCACCGTGGTGGGCCAGCTTTTCGTGCGCGCCTCGGAGCGGGCGGAGCGCATTTACGGCGCAATGTGCGCCCGCGGCTGGAAATGAGCGCGGCCATTGAAGTCAACGCCCTCCGCTACCGCTACCACGACGGCACCGAGGCGCTGCGGGGAGTGAGTTTCACGGTGGCGCCCGGCGAATGCGTCGGGCTGCTCGGGCCCAATGGCTCGGGCAAATCCACCTTGTTGCTGCACCTGAACGGACTCCTGCCGGAGCGCCTCGAACCCCGCGGAGCCGTGCGCATTCTGGGCCAGCCCATCACCCCGGACAACCTCGAAACCGTGCGCCGCCAGGTGGGGCTGCTGTTCCAGGACCCGGATGACCAACTGTTCTGCCCGAGCGTGGCGGAGGACGTGGCGTTTGGCCCGCAGCAGTTGGGGCTTGGCGAGGCCGAGGTGAAGGCGCGAGTGGAGCGGGCGCTGGCGCAAACCGGCCTGGCGGGCTTTGGCCACCGCGCCACGCACCACTTGAGCCGCGGCGAGAAGCGCCGCGCCTGCCTGGCGGGCGTGCTGGCGTGCGAACCGGGTTTGCTGGTGCTGGATGAACCCACCAGCGACCTGGACCCACGCGGCCGGCGTGAATTCAAGGCCCTGCTGCAAAGCATCGCCGCGACCAAGCTGATCGCCACGCACGACCTGGAATTAGTGGTGGAACTATGCTCACGCGCCGTCGTGCTCGACCAGGGCGTGGTGGTGGCAAACGGGCCGGTGCCGGAACTGCTCAACGACGAAGAACTCATGCTGGCGCATGGCCTGGAGCGGCCTCATATCCTGCGGCATAAGCACCCGCATTAAAGCCAGGCCTGAAACGGTCTATTATTCCGCCAAATCCGTGGAGGAACGTTTCGCGGGTTGCCGGAAAGAGAGAGGGAGCCCGCTGCCCGGCGGCAATAGAGAAGCTTGTTGCCGCTTGCAGGAAGGCAGAGACGCGGTGCGTTGTGGGGCGGCGGATTTAATTGCGGCGGCTACGGATGCGGCTGGGGACAGCGTTATCGCAGGCGGGCGGAGGGGCGGATGAAGGTCAGGTCCAGCCCAGCCACTGGCCGATCAGTTGGGTAAGGTAGGCGAAGCCCCAGGCCAGCACCCCCATGTATAGCCACTGGAAGAGGGGCCATTTCCAGGTGTTGGTTTCGCGCTGAACGATGGCCACGGTGCTCACGCATTGCAGGGCGAAAACGTAAAAGACGATGAGGGTGATGCCCGTCAGGGGGGTATAGACGGGGCTGCCGTCGGGTTTTTTCTGCATTTGGAGGGTTTGGGCCAGGCTGTTCATGCTGGAGTGGGTGGGGTCAGCGCGGCCGACGTTATAGACCGTGGACATGGTGCTGACGAAGACTTCGCGGGCGGCAAAAGAGGTGATGATGCCAATGCCGATTTTCCAATCAAAACCCAGCGGGGCGATGACGGGTTCGATCAGCCGCCCCAGCCGCCCGGCGAAGCTCTGGCGCAGGTTTTCGCCGGCGGCCTGGCTGTCGAGCGCGGCCAGTTCCGCGCGCAGCGCCGCGGTTTGCCCGGCGGTTTGGGCGCGGGCGGCCTGGGCTTCGAGTTGAGCGCGCCGGGCCTCGAGGGAAGCATTGGCCGCCGGGTTGCGAGGATAGGTGGCAAGGAACCACAGCAGGATGTTGATGCCCAGGATGACGGTGCCGGCGCGGCGCAGGAAGATTTGGGAGCGGTCCCACATGTGGCGGATGACCACCCGCAGCAGGGGCCGCTTGTAGGGGGGCAGTTCCATGATGAGCAAGGGGGTGTCGCCGCGGAGCAGGGTTTTTTTGAACAGCCAGGCCATGAACAGGGCGACCCCGATGCCGAGCAGGTAGCAGGACAGCATGGTCAAGCCCGGGAGTTTGAGAAAGCCAAACACCGTCAGATTGGGAACACAGGCGGCAATGAGCAGCGTATACACCGGCAGCCGGGCCGAGCAGCTCATCAATGGCGCCACAAGGATGGTGACCAGCCGGTCTTTGGGGCTTTCGATGGTGCGGGTGGCCATAATGCCGGGGATGGCGCAGGCAAAGGAGCTGAGCATGGGAATGAAGCTCTTGCCGTGCAGGCCGACTTTGCTCATGAACCGGTCCATCAGAAAGGCGGCGCGCGCCATGTAGCCAGTGTCTTCGAGGAAGCCGATGAACAGAAACAGCAACAGGATTTGCGGCATGAACACCACCACCGCGCCCACACCGGCGATAACCCCATCCACCAGCAAGTTGTTGAGGTCGCCGGGGGGCAGGGCGGCGCCCACGGTGCGGCCAAACCAATCCACGCCGGTTTGGAGGGCATCCATGGGGATGCGCGCGAAGGTGAAGATGCCCTGAAACATCAAGGTCATGAGGGCCAGGAAGATGACCGTCCCCCAGAGCTTGTGGGTCAGCACGTGGTCAAGCCGGTCGCTGAAGGTTTCGCCGGGCGGCACCAGTTCGGTCGTGGCCGCCTGCTCAATTGCCGCCACGGCCTGGTAGCGGTTCTCAATGCCGATGGTGCGCCAGTCAACCCCGGCGGTTTCGAGGCGCTGGCGGGCGGCGGAGACGGCATCCAGAACCGGCGCCGGGTAATGTTCCAGGCTCGAAGCGAGGGCCTTTTCGTTGCTGAGAATCAGGAGCGCCTCGGCCGCCGCCTGCGCGCGCCGTTCCTGAAACGTTTGGGCCAGCAGCGCGGCGAGGGCGTCAAGCTCCGCCTGCAGCACGGGAGGCAGCTCCGGGAAGCGGCGGGTCCCGGCGGGGGCCGGACGGTCAAGCGCCGCCTGGATGGCGCGCCGCAGTTCGGGCATCCCCTGGCCGGTGTTGGCGACCAGCGGGCATACCGGCACGCCGAGTTCGGCGGCCAGCTTATCGGGCTGAATGCGGTGCCCGATTTTCTCCGCCACGTCCACCATGTTCAGCGCAACCAGGGTCGGGTAGCCCAGTTCGATCACCTGGGTGGCGTAGTAGAGGTTGCGTTGCAAATTGGAGGCATCCACCACGAGGACGATTACCGTTGGGGCGGGCAGTTCGGGCAGCCGGTTGAGCAGGACATCGCGGGAGATTTGCTCGTCAAGGGAATGCGGGCTAAGGCTGTAGCTGCCGGGCAAATCCAGCACGCGGACGTTGGCGCCCGGCAGCACTCCCAACAGGCGCCCCTCTTTGCGCTCCACGGTCACGCCGGCATAATTGCCGACCTTGGCGCGCAAGCCGGTCAGGGCGTTGAAAAGCGTCGTTTTACCGGAGTTCGGATTGCCGGTTAACACCACGTAGCGGGGGTCCGGGGGGGCCGGGGTGGGTCTGGCGGACCCGGCGCGTTCCTCCGGGGTGCGGGAAGCTGCTCCTCCGGGTTTACGCATTCGGTTGCACCAGGATTTGCTCCGCTTCGTGCTTGCGCAGAGTTAAATGGTAGCCCCGAACCTTGATATCCACCGGGTCGCCCAGTGGGGCAAAGCGCACTAATTCTACCGGGGTGCCCACCAGCAAACCCATTTCCATCAGGCGGGGGCGGCTTTCCGGGGGCAGATTGATTTCGACCACAACGGCCCGGCCGCCCAGGGGCAGCGAAGTCAGGGGCAGGGGAGTTGGCGGCATAACGACGCAACCATCAAGCGCGCGCGGGCCGGGACGGCCTCTCCGGAGAGGGCGCCGGCTTGGCGGATTCAGGCCGGGATGGCGCTGGCTGGTTCACAGCCGATAAATTAGGGCAAGAGCGCCCCGGCTGCAAGCGTGGCAGCGGCGCCCGATGCCGCGCGCGGCGCCGCCGTGCTGCGGTCGCGCAATCGCCGCACCGGCGCGAGCGCGCCATAAACCGGGGCAATCTCCGGCCGGAGGACGGTTTTTAAGCTTCTCAACCGGCGGTGGGCTCAGGCACCTTGAGGCGCACAGCTATGTATCGGGACCAAAAAGTCGTGGTGGTGATGCCGGCCTACAATGCGGCCAAAACGCTGCGTCAGACTTATGCGGAAGTGCGCGAGCAGGGGGTGGTGGACCAAATTATTCTGGTGGACGATAACAGCCGGGACGAGACGGTGGCGGTCGCGCGGCAGTTGGAAGGAGTGCTCGTGCATGTCCACGAGGTGAATAAAGGCTACGGCGGGAATCAAAAGACCTGCTACCGGCTGGCCTTGGCGGCGGCGGCGGACATCGTTATCATGATTCACCCGGACTACCAGTACACGCCCCGGCTGATTCCCGCGATGGTCTCCATCATCGGCAACGGCTTGCACCCGTGCGTCCTGGGAAGCCGGATTCTGGGAGGCTACGCGCTGCGGGGGGGCATGCCCATTTGGAAATACGTGGCCAATCGGGGCCTGACGCTGGTGGAGAATATTCTGCTGGGGGCCAAATTATCCGAATACCACACCGGCTACCGCGCCTTCTCGCGGGCGATCCTGGAGAAGCTGGATTTGCAGGGCAACTCGGATGATTTCGTGTTCGACAACCAGATGCTGGCGCAAATCCTGTGGCATGGCTTCACCATTGCCGAGGTGAGCTGCCCGACCAAATACTTTCCCGAAGCCTCGTCCATCAACCTGCGGCGGAGCATCAAATACGGGTGCGGCTGCCTGGCGACGGGCCTGCAATACCGCCTGAGCAAGATGGGAGTGCTCCGCTCCCGGCTTTTCCCCCGGATGGCGGGAA
This sequence comes from Verrucomicrobiota bacterium, assembly GCA_012517205.1. Lineage (GTDB taxonomy): Bacteria > Verrucomicrobiota > Verrucomicrobiia > Limisphaerales > UBA8199 > UBA8199. The sequence continues at coordinate 62,681 of JAAYVL010000004.1, forward strand.
AAGCCCAGGGCCGGAGCGCGCTGGCGCCGCCCGGATAGCCCGGCAAAAGGCGCGTCGCGGAGGGGGCTACTTCGCCTTGGCCAAACGCAGCGCCAGGCGTGATTTCTTGCGGTTGACGGTGGCGCGGGGCAGCACGCCCGTCTTGGCGGCCTTGTCCAAAGCGGAGCTGAGCGTGCGCAATTCCCGGGCGGCCTCATCCTTTTTGCCGCTGCTGAGTTGTTTCAGGTAGGCGCCCTCGAGCGTATGGAGGCGAGATTTGGCGCTGCGATTGCGCAGATTCCGCCGGGCGCTGCTGCGCATGCGGCGTTCGGCTGACTTTGTATTCGGCATAAATCAAATCCAATCAGTGATTCAAAGCGCCCCACCTTAACGGAATAACGGGCATTGTCAACGCCGGGGTCAGGGTCTCTGGTTTTGTAAATCATAAGCCGGGGGTTGAGGCCGTGGATGGGGCGGCGGTTAAGCGCTTCGGAGCGGATGCTTGCCCATGCGCCCAGGGCCCGGGCTGTGGGAAACAGATGGGGCTGGTTGCTTTGCCCGGAAGGGGATGGTCGCCGCCATTTTGCCCGATCGCCGGGGCCAGTTTGTGCTGGCCGTGCAGAGGATCGGCGGTGATGAGCTTGCCCTCCAAGACCGGCAGCCCTTCCCGCAGACAATCCGGGCAGGCGCGCA
>JAAYVL010000129.1 GCA_012517205.1 Verrucomicrobiota bacterium
AGAGGCAGAATCACGCCGACTTCGGCATACCCCGGAACCACCTTGAATTTACCCTGCCTCTACGCCGTGTACAAGGGGTGTACAAGGGATGCCCAACGGGTGTACCAGCTAAAAGCCTATGAACTCCCGGTGGACATCCCTTGTACACCCCTTGTACACGGCGTAGTGGTAAGGAAAAACCAAGGCATCTGGATGAAGGCGCGACTAGGCCGGAGTAATTTAGGTTCCCCCTCGATTCCATTCCTCCTCGCAATCGTAAATCGCTGATTTTACAGCCGAAAGCCAACATGGATTCGACAATTATATCGTGGAAATCGCCAACCAAAAGGCCTGAGAAGGCTACGGCCTGGGCGGTCATCTCTACCCAGATTCTGGTGAAATGACGCCAAACCGTTGGATTTCCCAACTAAACCGCTCCAGTTTAGAGCACCATTAACGTTAACGTTTCCTCAAACTTCGTGCTGGAAGTCAAAAATTGCCTTAAATATGTCATTTTCGCCCCGGAGCGCGGGCCTCTGGCCCGCTTTGAATGTTTTATTAACAGCAGCGGGACTACAGTCTGTAATCCAGCGGATTGCCCTTCCCCATAACCCCCAAATCCCGCCCGGGTGCAAAAACAGCCAGGATTGCCAGTGCCGAGGGGCCAATCCGCCACACTTTGTTGATAGACTGCTGAAAGCGGGCCAGAGGCCCGCGCGCCGGCGGGGTATCTTTCCTTGTGGGGCGGGTCAGGCAACCATTCCGCAGTGCTCCTGAGCCGGAGGCTGGCGGGCACTGGGACGCCGCAGAAATACAAACCCAATCAGCAACGCCCCGGTCACCGCAACGGCGCAGGGCGCCAGCCCGCGGTCCAGCGGCAAACGACCGGCCGCGCGCAATTCCAATGTTCCCGCCAGCGTGGCTCCGTCGCCGGGAAAAGGCGTGGTGGCCAGAACACGGCCGGCGCCATCGGTCAACTGGGAGATGCCCGAGCTGGCGAGGCGAAAGACCGGCACGCCGGACTCGAGGGCGCGAACCGGCGTAACGCGGGCATGCAGGACGTGCTGGGCGCGACCCCAGTCCGCCGTGTCCATGGTCGGCACGATCAGGGCCTGGGCTCCCTGCCGGATCAGGCGGTCCGTCACGCGGGTGTAGCTCAGGTCGTAACAGATGCAAAGGCCGAGCTTTCCCCAGGGCGAGGCCCAGGGCTTCTGCTCCCGGGCTGGCCGGCCATCCTTGATGAACTGGATGGGCATGGCCTTGACCTGGCGAAAGCAGATGTCGCCGTCCGGCCCCACGACAAACGCGGTGTTGTCGTAATTGCCGCCGGGCGCCGGGTCCTTGCCGCCCACAACCAGGTAGCGCCGGTTTTCCCGGCACCAGGCCCGGACCGCCGCGGGCACCTGGCCGTCGAAGGTGTATTCGCTGAGCACCAGCAACTCCGCTTCCGGATGTTCCTGGACGAGGTCTTCCAGCCGCAAAACCACCTCCGCTTCCGTGGGGAATTCCATCTGCACTCCCGCCACCCGGATGCCCGCCACGGACGGGGCCGGGGACACTTTCCCGGCCAGCCAGCCTCCCAGGCAAACCGCGCCCGCGCCGAGCACGAGCACCGCCCCGGCCCGGAGCCGGGATTTCCGCCGCGCCCCGGCGGCGGCGGCGGCCAGGCCGGCCAGCAGGAACCCGGCGCCATATACACCCGTCAGCTTCAATCCCGCCTGCCACGACGCGCCCGCGAAGGCGTAGCCGATGTTCAGCCAGGAAAAACGCAGGTAGTAAAGTTCGCTGCGGAAGTATTCGAGCCCCGTCCAGACAAACGGAATCAGCAGCCAGCCCCCCGGCGCTCCAAACCGCCTGAGACACAGCCGCGCCAGGGCCACAAACAGCCCCACCCAGAAAGCGTAAATCAGCCAGAGCCCTATCGCCCCGGCGGAAAAGATCCGCCAGAAGAACACCAGCCGCGCCACGGCGATCAGAAACCCGGCCGCCAGCCCGGGATAGAAGGCCTGGCGCCACCGGTCGGCCCGGGCCAGTTGCAGCAGCGCGTAAAGATAAAGCACGACCAGGATGCTGGTGTGGGCGGAGGCATAAGCCCCGTGAAAGGCGGCGGCGGCGATCGCGGTCCAGCAAAGCAAGCGCCCCCAGGTTTTCATGGTCAGCCGGTTGCGGGGAAATTTCGCGCGGCAGATTGGCCGCGCCGGGCGCCGCCGCTACGCGCCGCCCCGCCGTCCGTTTCGCGACCACGCAACCGCCAAGGGAGCCGGTCGGGCTTCACGCCGAGGGTTTTACCCGATCGCCTCAGCGCGAACAACACTTATTCCGCCCCTGGCCGCGGCCACGGCGCGGGGGGCAGCCGGGCGAGGACATTTCCGCCAATTCCCTTGCTTGACCTCCGCCGGGTTGCTGCTAGTCTAGCGTGCTTCGTTGACGGAGTGTTTCCTGACGCGGCGG
>JAAYVL010000063.1 GCA_012517205.1 Verrucomicrobiota bacterium
ACACTTATTCCGCCCCTGGCCGCGGCCACGGCGCGGGGGGCAGCCGGGCGAGGACATTTCCGCCAATTCCCTTGCTTGACCTCCGCCGGGTTGCTGCTAGTCTAGCGTGCTTCGTTGACGGAGTGTTTCCTGACGCGGCGGCACTCAGGCGAATAACTCGCGGCCAACGAACGCAACTGAATTATGAAAAGACAATATCAGCCATCAAAGGTTCGGCGCCGGCGGCAGCACGGGTTCCTGGCCCGGAATGCGAGCAAGAGCGGGCGCGGCATTCTGCGGAATCGCCGGCGCGTGGGACGCAAACGCCTGACCCCGGTATAACGGCCTCCGGGGCCCATGACCATCCCCCCTCCACAACGCTTGCGGTTTGGCCGCGCGGCGCGGCTGAAGCGCGGCGCGGATTTCAGCCGCCTGCGCCAGGCCGGAGAGCGGCAGGTGAGTGGGTGCCTGATTGCCAACTGGCAGCGGCGGCCCGCGGAGGCGGCTTCGCGCCTGGGCGTCATCACCGGAAGCCGGATTGGCGGCGCGGTGGTGCGCAATCGGGCGCGGCGGCTGTTGCGCGAGGCGTTTCGGCTTCATCAGCACGACCTGGCCACGCCGGTGGACCTGGTGCTGGTCGCGCGGGCATCCATCACCGGCAAGGGGTTTGCCGAGGTGGAGCGGGATTACCTGGCCGCTTTGCGGAAAGCCGGGCTGCTGTCTCCCGCCCGGCGCCCGAACGCATGAACCTGCCGCAGCACATCCTGATTTTTGGCGTGCGCCTCTATCGCTGGACGCTATCCCCGGCCAAGACGTTTCTATTCGGGCCGCTGGGACGCTGCCGGTTTACGCCCACCTGCTCGGAGTATGCCCTGGAAGCCTTGCGCCACCACGGCGCCGGGGCAGGAAGCTGGCTGGCGATGAAGCGCATCGCCCGCTGCCATCCCTGGGGCGGCTGCGGCTTTGACCCCGTCCCCGAAGGAAAACCCGCGGCCCGCCACCGGAACTCCGCCGAAACCTCCCGGGCGGAAAACCGGCAGGGTTCCCCGGGCCTTCCGTTTCATCCCGAGCGGCAATCCGCCCATTCGTAAGCGCGCCCGCCCGCATGGATCGCAAGTCAATCCTCATCCTGGTCGTTTGCTTCATTCTGCTGATGCTGTGGCATCCGCTGGTCAACAAGCTTTACCCGCCCAAACCGCTCCCTCCGGGCGCCACCAACGCCGTCCAGAGCCCGCTCGCCCCCACCAACCCGGCCGAAGCCGCTCCTTCCGCGCCCCCCGTCATCTCCGAGGCCCCCGCGCCCGCTCCCCGGGCCTGGGCGGCCGCCACCGAACCGGAGCGGTTGCTGATCCTTACTAACAACGACGCGCGCTACACGTTCACCTCCCACGGCGGAGGCTTGAAACAGGTCGAGTTGATCCATTACCCGGAAACCGTGTCCTCCCGGCGCACGAAGCCGGCGCCCACGAATAACCTGGCCACACTAAATGCCTTCACCCCCACCCCCGCGCTCGCGATCCTGGGCGCCGACGCCCTGTCCAGCGACGGGGTTTTTACGCTGACGCAGACCGGCGGCGGGGTGCGCGCCGAAAAGACGCTCACCAACGGCCTGCGCCTGGTGAAGGAGTTTCAGCTCAGCACGAATTATCTCCTGACGGCGACCGTCCGGCTGGAGAACCGCTCGCCGCAGCCGCTGACCCTGCCGCCGCAGGAATGGGTCGTCGGCACGGCCACCCCTTTGGGGGCGGATGACAAGGGCCTGAGCCTGGGGGTAATCTGGTATAACGGCGCCAAGACGTTTGACCAGGCCGGCGCCAGCTACTTTTCCACGCGCGGATTCGCCTGCATGCCGCGCGTCCCGCCCGCCGAGTATCGCGCGGGCGCGGACAATGTGGTTTGGGCCGCCGCGCACAACCAGTTCTTTGCGCTGGCCGTGATGCCCCAGCAACCAGCGGGCCAGATCGTCGTCCGCAAGGTCCTCCTGCCGCCGCCGCCCGCCGAAGAAGGACGGTTCGGCGCTGTCGCCAGCCCGCCGTCCGAAGGCTACGAAGGGGCGCTGGTTTACCCGGGCCAAACCCTCGACGCCGGCCAGGTGGTGACCAATCAGATCATCCTGTTCGCCGGCCCCAAGGAATACCGGACGCTCGCCCGCATTGCCGCCCGCTTCGGCAACAACCTGGACCTGGTGATGGGCTACAGCGGCTTCTTTGGCTTCTTTGCCAAGGGACTGCTGCTGGCCATGAACGGCCTGCATAGCGCGCTGGGACTCTCCTATGGCTGGGCCATTATTGCCATCACCATCATCATCAAGCTCCTCTTCTGGCCGCTGACCCAGGCCAGCACGCGCTCCATGAAGCGGATGCAGGCGCTGCAGCCGCAGATGACCGCCATTCGGGAAAAGTATAAGGATGACCCGGCCAAAATGAACAAGAAGACCATGGAGTTCATGAAGGAGCACAAGGTCAGCCCCCTGGGCGGCTGCCTGCCCATGCTTCTGCAGATTCCCGTCTTCTTTGGCTTTTTCCGGATGATCCAGAGCGCCATCGAGCTGCGCGGCGCGCGTTTTCTCTGGATCAAGGACTTGTCGCAACCCGATACGCTGTTCGTCATTCCGGGCACGCATTTCCCCTTCAATCTGCTGCCGCTGATCATGGGCGCGACCATGCTCTGGCAGGCGCGCCTCACCCCGCCCTCACCCGGAATGGACCCCATGCAGGCCAAAATGATGCGCTACATGCCGTTGATGTTCCTGGTGTTTCTCTATAATTTCTCCGCCGGGCTGACGCTCTATTGGACGGTGCAAAACCTCCTGACCATCCTCCAGACCAAGCTGACGCGCACCCTCCCGGAGCCCGCCGCAGCGGCCCCGGTTCCGGCCAAAGCTCCGGCCTTGACACCGTCGCCGAAAAAGAAGAAATAACGCCTGATGGACCCGGCATTTTGCGGCGACCAACAAGCAACGCTCAACGACTCATCCTGTTATGCCTGCTGAACCTCAAGCCACCCTGCAAAAGCTGCTCGATCTCCTCGGCTTTGACGCCACCGTCGAGGAGCACCACCTGGAGGAGGGGCTGTTGCTGGATGTGAAGACCGAAGACTCCGGCCGCCTCATCGGGCGGCAGGGTCAGTGCCTGGCCGACCTCCAATACATCACCAACCGCCTGCTCTTCCAGCAAGATCCCTCGGTCCCCAAAGTGATGGTGGACATCAGCGGCTACCGCGCCCAGGCCCGCGAGGCGCTGGTCAAAAAGGCGCAGGCCGCCGCCGAAAAAGTCCGCCGCTGGGGCGACGTGGTGGAACTGGAACCGCTCAACGCGTTCGATCGCCGCATCGTCCACCAGGCGCTCAAGGACGACCCGCGCGTCGAAACCCAAAGCGTCGAGGTCGAGGGCTCCGACAAGAAGGCCATCCTGCTCCGGCCGAAAAGCTGATCCGGGCCGGACCCCGTCCCGGGGAGCGGCTGGCGGAATCTCCCCGCTGCCACCGGCCGGAACCGAGGAGGCCAAAAAAGCCGCTCCCGGCGCAGATAACTTGAGTCGGCCCGCGCACTCGCCTAGAGTCGGAGCATGACGAACACACCTTTGAACGGCCAGGTGCAGGCCGCGACCGGCTGGATTGGCCGGCTGCGCGCGGAGGTCGCGCGCGTCATTGTCGGTCAGGAGCAACTGGTGGACCGGTTGCTGGTCGGCCTGCTAGCCAACGGCCACGTCCTGCTCGAAGGCGTGCCCGGCCTGGCCAAAACCCTGTGCGTCCGCACGCTGGCCTCCGCCATCCAGGCCACGTTCCATCGCATCCAGTTCACCCCTGATCTGCTGCCCGCCGACATCATCGGCACCCTGATTTATAATCCCCAGGACGGCCAGTACCGGGCCACCAAGGGGCCGGTGTTCGCCAACTTCGTGCTGGCCGATGAAATCAACCGCGCCCCCGCCAAGGTGCAATCGGCCTTGCTGGAGACCATGCAGGAACGGCAGGTGACCCTGGGCGGGGAAACGATGCCGCTGCCCGCGCCGTTTCTGGTCCTGGCCACCGAAAACCCGATTGACCAGGAAGGCACCTACCCGCTGCCGGAAGCGCAGGTGGACCGCTTCATGTTCAAGGTGCTGCTGGATTACCCATCGTTCGCCGAGGAGCGGAAGATTCTTGACCGCATGGCCTTCACCGCGCCCGAAACGCAAGTCCAGCCCGTCATTCCGCTGGCGGAAATCCTCCAGACCCGCAAGCTGGTGGACCAGATTCACGTGGACGAAAAGGTCCGCGATTACGTGGTGCACCTGGTGTTTGCGACCCGCAAGCCGGACGCCTACCAACTGGACCTGAAGCATTTCATCCAGTTCGGCGCGTCGCCGCGCGCGACCATCTACCTGACGCTGGCCGCCCGGGCCTGGGCGCTGCTGCAAGGCCGCGCCTACGTGACTCCGGAGGACGTCAAGAGCATCGGCCCCGATGTGCTGCGGCACCGGATCCTCCTCTCCTACGAAGCCGAGGCCCAGGCCGTGACGACCGACGCCATCATCCGGAAAATCTTCAACGCGGTGCCGGTGCCGTGACCCTCTCGGAGCTGCTCGAAAACGTCCGCCGCGTCGAGGTGCGCACCAACCGCCTCGTGAACGATACCATGGTGGGCGCCTACCTCAGCCACTTCAAAGGCCGGGGCATGGACTTCGAAGAGCTGCGCGAATACATCCCCGGCGACGAAGTCCGCGACATTGACTGGAATGTCACCTACCGGATGGGGCGGCCCTTCGTGAAGCGCTACCGCGAGGAGCGCGAGCTGGCCATGGTGCTGGCGGTGGACATTTCCGCCTCCTCGACGTTCGGCTCGCAGCACCGCACCAAACGCCAGTTCGCCGCCGAGATTGCCGCCACGCTGGCCATCTCCGCCGCGCGCAGCAGCGACAAGGTGGCGCTGCTGCTCTTCTCCGACCGGGTGGAACTCTACCTGCCCCCGCGCAAGGGACGGCGCCACCTGCTGCGCCTCATCCGCGAGATGCTGCTCTTTAAACCCCGCCAGCGCGGCACCAGCATCCCCGGCGCGCTCGCCTTCCTGAACCGCGTCCTGCCCCGCCGCTCGATTGTTTTCCTGCTGACCGATTTCCTCCACAGCTTCGCGCCCCCCGCCGCCCCGCCCGGCGCCGGCCGGGATGCCGTGCAGGAAATCGGCCTCACCAACGCCCGCCACGACCTGGTTTGCGTGCATCTGCACGACCCGCGCGAAAGCCAGCTCCCGCCCGCGGGCTTGCTGACCCTCGAGGACGCCGAGACCGGCGAACTGCTGGAACTGGACTCCAGCCGCCCCGCCGTCCGCGAGCGATTCGCCCACACGAATGCCGCGCGCCTCGCGGAACTGGACCGCGCCCTGCGCCGCGCGGGGGTGGACACCCTGCGCTTCAGCACGGCGGAACCCTTTGCGCAGGCCCTGCAAACCTTCTTTGAAACCCGCCGCGGAAGGAGACGCGGGTGAGAACACCAGCCGGCAGAAGGCAACATGCCCGCCGCGGCGGGAAGCCCGGTCTCCACGCTGGTTCTTTCCGCCTCCTGCTGCCAGCCGCGTTTCTCGCGCGCGCGGCGGCGGGCATTCCCGAACTCGACGACATCCCGCCCCTGCGCCCGCCGCGCGCGGAACTGCCGCCCACCTTCTGGGAGCAATCCGGCCTCTGGGTCATCATCGCCGGATTCCTCCTCCTGGCGCTGGCCGGCGCGGCAATCTGGTTCCTGACCCGGCCCCGCCCCCCGCAAGCCGTGCCCCCGGAGGCGCAAGCCCGCCAGGCGCTGGAGCCCCTCTGCCATCAACCGGAAGACGGCGCGCTGCTGAGCCGCGTCTCGCAAGTGCTGCGGCATTATGTCCAGGCGGCCTTTGCTTTGCCGCCGGAGGAAATGACGACGGCGGAGTTCTGCCGCGCCGTGGCCGGCCACGCGGCCATTGGCCCCGAGCTTGCGACCGCGCTCGCGGAGTTCCTCCGCGCGTGCGACCAATACAAGTTCTCCCCGCCCGCCCCCGAACCCCCGCTCGACGCCGTTTCCCGGGCGTTGCAACTGGTCGAGCAGGCGGAAGCCCGGCGCGCGCCCCCGCATCCGGACGGCGCCGCCCCGGCCGCCGCGGGCCAATCCGCGGCTTGAGCCCATGACTGGCAACCTGGAGTTTCAATATCCGTGGCTGCTGGGGATGCTGGCCCTGCTGCCCATCTATTCCTTTCTGCGCGGCCGCGCCGGCCGGCTCGCCGCCCTGCGTTTCCCCAGCGCCGACATCGCCCGCGCCGCCGGGGCCGCCGCACGCTCCGCCGCCGGGCGGCTGCTGCTGTTCCTGCGCCTCCTGGCGGCCGCGTTGTGCATCGTGGCGCTGGCCGGGCCGCGCTTTGCCAACGACCACACCGAAATGCAGGCCAGCGGGGTGGACATCATGCTGGTGCTCGATTTGTCGTGGTCCATGATGGCGCTGGACATGGGCGCGCCGAGCGAGCGGATTTCCCGGTTCGACATTGCCGCCGAGGTCATCGAGGACTTCATCCGCAAACGCACCAACGACCGGCTGGGGCTGATTGTCTTTTCCGCGGTGCCCTACCTGGCCAGCCCCCTCACCCTCAACCACGACTGGCTGATCGAGAATCTCCGCCGCCTGCACGTGGGGCTGATTCGCGACCTGGGCACCGCCATTGGCGACGCCGCCGCCGCCGCTGTCAAGCGACTTAAGAACCTCAAGGACGCCAAAAGCCGCATCATCATCCTGTTGACTGACGGAGATAACAACAAGGGCGAGATTGACCCGGTGCCCGCCGCCCAACTGGCCGCGGCGCTGGGAGTGAAGGTTTATACGATTGGCATCGGGATCGAGCAGCCGTGCCTGCTGCCGCTCTTCGACCCGTCCACCGGCAAACTGGAGCTGGATGCCCACGGCAATCTCCGGCCGGGCATGACCCTGCAACCCGCCAACTACGCGGTGCTGGGCAAAATGGCGGCGCTCTCCGGCGCCAAGTTCTACCGCGCGACCAACCGCCGCGAACTGCGGCGCATCTACGACGAAATTGATCGCCTGGAGAAAACCGAAATCAAGCTGCGCCGCTTCACCACCTACCGGCCGCTCTACCAGTGGCCGCTGCTGGCCGCGTTCGGCCTGCTGGCCCTGGAACTGACGCTCGCCCACACCCGCCTGCGGAGGGTGCCGTGATGGACTTCAGCCATCCCCATTTCGCCGAACCGCAATGGCTTTGGCTGACCCTGGCCGCCCCGCTGCTGCTGGCGGCCCTGCAGGGGTATTCCGCCAGGGCGCGCCGCCGGCAACTCGCGCGGATGGCCGTGCCGGAGTTCCTCGCCGCGTTAACCCGCTCCCACAGCCCCGCCCGCTACCTGCTCAAAAACGTCCTGCTGCTGCTGGCCGTGGCGGGGGTCGGGCTTGCCCTGGCCCGGCCCCAGTGGGGCGAGCAAACGGAAATCAGCCATCTCTACGGCCAGGACACGCTGTTTATCCTGGACTGCTCGCGCAGCATGCTGGCGAGCGACCTGGCCCCCAGCCGCCTGCAGCGCGCCAAACTCGCCCTCCGGGACTACGTGCAGCACCGCGGGCGGGGCCGCGTCGGGCTGGTGGCCTGCGCCGGCCAGGCTTTCCTCCAATGCCCGCTGACGTATGATTACGCGGCCTTCCAGGATGCGCTGGCGGCGGTGGACGACCAGGCCATCCCCGTTCCCGGCACCGACCTGGGCCGCGCGCTGGACGAAGCCTCCCGCGCGCTGGCCAAGTCCCGGCCGCCCCGGCTGTGCGTGCTGCTGACCGACGGCGAAGACCTCGAACGCGGCGGCATCCGCGCCGCCCAAACCCTGGCCAAACAGGGGTTAATCGTCTTTACGATCGGCGTCGGCACCGCCGCCGGCGCGGAGATACAATTCACCAACGAGCACGGCCAACGGGAGACGCTGCGCGACCGCCACGGCGAGGTGGTGCGCAGCCGGCTCGATGAAGCCACCCTGCGCGCCATCGCCCAGGCCACCGGCGGCGCTTATTTTCCGCTCGGCCCGCTGGGCGAGGGGCTGGCCCGGGTCCAACTGGCGCTGGCGGACCTCCAGACCGGGCCGGCTTCAGCCCCGGCGCGCAAGCTGGGGGTGGACCGCTTCCATTGGCCGGTGGCGGGCGTGTTGGCCCTGCTCATCCTCGAATCTCTGATTGGCACGCGGCGCCGTCTGCGCGACATTAATGCCTGAACTGTGATGGCGCGCCTTTTAATATCACTTTGGGGATTTGCCGCCCCGGTGCTTCTCGCCGGGGCGCTGGCCGCCGGGGACGCTCCCGAAGCCATCTCACCCCCGGCCCCGCCGCCACTCCCATCTCAGGAACCCGAAGCGCCAGCCACCCCGGAGCCGCCCCCGCCCGCCTCCCCGCGCGAGTTCTTCAACGCCGGCACGCGGCAGCTCCACAGCGGCAAACTCCGCGAGGCGGAGGCCTTTCTGGAAATGGCGCTCACCCGCCAGAAAGACTCCCTCCAGCCGCACGCCCTTTACAACCTGGGCCTCACCCGGTTCGCCCAGGGCGTCGAGCAGGGGAAGAAAGGCCCGGCGCCCCAGCCCACCCTCGCGCGCGGCCAGGCGGCGGCCGGGGAGACGGACCTGGCCCTCCGCCAGGCGAATGCGGCCCTGGCGGACGACGACGTGCAGCGCATGGTCGCCGCCTACCTGCGCGGCTGGGGCGCGCGCCGGGAATTGAAGGCCGCAACCGCGGCCGTGCGGCAGGCGCTCAAAGTGTACGGCGCGGTTCTGCAGCGCTGGGAACGTGCCGCGGGCGATTTCAAGAGCGCCTTCGAACTCAACCCCGCCGCCGCCGACGCCCGCCATAATGCCGAGGTGACCGACCGCCACATCGCCCGGCTGGTGGACAGCCTGAACGAACTGCAACAATGCCTCAGCGGCCTGTGCGGAAAAGAGTCGCAACTGAGCGCCGCCATGAAAAAGCTCAAGGGGCGCATCCCCGCCGCCGACATGCCGCCCGGCGTCGCCGGCGAAGAGGAGGACGACGAAGAACAGACGATGGGGCCGCAGCCCGGCCAACAGGAAGGCCCCTCCCGGGAGGGCGAGGAAATGCACCTGTCCCCGGAGCAGGCGGGCTGGCTCCTCGAAGCTTACAAACTCGACACCGAACGCCGTCTGCCGATGGGGCAGGAATCCACCAGCGAGCCGCGAGACCGCTCGCGGCCCGCGTGGTGACCGGAACCGGGGCCTGCCATGACCGCGCGTCTGCTTTTCCCTCCGGGCATGAAACTCAAGCGCCAGGTTCGGCTCCCCGGAGGCGGGGGCGAACGGGGCCGGAAAATGCTCTCCCTGCTGGCCGGCGGGTTGCTCGCCGCGGCCGCCCCGCTGGCCGCCCAAACCAATGCCGCCCCGTCGCGCGACCCCCTGATGTCGCTCATGCTCTCGCAGCCCCGGCTCGAGATTCCGGCGCTGACCACGGCCACCGCCGAATTCGACCCGCCGGTGGTCCGCCCGGGGGAACCGTCGTTCCTGCGCGTGACGTTCAACGCGCTGGAGGATTCGGTCGAGTGGCCCGCCACGATTGCCGGGCCGCCGGGGCTGGAACTGCGCCCCGGCGCCCATGGCCAGATGCTCAAGGTGAGCGGCGTCAACTTCGAGCCGTACACCGCCTTTAATACGCGCGCGCAGGCGGCGCGCCCGGGCACGTTCGTCGTGCCGGAGTTCGTGGTTCGGATTAACGGCCAGCCCGTCACCGTGCCGTCGGCGCGCCTGGAAGTGGCGGCAACGGTGCCCGCGTCCGTGCCGCCCCGGCTGCCGCTCACGCTGGAGCTGCCCCGCACCAACCTGTTCGTCGGCCAGGCGGTCATGGCGCGCATGGTGCTGGCCGGACGCCCCGGAAACGCCATCCACGGCCTGGCGCAGCCGCAGTTGACCGGCCCCGGATTCCTCGTGGACGGAACCACGTCCCGCCAGCGCGTCGAAGCGGTGACGCAGAACGGGGGCAGCGTGCTTTCGTTCATTTACGAAACCACCTTCATCCCGCTGACCGCGGGCCGCTTGACGGTCCAGGCGCAAGGGTTCATGGCCAGCAGCCGGCTCTCTCCGCCCGCCGCCAGCCCCGGCGCCACCGTCATTCCCCCGCCCATCGTCCAATACACGCTGATCGAATCCGACCCCCTGGAGCTGAACGTCCGGCCCCTCCCCCGCGAAGGGGAGTTGCCCGGGTTCACCGGCGCC
>JAAYVL010000010.1 GCA_012517205.1 Verrucomicrobiota bacterium
GGGAGCGTTAGGCTGGCTGGGGCGGGTGGGGCGGGTTTGGGCGCGGGCCTGAGCCGGAAAGGAGGAATGGACGAGTCGCGGATGATGTAAAAGGACGTTCCAAGGCGGGAGGGAGAGGACGCGAACGTTCGGCAAAGCCGGAACGGACGGACGGGTGTTGTCGCGTACCCTGGTTTTTCGGCGGGATGGAGTCAGGGTCGGCGGAGACCTGTTCTCTCGCGGCTGGCTCAATATTTGAGTTGCTGCGCGCTCCAAACCCGCGGAGTATCCCAGCCGGGCAAGAAGAAGCCGGGCTTGGCCTTGTCCGGGCCGAAGCAAGGCGATGATCCATGATTGGCCCCCTGGGGGTTCGCGCGGCTGCCCCGGCGCCGGCTGAGCCCCTTATCCGCGCGAGCGTGAAATGTGGACTTGAAAATGAAAGTCGCCTTTCTAACCACCGACAATCGGAACGAATACAAGAACTACGGAGCACCCGCCCCGTATTTCGGCGCGGCGCCCACGGCGCTGCTCCAGGGGTTGGCGCAGGTGCCGGAAGTGGAAGTGCATGTGGTTTCCTGTCTGCGTCAGAAGGTTGCGTCGCCGCCCCAACTGGCCTCCAATATCTTCTATCACAGCCTCCTGGTCCCCCGGATGGGCTGGATGCGCACCGGCTACCAGGGCTGCATCCGCGCCGTCCGGAGAAAGCTGAAAGCGCTTCAGCCTGATTTGGCGCATGGGCAAGGAACGGAACTGGATTGCGCCCTTAACGCCGCCTTTTCCGGGTTTCCCAATGTCCTCACCATTCATGGCAATATGCGGCTGATCGCGCGGATCAACCGGGCCCGGCCCTTTTCCTTTCTGTGGCTGGCCGCGCGGCTGGAAGGATTCACGCTTCCCCGTTCGGATGGAGTGGTATGCATCACGGAACACACCCGCCAGGCGGTCATGGGGCTGGCCCGGCGCACCTGGGTGGCGCCCAACGCGGTGGATACGTCGTTCTTCGAGATCAACGCACGCCCCACTCCGGGCGCCCCCGCGCACCTTTTGTGCGTGGCCCATATCTATGCGTTGAAGAACCAGAACGCCTTGATCCGCGCGCTTGATCCTTTGGCCGGAAAATACCCGTTCGAACTGCATTTCTGCGGCGCCGCCGACGAGCGCATCGCTTACGCCCGGGAATTCCTGCGCCTGGTGCGGGCGCGGCGCTGGTGCGTGCACCACGGATTTGCCGGGCGGCAGGAAGTTCAGGCCCGCCTGCTCGAGGCAACGGCGCTGATTCTGCCCTCGCTCGAAGACAATTGCCCCATGGCCATCCTTGAAGCCATGGCGGCGGGAGTGCCGGTGATCGCCGCCCGGGTCGGCGGCGTGCCGGAACTGGTTGAGGAAGGCAAAACCGGGTTCTTATGCAACCCGCACGAACCCGCGAGCATGGCGGCGGCGATTGAAAGAGTGCTGCGCGATCCGGCGTGGGCGGCTGCCGTGGCCCGCCAGGCCCGGGAGCGGGCGCGGGAGCGTTTTCATCCCGAAACCATTGCCCGGCGGCACTTGGCGATCTACCGGGAGGTGCTGGACCAGGCGTAGTTCCGCTCCTTCTTGCCCTCAGCCCCAAGGGCCGCTGCCCATCGTTTCGCGCGAACGGCCTTCAGCGCACCGCCTGCCGCGGGGCGGTCATCCCGGGGGTGGCGGGGATAGATGAATCGAGCATCTGCGCATAGATGTCGCGCAGCATCTCCGCGACCTCTCGCCAGCTATGGAAAGGCACCCGGGGCGCTGACAAGGCCGGACACCGCTCGTAAAAGTGCCGCAGCGCGGAAGCGGCCGACGCGCGCCCTTTGGGAAAGTAAGTGACCTGGCCGCCAAAACGCTCGCGCGACCAGGGAAGGTCCGCCAGCAACAGCGGCAACCCGCAAGCCGCCGCCTCGTGCGCCGCCAGGCTCCAGTTCTCGAAACGGCTCATCAGGACAAATCCCCGCGCCTGCTGCAGCAGGTGGATCAACTCCGGCTCGCTCCCGACATGCGGACGATACCGCACGAACTGGTCGTCCACTAATTGGCGGAATGCTTTCCAGTAGTCATCCGCCTGGGCGAAGGGCTTGCCAATAAAGAGGATTGGCACCCGGGCTTCGCGCGCCAACCGCGCCAATTCCACCGAGCGCTTGATTAGCGTAATGGTGCCATGGGAGATCAGATAATCCCCGGTCCGCGAGCCGGGGCCGGCCCTCAGAAAGGACTCCTTGAGCCCCAGCGGCAACTTGCCCACGCGGTTTTCCGATACTCCGTAAGAGCGGACAAGAATCTGCTTCTCGGCCTCCAGGGAAATCAACACGCGGTCGCAGAGCCGCAATGAATGCCACTGCCCCATCAAGGACCGCAACTGCGGGACCGCCATCACTGCGCGGATTAAAACCCGGCGCAGCAGCAAAGCGCTTCTGGCCCGGTTGGCCGTTTCGGAAAGCAGGATGGTGTTTACCACTTTCCAGCCTTTCTCCTGGGCCAGCCGGATTGTGTGCACCGGAATAGACCCGAAATGGTGAAGGACATCCGCGGTTTGCCGATCATTCCACCATTCCAGAAAATCCGTCTCCACGCCGACCTGGTTCAAGGCCGCCTTGGTATGCTCAATTTGAACCTGCGCGCCGCCATGCGCCAGCATGAACGGAACGTGGCAGTTAAACAGCACTTTCATCGTTGTTTTAGCCGGCCGCCAGTTCAGAGTGCGTGGCACGCGCGGCGGGCGCAACCTTCACTTCGGGGAGAAGCAGCGGCATCATTCCAAAGTTCAATCCATCGCGTAGGCGCTGCGCGTGGGGAGCAGGCGATTACCGCCCACGACCGTTGCGCCGGCCGGGACATCCCTGGTCACCACCGCGTTGGCGCCAACGGTGGCGCCACGACCAATGCGAACTCCACCCAGGATTTTGGCCCCCGCCCCAATATAGACCCCATCCTCGACGTGGGGCGCGGCGTTGGTCAAGTCCCGCCCGCCGAGGGTGACCTGATGACCAATGACCACATCATCGCCGAGGCGCGTGTTGCGGTGGATGACAATGCCCATGGGGTGCGGCAGAAACACCGTCCGGGGAAGCCCCAGGCCGATGTCGCAGCCCATGAAATACAAATAGAGCCGGCTCAATACCGGCACGCGGCACCGGGTCAGGCGGATGAGCATCCGCGCCGCCGCGCCGTTGCGGATCCAGGGGTTCTTCGGGTGCGATCGGGCGGGGTTAAGGGGCATGAGGGTCTTTCCGGTAGAAGAAGGTTGCGATTTTTCGGGCCAGGGTCGTCGCGATTTCCTGCTCGGTGTTGGTGAGGACGATGACGGCCAGGCGATCGTCCGGGAAGCGTTGAAGCGAGGCGGAAAAGCCGGACGTGGATCCGCCGTGCCCGATGTTCCGGTGTCCCTCGACCATCCCCACGTTCCACCCGAAGCCGTAGCGCCGGGTTGAGCCATCATTCAGCTTCACGGGCGTCCACATCTGCGCCTTGCTGGCGGCGCTCAGGAGGCGCTCGCCGTCCAGGGCCGCATTCCACTTGGCCAGGTCGTCCACGGTGGACGCGATGGCGCCGGCGGCAAAGACTTCCGTCAGGTCGGCATCGCGATTGAGCCACACCCGGTTCGTGTATTCGTAGCCGGCGGCGCGCCCGGGAATCACCAGCCGCGGCAGGCGATTGGTCGTTGCGTGCATCCCCAGCGGCTGAAAGATGCGCTGGCTCATAAAATCCCAGTAATCCTGGCCGCTCACGTTCTCGATGATGTGACCCAGAAGATTATAGCCCGTATTGCAGTATTTCCAGGATTCCCCCGGCGCGAACTCCATGGGCTGCCGGCCAATCGCCTGAATGAACTGCGCCTGGGTGAGGTGCCGCCAGATCTGGTAGCCGTCCAGCCCGGTGTAGCTCTTGATCCCCGAGGTATGCGTCAGCAAGTGCCGAATGGTCACGTTGGCCCATGCCGCGGGGGTGTCCTTCAGGTGCCGGCTAATCCGGTCGTCCACGGACAGTTTGCCGTCCTGGGCCAGCAGCAAAATCCCCGCCGCGGTGAACTGCTTGGTGATCGAGCCAATCTCGAACACCGTCCCGGGCCGGGTCCGCACATTCAGTTCCAGATTGGCGAAACCGTAGGCCGCCGTCTTGATCGGCTTGCCGTCCCGGATGACCTTCAACGCCACCCCGGGAATCCGGTGCTGTTCCATCTGGCTCTTAATATACTGATCCACCGGGTCCGCCTGCGTGGACAGGCCCGCCAGCAGGAGGCCGGCAATCCCGACGCGGCGCCAACTGATTTGTCTCATGGGTGCAGAGTAGCCCGAAACTGGCGGCGCAAGCCACCTCAAACTCAGCCCGGCCCCGCGCGGCCCCCCAACCGGGCGCCGCGTCCCCGTGGTTTAGCCGGCCGGGGCCTGGTCCCGGGGTTCGGCGGATGTCGCTTTGGCAACGACTTCGCGCAGGTTTTCCAGGCGGAACGGCTTGCTGAGGATAAAATCTATGTCCGCGAGCGCATTGGGCAACGCTTGCAGCATTTCCGCGTAAGCCGTGATCATGAGCACCGGCTGCGCCGGAGATCGCGCCTTGATGGCCGCGGCCAACTCGTCCCCCTTCATGTTCGGCATCTCGTAATCCGTGATGACCAGGTCGAATTCCTCGCGCTGGAGCGTGGCCAGCGCTTCCTCGCCGCTAAAGGCGGCTTTGACTTCATGGCCGTCCACGTCCAGCATCATCTTCACCGCGTCACAAATCATAGGCTGGTCATCTACGACCAAAATACGCCGCTTCCGCATAGCTTATCCCTTTAATACCGCCATCACTAAAGGTCAAATCGTAGCGGCATTGGGCGGGCATGGCCAGTGTTTTTTCTCCTTGTTTTGGCTCGCGCTCCGCTCGGGAATCGGCTATCTTTGGGCTTGGAAATTAACTGAACGCGCGCGTGAGTGGCCCATGAGATCGAAACTCCTGTTTATTTTGGCGGGATGGCTGCTGCTGGGGATTGGCCCGGCCATTTCTCAAAGCCTCAACCTGCCGCCCCGTGCTCCCGGCGCGCTGACCGGCACTCAGTTTGCCAGCTTCATCACGCCCATGCCCTCCCCGCCGGCGGCGGAGCGCGAAAACTGGATTTACGCGCAGGTCATGAGCGGCAATATCCCCGATTTTTTGCGGACCCTGGCGCCCGTCACGGTGAGCGCGCAAATCAACGGCATCAACCACACGGCGACCTACTATGTCACGCCGGACTACCTGGCGATTGGGAGTGACGCCGACTATTTTCTCGAACCGGGCACCCCTTTGCTGGCGCAGCGTTTATGCGACGCGCTCGGCTGCACGCTGCCGACGCGCAAGATGGTGAATCAGATTTGGACCCAGGCTGCGGTCAAACTGGCCCCGAAGACCATTCCTCCCAGCGCTGAGATGACCACCGTGCCCGTGTTTGCGGAGCATAATTACATGGTTTATACCCAGCGCTGCGCCTATACCAATTCGTTCCCGCTGGGAGCATTAGTCAGCGGCAACAAAAAGGACGTGGTTATCTCCTCGAAAATCTACGCGAAGCTTCAACCCGGGGTGCCCAAACCGGTGGTGATTTACGGCTGGCATAAGCTCGACGGCTCCCCAATCCAACCCTTATACAACGGCCATGAGGAATCGTACGCCGACTACAGCCACGGCATCCGCCTGGTCCAAAACGTGATGCTCGTGGACGGCATCCCCACCACTGTCAGCAGCGTCCTGACCAATCCCAGCCTGGCGGCGCTGTTGAGCGATGAGGGGCCCGCGGAAGGGACGACCAGTACCGGAGTGATCCAGGTGCCGCGTTATTCCCCCGCGCCTCGGGCCCCGGTGATCATGGCCCCTCCCCGCGCCCAGACCGTGCTCCCCGGCGCCAGCCCGGTTTTCCGGTTGCTGGCGGCTGGCGACGCACCGCTCCGCTATAGCTGGCGGTTCAATGGGGCGCCGCTGCCCGGCGCGACCCAGGCCACCCTCACCCTCAGCAATGTCCAGGCCGCCCAGGCGGGGTTCTACGCCGTCGTGGTTTCCAACCTCTCCGGCGTCGTCACCAGCCGGCCGGCGCGTTTGCGCGTCAACACCAATGTCCACCCGGCTCTTTTTGCGGACTCCCTGGACGGCAATACGTCCGCCCACTGGGATTTATATTGGGGCGCCGGCAATGGCGTAGCCGACTACACGGCCAACTGGGCCGCCGACTACGGCGGCACCGCTTACACCTTTAATGGCTTCACCAATATCATTCCGCCCGCGCCCAATTCCGCCGACGACGGCGCGCGCGCCCTCAAGTTCACCGTCAACAACAACGACGCCACCGAGGCGATTGCCGCGGTGAACCTCTACCCCCGCGGGCGGCTTTTCAGCAATAACTTCGCCCTGAAGTTTGACTTGTGGCTTAACTATCCCGGGGGCGCGGGCGGAGCCGGTTCGACAGGCAGCACGGAGTTCGCCATCTTCGGCCTCAATCACCTGGGCACCCAGGCAAACTGGGCTCCGGCCAGCGTCGCGTCATCGGACGGGGTATGGTTTGCCATGGACGGCGAGGGCGGCGTGAACACCGATTACCGGGCTTATGTGGGGAATCTCTCCGGGGGGCCAACGGATCTGACCGTGGCCGGCGCCAGCGGTTTAACCGCGTCCAACAGCATCGCCGCCATCTATCAGAACCTCTTTCCCGCGGCGCGCTTCGAGAGCGCGGGCGCGCCGGGCAAAAACTGGGTGGAAGTGGAACTGCGCCAAACCCAGGGCATCCTGGAGTGGCGGCTCGACGGCACCCTCATCGCCCAGCGCACCAACACTTCGGCCTTTACCCAGGGCAATATCATGATCGGCTACCTGGATCCTTACACCTCCATCGCCAAACCGGCAAAGGATGCCTTTGCGCTGTTCGCCAATTTGCGGGTGGAAGACCTCAGCACCCCGGCGCTCACGCCTCCGATTATTGCCTCCCCGCCGGGCAGCCAGGCGGTCGGCGCGGGCGGCAGCGCCACTTTCACCGTCACCGCCGCCGGGTCGCCTCCCTTCGCCTACCAATGGCGCCGCGACGGAACGAACCTGCCGGGCGCCACCGGCTCCTCGTTCACGCTGGCGAATGTGCAACCCGCGGATGGCGGCCTTTATGATGTCCTGGTCAGCAACCCCGCCGGCCATGCGGCGAGCGCCCCGGCGGTGCTGACGGTGGCGGCGCCCGAAGTGCAATTCCTCTCCGCCTCCGTATTGACCAACGGGCAGGTGCAACTGATTTTCTCAGGCCTGCCCGGACAGAGCTACCTCATTTATGCCTCCACCAACCTGGTGAACTGGACGCCGATTTCCGTGCTCGCGGTCAGCGGGGGCCCCCTGCCCTTTATTGACCCCGAGGCGGCTGATTATCCGGCGCGCTTCTATCGCGCGTGCGCGGCAAGCACTCAGATGCTGGCGGATTTCGAGGCTTACGCGCCGGGAACCCAGGTAATGTTTCAGCCGCCCACCTCCTCCGGTTCGACGTCCGGCTTTCTCGACAGCGCCCCCAATAAAGTCAGCATTACCAATGCCTTTCCCGCAGGCCATGCCAGCGACCGAACCCTGGCCGTCGCCTGGAGTTTCAAGGCTGGCGCCGTCAACCCCTGGCTGCGTCTGACGACCTTTAACGCCCCCCACCTGCCCAACCCCACCATTGGCACCAACCAGGTGCTCCAATTCGAGATCTATGCCGACCGCGCGCTGTATGTCGGCGTCGGCTTCCGCGAGACGAGCACGACTGCCGCCATCGGCGCTGACGGCGGGAGCAGCGGCCCGATTGAATGGGTTGGGGGGATAACTGACAACACGGTGACTCCGCCCAAAGGGCATATCGTCCCGGCGGGACAGTGGACGACGTTGAGTTTCTTCCTGCCTTATGAACCGGCGCGCAGTTTCTACCTGGGCGACGGGGTGTTGACCTCCACCACCGGCAAAGGGGTGTTCGAGCACCTCGAGTTTGTCCCCGGCGGAGGCCTGGGCACCTATAATGTCTGGCTCGATAATTTCCGCGTGACCGACCTGGGGCCTTAGCCGCGCCGGCGCTTGTTTTAGCGGCGAGACGCGATTACAATAACCGCGTGAAACTTCGTTTCGTTCTGCAAAGCGCGTCGCTGCTGCGCGTCGCCGGCCCCTTCCTTTGCGCGGGACTGCTCTGCGTTTCGGCGGCCGGCAGCCCGGCAAAAACCATTCGGCTGCGCAACGAGACGATTACCACCCCTCCCGCGTCGAAGACTTTCCCTAAAGCGCAGGCCGGAGACCCCGCCGCCCGGAAACCCGCCTCCGGCCTTTTTCTGATCCAATTCGAGGGCGCGTTGGAGGCAAGCCAGCGCGCTCAGTTAAACGCGCTCGGGGTCGAGTTGCTCAATTACGTGCCCGACGATGCATTTATTGCGCAATTTGACAACGCCATTCCGAGCCAGGTTCAGGCGCTGGATTTCGTGCGCTATATCGGTCCTTACCGTCCGGAGCATAAAGTTCATCCGCGACTGGCGGCCGCCACCCGCGCGCTTCCGAAGTCGCAGCGCACCGTTGCCATCACTCTTATGCTCTCGCCCCGTGCCACGCCAGCCGAGGTGGCCCAAGCCCGCGCGTTCTTCACCTCCGTGGCGCATGAAAGCCGCTTGCGGCAGGGTACGTACCTATGCGGCACCCTCTCCCCGGCCAGCCTGGAGGCGTTGGCGCAAGCCAGTTTCGTGCTGTGGCTGGAGCAAGCCCCGCGCCGCCGGCTGGTGGACGAGGCGGCGGCCAAGCTGGTCGGAGGCGATGATGGCCAGATCGGCACGCCCACAATCACCCAGCAGCTCGGGTTCGACGGCTCCGGCGTCACGGTTTCCGTGGCGGACACGGGTCTGGACAGCGGAAATACGAACGCTTTGCATCCGGACTTGAGCGGGCGGGTAGTCGGTTTTCAATGGTATGGCGACAATATCCTGGACGGAGCGGATGGACACGGGCACGGCACTCACTGCGCGGGCATTCTCGCCGGCAATGCGGCCACCGGCGAGGCCGATCCCGAATTCGGCGGGCTGTATGGCCTGGGCGTCGCCTCCCGGGCCAAGCTGTTCATCCAGCGGCTCTTCGACGACAACGGAACCCAGGCAGACCCGCTGCCCAGCAACGAAACCCTGGTGCAGGATGCCGTGCATGGCGGGGCTGTCATCGGCTCGCATAGCTGGGGCAATGATGTGCAGGGCGAATACGATACCGATGCGGCGCAATTCGACGAACTGGTGCGGGACGCCGACCGCTGGCAGCCCGAGGCGCAGCCGTATATCATGGTGTTTGCGGCCGGCAACGCCGGCCCCGGGTCGCTCACAATGGATAGCCCGGCCTCGGCGAAAAACGTGATCGCCGTGGGCGCCAGCCAGAACGTGCCCTCCACCCTGCCGTTGCTTTACGGGCTTTATGCTGACGGACCGGATGCCATGGCGGACTTCTCGAGCCGCGGCCCCTGTGAAGACGGCCGCATTAAGCCGGACGTCGTCGCGCCCGGCACGTGGATCGCCTCCGCCGCGTCCTCGGCGGCGTTGGATATGGCCGCGGTCTCCTGGATGATGATTGACGATTACTACGTGTACATGGGCGGCACCAGCATGGCGGCGCCTCATGTCGCCGGCGCGGCGGCGGTGTTCGTCCAATACTACCAAAGCCTGTATCCCAACGCGCGGCCCTCGCCGGCGCTGGTCAAGGCGGCGCTGATCAATTCGGCGGACGCGCTCGACCCGTTGAACGGCGGCCCCGGCCCGATCCCCAATAATGAAGAAGGCTGGGGCCGCGTCAACCTGGCCAGCCTCATCATCACCAACCGCCTGAATGCCCCGCGCCACTACGAATATGTGGACCAAACGATTCTACTGACCAACGGCGGATTCTATACGCGCCACATTCTGGTCCAGGGCTCGACGCAGCCGCTAAAAATCACCCTGGCCTACACTGACGTTTACGGTTTTGCCGGGGCAATTCCCGCATTGGTGAATGATTTGGACTTGGAAGTTATCGCCCCCGATGGGACGCTCTACCGCGGCAACCAGTTTGCGGGTGATGATTCGGCGCCCAATGCTCCCTCGCCCGACATTCTCAACAACGTGGAAGCCGTGCATCTGACGCAGCCGGCGCCGGGCGACTACCTGGTGCGCGTCCGCGGCCGGCATATTGTGCAGGATGCGTGCCCGACGGAAACGGCTGCCATTGACCAGGACTTCGCGCTGATCATTTCCGGGGACCTGGCGCGCCCGGGAGCGGGAACCGTGCTGTTGGATCGCCCGGCCTATACCGCGCCGGGCGAGCTTCGACTGACCGTTTTCGACCCGGCCCGCGCTGCCAGCAATTCCGTCAGCGTAGTGCTGCGCAGCACGACCGAGCCGAACGGGGAAACGGTCGTGCTCCAGGCCTCCGGCAACTACGGCGCATTCACAGGCGCAATGGCTACGGTGGCGGGGAGCGCCGCCCCCAACGGCAAATTGGAACTCCAGCATGGCGATAGTATCGAGGCCGTTTATGAGGACAGCGCCCAGGTGGAGCGTGTGGCGCGGGCTGTGGCGGACTTGATCGCCCCCACCATCAGCAACGTGGCGGTGGCGACCAACATGGGAGTCCTCACTATCTCCTGGCAAACACCCGAGCCCGCCCGTTCCATTATCCGCTATCGCGACAGCGCGCACCCGGCTTTCGACTTGGCCGTCACCAATCTCTCCCTGAACACTGCCCATTCTGTCCGTTTGACTGGCCTGGTCCCCGGCACGACCTATTTCTTCTATCTCATTTCGACCGATGCCGCCGGCAATGCCACCACGAATAATAACGCGGGGACTTACTTCAGCTTTATCGCGCCTTCGGCTCCGACCGTCTTGCTGGTGGATGACTGGGACACCACCGGAGGGGACGAAGACGAGTGGGGCGCCACCGATATCCCCGACAGCACCTATACCAACGCCCTCAACGCCGCAGGGTTCAGCTACGCCTTTTGGAAAGTGGCCGCCCGGGGTTCGCCGCAGCTCTCCGATCTGCAACCCTTCCCGGTCGTGATTTGGCGCACTACCGACGACGCCATTTTCTACGATGGCCCGCATAATACCCTTTCCCCGCCGCAGCAAGTGATGGTTCAGTCCTACCTGAATGGCGGCGGCTCCTTTCTCCTGGCCTCCATGGAGATTCTTAGCCGATTGGGAAATGTGCCCTTCCGCAAAAATGCGCTTCAAGTGGGTGGATTCAAGCAGAACCCCGACCCGCTGTCGTCCTGCGTGGATTGCGACGAAGACCACGGGGTGTCCGCCATTGTGGGGGCGCCGGGGAACCCCGTTACGGACGGCTTCGCGGCCAACCTCGATTATAGCGGGTACCCGAACTTTGACTTCGAGGAATTCATGTTCGGCCCGGACTTCTCCGACACCTTTACGCCAACCACCAATGCCGTGCCGATTCTCTTTGACGCGGCTTCCGGACGGCCCTGCGGAATGAGCTACCCGCGCGTCGGGGTGGACAGCCCCGGGCGGATCGCCTTTCTTTCTTTCCCGCTCGATGCGGTGCCGGCGACGGGCCCCCCGCCCGGCCATCGGGCGATCCTGCTGCGCAATCTACTCAAGTTCCTGACGCCGGGCGCGCACGGAATCGGAACGCTCTCCCTCAACAACGACAAGTATTCGGTTCCGGCCCAGGTCATCGTTGAGGCAGGCGATTCTGACCGCGCGGGCCAGGGCCCCCTCCAGGTGACTTTCACGACCAGTTCCCGCACCAACCAGGTCGCTGTCATCTTGAATGAAACGACGCGCCCCGGCCTGTTCCGCGGCTTTCTTACGCTGGTCGCGGCCGAAACCGCGCCAAACCAGTTACCGGTCAGCCACGGGGATATTATCTCCGCTACCTATTTTGATGCCTCAAATAACAGCAATGTGATCGCCCAGGCCGCGATTGACGCTCAGCCGCCGCTCATCAGCCAGGTTCAGGCGGTCACGGGCTTTGGCGACGCCACGGTAAGCTGGAGGACCTCGAAGCCGGCGGACTCATTGGTTCAATATGGCGAGTCTGTGTTGTTGGGGCGCACCGCCCACAGCGGCACCTTGACCACAAACCACGCGGTCTCCGTGGCCGGTTTGCTGGCCAATCGTGATTACTATTACCAGGTAGTCAGCCGCGATCAGGCGGGCAACACAACGGTGGATAACAACGAAGGCGCGCTCTATACCTTCACTACCCGCCCGGCGCCGCGCCCGCCCTGGTTCGACAGTCTGGAAGACGGGGTTGGTGACTGGACGGTGGTGCCGGACCCGCTATTCGCTGAGGTGCAATGGACCCTCGGCACCCCGGCCAACGGTCTGATGAACAGCGCACACTCGGGCACCAACGCCTGGGGCAGCGTCCTCCATGGAGAGCCGATTTCATTGGCTACCCATAGCTTTCTGATCAGCCCGGCGATTGACCTCTCGGGGGTCAGCCAGGCCACCCTTACTTTCTGGCATTGCCTCGACTTCGATTCCATGTTCGAGCAGGGCCAGGTGCGAATCATCACCTCCATCGGCAGCCCGCCTGCGGAGGCGCCTGTCCTGGAAGACTTCAGTGGCTGGAGCACCGCTGGCTGGGAAGAGGTCTCCCTGCCCTTGACCGCTCATATCGGAAAGACCGTGCAACTGGTCTGGGAATACCAGGGCGTAATGCTCGGCGCCCCGCACGGCTGGCTGGTAGATGATATCAGCATCACTGGCGTGGCGGGCAGCGGCACCCTTGAGATTTCCAAAAATCTCGGCCAGGGCCGATTCACCTTGTCCGGCCCTATCAGCCGAACCGGCACGGCTCCCCTGACTACCATCACCAACGCACCGCCGGGCCCTTATACCGTGCGTTTCAGCGACGTCAGCTTCTATCAAACCCCGCACGAGCAATCGCTCACCCTCACCAATGGCGGGACGCTCGCCTTTACTGGCAACTATGTCTTCCTGGATATCAATGATAATGGCATCGCCGACTCCTGGGAAAGGTACTACTTCGGCCTGGCCACAACCAACCGCGCGCCATTCACCGATTCGGATGGAGACGGCATGTCGGACTATGCCGAGTTTATGGCCGGAACCAACCCCACCAATGCGGCATCGAAGCTGGTCTTCCTGGGAACAGAAGTTTTGAGCAACCAATTCATCCGCCTCGAGTGGGCGGCCATTCCCGGACGGCTTTACCAGGTGCAAACCGCCTCCCGCCTCACGGCGGCTCCGGCTCGCCCCGGGTTGTCCGGAACGGTGGACCGGCTAAGTGGCAGTTTTACCCTGCATGTCCACGCTCCCACCAATCTGCCTTACGCCATCCAGGCTTCGTCCAATCTCTCGGCGTGGACATCCATCTACACCAATGCGAACGGCGGCGGATTGGATTGGGTGGATCCCGAATCGGCCGCCTCGGCGCGCCGCTTCTATCGAACCTTGGCGTTGTCTGGCGCCGTGACCAACGCCAACCTCTGGACTCCCGTCACCGAGTGGCTCCAAGCCGCTGCCAGCCCGATGCGCTGCATCATTACTAACGCCAACGCCGGGTTGCAGGTCTTCCGGGTTGAAGTCCGCCCTTGACCCGTGGCAGCGAAAATAGCCGATCCGCTCCGCGTTTATTCTCAGCCCGCAGCTCTTTCGGACCGCAATGCTCCTCGCCTTTCATAAACCCTGCGGCGTCGTTTCTCGGTTCACCCCGGACGGCTCTTCTCATCGCACCCTGGCCGGGTTTGGCTTTCCCCGGGATGTCTATCCTATCGGCCGCCTCGATGCCGACTCCGAAGGCTTGCTCCTTCTCAGCGACGAACCCGCCCTGAATCAGAGATTGCTTCATCCTCGCCACGCTCATGAGCGGGAATACTGGGTTCAGGTCGAAAGGATTCCCACCCAGGAGGCACTGCGCCAACTCAGCGCCGGGCTGCAAGTACAAGGACGTCAGACCATGCCGGGCCGCGCCTGGTTGCTCGATCCGCAGCCGGAGATGACCCCGCGCGATCCGCCTATCCGCTTCCGCAAGACCGTGCCTGCCTGTTGGATCGGTGTGGAACTGCACGAAGGCAAGAACCGGCAAGTCCGCCGTATGACCGCGGCCATCGGCCACCCCACGCTGCGCCTCATTCGCGTGCGTCTTGGTCAACTACAACTGCGCGACCTTCTCCCCGGCGCTTGGAAACCGCTGACCGCCGCCGACCGAAAGCTGCTCCTGTCCCGCTAGCCCGGCCTGTTCTCCCATTAGCTTGCCAGCGTAGCGCTCCAAACCTTAAACAACCGCTCGCTGCCTGTGTGTGCCTGCGTTGTTGCCGCGATGCTTTTGTACTCATCCCTTGCCAATCGCTCCCCCTCTAACTACCTTCCCAAACGTATGGAAAGAGTTGTTATTATCGGCTCCGGGTGCGCGGGTTTGACGGCAGCTTTATACACCGCACGGGCGAATTTGCGGCCGCTGGTTCTGACCGGACGACAACCCGGCGGTTTGCTGACCACCACCACCACGGTCGAGAATTTCCCCGGCTTTCCAGAGGGCATAAATGGCTATGAACTCATGACCCGCATGCAAAAACAGGCCGAACGATTTGGGGCGCAAGTCAAATTCGGCACGTTGGAAGCAGCCAACCTTGCGCGCCCGCCGTTCCAACTCACCGTGGATGGAGAACTGATTGAAACCGAAGCGCTCATCATAGCCAGCGGCGCCAGCCATCGGCACCTGGGCTTGGAAAGCGAGCGCAAGCTGGAGAACAAGGGCGTGACCTACTGCGCAACCTGCGACGGAGCACTGCCGATGTTCCGCAACCAACCGTTGGTCGTGGTGGGGGGGGGCGATTCCGCCTGCGAAGAGGCCCTCTACCTGACGCGTTTCGGCTCCATTGTTTACCTGGTCCACCGCCGGGACACCCTCCGCGCTTCCCCGATTATGGCAGAGCGGACGCTTGCCCAGCCCAAAATCAAGCCCATCTGGGATACCGTCGTCACGGAAGTATTGGATGTGCAACAGGACAAAGTCACTGGGGTCCGTGTGCGGAACGTCAAAACTAACGCGGAAAGCGTTCTTGAGTGCGCGGGCCTGTTCGTCGCTATCGGCCATGTGCCCAACACGCAACTTTTCCGGGGCCCCCTGGATATGGATGAAAACGGCTACTTGATTCCCCGGCAAGGCGCGGCTACCAACGTGCCGGGCATTTTCGTCGCGGGCGATTGCGCCGACCGCGTCTATCGGCAAGCCATCACCGCCGCCGGGATGGGCTGTGCCGCTGGCATCCAGGCTGAACGCTACCTCGCGGCGCGTTAAGAGCGCCATGCCCCCCATAGCCCCCAGCCAGCCCCATGTGCTCGTCACGGGCGGCGCCGGGTTCATCGGTTCGCATCTGGTCGAGCGGTTGCTGACGGATGGTAAAACCGTGGTGGTAGTGGATGACCTGTCCACCGGCAGCCTCGACAACCTGAAGGCGCATCCACGCTTGCGGGTCGTGGTCTCCACGGTTTCCGGGTGCGCGGAACTGCCGCAGTTGGCGGATGCCGCGGAATCCATCTACCACTTGGCGGCGGCGGTGGGAGTCGAGATGGTGATTAACGCGCCGATTCATACTCTTCTTACCAATCTGCGCGAGACGGAGGCGCTGCTGGCGGCGGCCGCGCCACGCCGCGTGCCGGTTTTACTAGCTTCCACTTCCGAAGTCTATGGCAAGAGCCAGCAACCGGCGTTCGATGAGGGCGACGATCTGCTTATCGGTCCGCCGCACCAGACGCGCTGGGGTTATGCGTGCTCGAAACTAATGGATGAATTCCTGGCGCTAGCCTACGCACGAGAGCGTTCGCTGCCGGTGATAGTAACCCGGTTGTTCAATACTGTGGGGCCGCGCCAGACGGGCCGCTACGGCATGGTACTGCCGCGTTTCATCGCCGCCGCCCGCGCCAACCAACCCCTCCAAGTCTATGGCAACGGCTCTCAAACACGCTGTTTTTGCCTGGTCTCCGACACGGTCGAAGCACTGGTGCGCCTGCAAAACTGTCCGGCGGCGCGCGGCGAGATATTCAACGTGGGCGGCACTGAGGAAGTTTCAATGCGCCAGTTGGCTCAGGTGGTGATCGAGGTTGTCGGTTCGCGCTCAACCATCGAGTATATTCCCTATAGCCAGGCCTACGGCGCCGGTTTCGAGGATATGCGCCGCCGCAAACCGCAGGTGGACAAACTGGCACGCCTTACCGGCTTCCGCCCCGCCACGCCGCTGCGACAGATTATTCAAGCGACCAGCACCGCCCTCTCAGCATGCGGCTGAGTTTGCTGTCATGGCAGATATCGTCCTGACCACGCTCAACGCAAAATACGCTCATACCGCATTCGGGCTGCGTTACCTGCTCGCCAACCTCGGTCCGCTGCAGGCCAGCGCCTCCCTTTTCGAGTTCGATCTCTGCCAGCGTCCGCTTGACATCGTGGAAACACTCCTGGCGCAACAACCGCAGATTGTTGGGCTGGGCGTTTACATCTGGAACGTGGCCGCGGCAACGGAAGTTGTTGCCACACTCAAACGCCTGCGCCCCGACCTCACGGTAGTGCTGGGAGGCCCTGAAGTCAGCTACGAAGTCGAGACGCAGCCCATCGTACAGCTAGCCGACTACGTCATCGCCGGCGAAGGAGATCTGGCCTTTGCGGAACTCTGCGGGCAACTGCTCTCCGGCCAGCAACCCGACGGCAAGATTATAGCCACCGCGCCGCCCGACCTCACCCGGTTGGTGCTGCCGTATGATCTTTATAATGCGGCAGACATCGCACATCGCCTGATTTACGTGGAGGCCTCCCGCGGCTGTCCCTTTGGCTGCGAGTTTTGCCTGTCCTCCCAGGACACCCCGGTGCGCACCGTTCCCCGGGCGCGGTTGTTTGATCATTTGCTGCGCCTGATGGAACGAGGCGCGCGGCAGTTTAAGTTCGTGGATCGCACCTTCAATCTGAACCTCGAAGACTGCCATGCCATTCTCGAATTTCTGCTGGCACATCATCGCACTGGACACTTCTATCACTTCGAACTGATCCCGGATCGACTGCCGGAATCGTTGCGCGAGGTCCTCGCCCGCTTTCCGCCCGGAACGCTGCAACTCGAGATCGGAGTGCAGACCTTTAATGCGGAGGCCGCCGCCCGAATCCAACGCCGCCAAAATTATCCACGGCTGGAAGATAACTTCCGCTTTTTGCGCAATCACACGAAAGCGCATTTGCATGCGGATTTGATCGTCGGTCTTCCGGGAGAGGATCTGCAGAGCTTTGCTGCAGGCTTTGACCGGTTGCTGGCCCTCCGGCCTCACGAAATCCAAGTGGGTATTCTGAAGCGACTGCGGGGCGCGCCAATCGCCCGGCATGATGCGGAATGGGAAATGGTCTATAACCCACACCCCCCCTACGACATCCTGCAAAACCGATTGCTGGATTTCGCTACCCTGCAGAAGCTGCGCCGATTCGCGCGCTACTGGGATCTGGTAGGCAACAGCGGTAACTTTCGCGAAACCCTGCCCCTGATCTGGAGTCGGGACGCAGAGGCCCAGCGGCTCCCCAATTCCCCAGCCCTTCCTGAAACCGACCCAACTTCGGCATCGCTCTCTCCTTTTACGAGTTTCCTGCGCTGGAGCGAATGGCTGCATGCGCGGGCGGGCCGGACTGACGGCATTGCGCTAACGCGACTGGCCGAGTTTCTCTTCGAATACCTGACCGCCGACCGAAAGCTCGAAACCACCTCAACCGCCGCGGCACTGTGGCGCGACTACCAACGCGGCGGGCGCCGGGATCAACCTTCCTTCTTGAAGCCTTACCTGCCCCCAACGACGACTCGGCCCGGCTCGGAACGAGCCCCCCGCTGCTCACTTAAACGCCAAGCTCGTCATTGGGATTGACTTCCCAAGCATAACGACACCCTCCCGAAGAAAGACAACAGAAGAATTGCTGCTCCAATAGCAGTGTCGAACTACGCCCGCCTCACTTGCCTTTGGGCTGTGGCGGAGAGTCTTGGGAAAGTGCGCCCGCCTGACGGAGCAGTGCCAGCACCCGCTTCAAGGGGAGAGCTTCCGCCGTGCCCCGAAATCCCCGGGTGGTAGTTGCTTGAAAAAGGGAGTTGCCGATGGCCTCTTCGGTTGCTTCCGCCGCCGCCTGAAAGAGCAGCGACAGGCAGTCATTGGCCAACTCAGTCGTCCGCAGGACAGATTCGCCACGCCGGCGACGACATTCCGGGGCCGTCGAGAACGCAAGGGCATAGTCGCCCGAACCATTGGCCATATTCGACCCGGTGCGCGCCAGGCCGATCATGGTTCGGGAAGCCAAACGCTCCAGGTTCCGCGAGCCGAGCGGCGCATCGGTGGCCACGACAATCATAATGCTGCCATCACCCGAGTTGCCGAGCGGAGGCGCATCAGTCCGTGCGGCTATCAATATTCCCGTTCCCTGGTTCTCCGATTTGGACGTCTGTGATTTGAGTTCGCGCCCAACACGCACTCCATTGATGGTCAAGTCACCGCCAAAATTGCTTTGCACGATGACCCCTACGGTATAGCCACCCTGCGCCGCGGGTAGCTTCCGCGAACTGGTTCCGATACCGCCTTTCCAGCCAAAAGCTACTGTGCCGGTGCCAGCGCCCACTGCGCCTTCTGCCACAGCACCGCTGGTGGCATGGAAAAGGGCATTAGTGACGTGGTCAGGGCGGATGGAACGCTTCCGGATGTCGTTGAGAAAACCATCATTGGTCTCCCCTACAACCGGGTTGATGGAACGTACCTCTTCCATACCCGGCTGCGCCAACAGCCATTCGACCAAAGCATCGGCAACCTTCCAAACACTCAAGGTGCCAGTCAATAAGATAGGTGTTTCTAATTCGCCCAGTTCGATGATTTGCGTAACGCCCGTCAGTTTTCCGAATCCGTTGGCCACACAAATCCCCGCAGGCACCCGCTCCTGGAATACGTTACCACCGTGCGGGAGAATCGCGGTCACCCCCGTATGAATAGAGTCTCCCTCGACCACCGTAGTGTGGCCAACGCGCACGCCAGCCACATCCGTAATGGCATTATGTTCTCCGGGTGGAAGGCTGCCAATAATTATGCCCACCTCGCGCAAACGCGGACGGTCTGGAGAACTTTGGACATTTGCTGCCAGAGCAACCATAGCTGCGATAATTAAAGTCCACACGGGAGGAAGTGCAAAGTCAGATCGCCTAGTCATAGAGGAACTTTTCACAAAACAGGCCGGTTTGAACAGTCGAAAGCAGCGATGCGGACGGAGCTCCTGCCTCAAAAAAACAACAGCGCTCGGATCAAAAATCAGGCCGGCGTGCCGCCCAAGGGGTTCGGCGGCGGGTTGCCAGGAGCCGGTGTCGGCTCTGGATGCACTGTCACGTCCGCCTCGGGGAACAGTTCCGCCACCGCTTGCTCCACTCGTTCAGTCAACTCATGTGCTGCGCGCAGCGATTGTTCGCCGTCCACGGTGATATGCAAATCTACGAAGTAGTGCGGTCCTGAGTGACGGACGCGAACAGCATGGCAGTCCACCACGCCTTCCATCGCCGTTACGACCGTCTTGATCTGCTCCCCCGCACCAGGGGGAGACGAGTCCAGCAAAGCCTGGATGGCGCGCAGCCCCAGCCGGCCGCTGACCACCATTACAATTCCCGCTACGATTAATCCGGCCACGGCGTCGGCTTGCCTCAGAAAACCCAGCCGGGGGTTCCAAGCCGCCAGCCGCACCCCCACCAACCCCAGAATCACCACGGCCGAACTCCAGACATCAGTGCTGAAATGCAGTGCGTCGGCTTCAAGTGCCTGGCTTCGATGTTTGACCGCCACCCGATAAAGCATCCGGGACCTCGAGACGTCCACCGCAATGGAAACAGCCATGACTGCAAAGGCCCAGACGGATGCATCCACTTGGACCTGTCGAACGGTCAGCCGTAAAAACGATTCACGGACAATCCAGGCACAGGTGGCCAACAGCAAGAGCGTTTCCAAAAAGGCCGCCAGGTTCTCCACCTTGCCGTGGCCGTAGTCGTGGCCACGGTCAGGAGGTTTGGCTGCGGCTCGCACAGCCACCAAAGTGATCGTCGCCGCTGCGAGATCCAGGCCGGAATGTGCGGCCTCCGCAAGGATACCCAAACTGCCGCTGAGCAGGCCTACCACCACCTTCAAGGCCGTCAATAAAAAGGCGGCAAGCACGGAGTTGAAGGCCGCAGAGTTCTTTTCGCGCGAACTGGTGGCCGGATTCATGTGGGCCAGAAGAGCTATTCGGGGCAAATCTTTCCGTCGCGCCTCAAATCAGAAAAAAGGGATTGTGGGCCGTTTCCTCAGCCACTGTGGTCAGCGGGCCATGGCCGGGGCAAAGCAATGTTTCCGGCGGTAGGCTGAGAATCTGTTCACGCACTCGCTGATGGGCCAGATCCCAGGACTGGTTGCCGCGGCCAAGAGACCCGGCAAACAATGCGTCACCCACCAGAGCGACGTGTGGAGCATCGTCGGGCCAGTTGCCGACGATGTACGTCGTGCCGTCTTCAGCGTGGCCGGGCGTCTCGCGGTGGGTAATACGCAGGCTGCCGAGGTGAATGAAATCGTTCGCGCGATTGCGTTGGTCCACGGGGGCATTGCGGGCACCGGAATGGAGGCGTACTTTGGGATACAACCGGCGCAACTCGCCCAGGGCAGCGACATGATCTTCATGACTGTGGGTGATGAAGATGTGACGAAGCTGAAGCTGATTGCCGGCGACCAACTCGGCAATGGGCTGGGCCTCCCATCCGGTGTCGAACAATGCCGCCTCCCGCGAGACTTCATCCCAAACCACATAACAATTGACTGCCATCCCACCCGCAGCGGTAGTAAGGCAACGCAACTCGCGCCAAACGCTTAAATCCTTGGAGGCAGGCCGCCAACCACACGCCAAGGCTTCAAGCTTGCCGGGGTGCAAACCGACTAGTTCGGCGAGTGCGGCCAGGTTGAACTTTCCAGGAACCTTCCCGGATTCCTCCAGTGTCGCCAGTTCTGTCTCCGACAGTTCGGCAGCCCGAGCGGCGACGGCAGGGGAAGTCTGGGACATAGAGCGCGCCTTGCGAATGATGTCGCCCAAATGATCTTCCAAGTTCATGAGTCAGAAGGTATCCAGATGCCCAGCCAGTTCAAGCGTCGGCCTTTCCCGGCCGCGGCATCGGCTGCACCATTATTTCTTTCGTTGAACGGGAGGGGCATTTGAGCCAGCCAATGTTGTTGGGACATTGATCGTGGTATCTGACTGGGAGGTTTGCCCAATGAAACGATCTAGAATGGCCAGATAGGCATCAATCATAAACCCCATTTGCCCGCCTTCCTCGCGTTTGAGCTCTCGAAGTTGGTCGGCAACAGCCCGGGCCTGCGTGCGGATATCAGCCACACTTAGCCGGCCGCTCAACAGGTCGCCGAGCAGTTCCGTGAACTTATCGTTGGCCTCGGGCCCGGCCTCACTCAGGAACTGCCTCTGTACTTGCTGGATAAGATTGCTGCTTGAGGCAAGACCGCGTAGTACAGGGGGCAGTTCCACGGCAGCATTCGTGGTTTCTACGGAAACCGCTAGTGGTCTACCAGAAGAATTGGTTGCCGCCATGGAACCTATAGTCATTCTCGCAACCTGACTGCGCGGGAGTTGCAGCAGTCCGAGCACGCCGCTCTGGAGCACAACCGTATTCGTATCGAGGGATAGGACTTGGCCAACATAGCGATCGCCGTTCCTTAGCTCAACGAGGTCGGCCAAAAGGGGGACATAGGCAAAGAATAGGGCAAAAATAACGCTGGCGGCAGCCACGACGGTTCGTCTCGCTCGAATCTTCCTGGCCGAATTTGTGCTCCGCGGATAAAAAGCACTGCTCAGCAGCAGGTTGAGGTCATGCACGGCCAATGTCAGTCGAGAATAAGTCTCGGCCGTAGCTTCGTCCAAATTCCGCCGAGTGATATGCTTGCTGGCATTGCGGAAACGGATACTCAAAGGTTGACCCAGCGCTCGGTCGCCCAAAGCCTCGAGTAGGCTGCTGATTTTTTCAGCCCGTTCTCGCGCCGTGCGAATGATCCGTCGGGCTGCGTCGAGTTCCGTGCAGCCCGTTTTAAAGTTCTGGAGAAGAGCACACTCAAACTCGCGACAGTAGCTGGGCCGGTCGGTATAAACGCAGCAGCGGAAACCATCAAAAGCTGCGCACGGCTGCGTGAACCGAGGGAGTCGCGTAGCGGACTGGGAGGCTTTTACGGGCAGGCCAAGTGAATGCAAGCGTGCAATATCATCTCCGGGGCGAAACCGGACATCGGCAAAAAGCACACCATTGCAACAAAGCCCGCATGTAGTACAGAGCTCGGTTCCGTTCTCGTCATCGGCCTGGCAAGTGCCATTCACACTTGCGTAAATCTAAAAACACTTATTATCCCCGTCAATGCTGAACCCCTCCTCTGACACTTGAAGCCTCAATTTCTGGTGCGCCCAAAAGCAACGAAACGCGCAACCCTATTTCCTACCTTGTAAAAATGGATCATGGGAAAGCGGCACTCTCCCTAGTGCTTACTTGCGCTATTAAACGATAATATATAATGTGGGGTGCATGCCACGAACAGCACCTCAAATTACCTGTAGTTCGGAGGATCAGCAAACCTTGAAGCGGTGGCGGCCAGTCGGACGGAAGCCAAGCAGATGGTAGAACGAGCTCGCATTATTCTGGGTTGTCTGGAGGGAAGGCGCGTCCAACAGATTGCCCGGGAGGGTGGCACCCGCCCCAATACCGTTATCAAGTGGCGGCAGCGCTTTGTGCAAGGTGGGCTGGCTGGGCTGCGCGATGCGCCACGCCCCGGCGCCAGGCCGGTTTATGGCGCGGACTTCCGCACCCAGGTGCTGGCCGTCTTGGAAACCACGCCGTCAGCAGGTCAAGCCTGCTGGGATGGGCCAGCGGTGGCGGTAAAACTCGGCGGTTCCGTGCATGCCGTGTGGCGGGGGTTGCGCCAGGAAGGGATTTGCCTCCAACGGCAACGTTCGTGGTGTGTCAGCACGGACA
>JAAYVL010000173.1 GCA_012517205.1 Verrucomicrobiota bacterium
GAACGGTGCGTCGCCGGGCGCACACGCCGAAGGGGGATTGGTAATATGTTTCCGCGCCCAGGCTGCCCGTGCGCGGAGAGGTTAGTATTTTCATAATGTAGGTCCTTTCTATTGTTGTTCTAATTGTCTGTCTATTACGGGCCGGAGAGCGACTCCGCTTCCTGCCATTCCCTGGGCTGGGAGTTCCAGCCGCCCCCACCCCAAGGGTTTGGGGGAAGGCTGGCGGGTGGGGTGCCTTCGCGCAAGGGCAATTTTTTGGGGTTGGCGGCGGTGGGCGGGTGCGGAGCGCCGCGTGAGGGCACGCGGCCTACAGGGGGCGGGAGGGTGCGAGGGGGCTTGTGGGTTGTCGAGAGTGCGGTGCTGCGAGAGGGCATGAGGTTTGCCGCGGCGCGCTTCCGTTTCCTGTAGGCCGCGTGCCCTCACGCGGCGCATGGTGGCCATTTGCCCGGCGGCTGAGAAAAACTTCCACGCCCCCGTCCGGGTTGCCTGCGGCCAAGCCGCCGCAAATAACGAGATTGACGTCCGGGCAGGCATTTGATCGGCTCGGGCTATGCCTGGCGAACTTCCATGCCCGGCCTCCCGCGCCCGCGCCGCTCATTATTCGCGTGGCACTGTGGGCCTCTTCTCCCCCGGCCCTGATCTTCCGCAGGCGGTGGAGAGGGAGGATTGATATTTTGGGGCGGGTTGCCCAGGGTGGCGCACGAGCCTCGCCGGCCCTGGGCTGTCCGGAGGAACCCTTGCAGGATTTCTGGCCGGGGCGGCAGATTCGGCTTGTGCGCGGCGGCTGAATATCGCCCAATGCGGGGATGAATCGCCGTCAGTTTCTGCAAGTGACCAGTCTGGCCGCCGCGGCGGGAGCGTGGCTTCCGCAGGCGGCCTTGTCCGCCGCGAAGCCGGCGGGGGTGGGCTGGCCGATTGGCTGTTTTAACCGGCCGTGGATTGGCAGCCCGGACAAGCCGTGGGGATATGATACCGCGCTGGATGGGATCCAAGCCGCCGGTTACCGGCTGACCGGGTTGCTGACGCGGCCGGGGAAGGACGAGCCGTTGCTGGGGTCGGATGCCACGCCCGAGTATCTGGCGGGGCTCAAGCGGCGCATTGCCGCGCGCGGGCTGGCGGTCAATATCGGCGCGCTGCGAATCAAGAGCCATCTGCCGCTGGCCGACCAGATTCAGGATACCCGGCGGCAGATTGACAACGGGCAGACGGTGGGGGTGGAGTTTTTGCTGACTTTCGGGGTCAGCCAGCCGAGTCAATACGAGGATTACTACAAGCTGATGCGGGACGCGGCGGCGTATGCGCAGGAACGGCGGCTGAAGGTGGTCATGAAGCCGCATGGGGGCGCGAGCGGGGCCGCGGAGGAGATTCAACGCTGCCTGGCAAAGGTGCAGCATGCCAATTTCAAGATCTGGTTCGACGCGGGGAACATTATTCACTACACCGGCAAGGACCCGGTGGAGCAGCTCAAGCCCATCGCGGCGCAGGTGACGGGCTTCTGCGCGAAGGATTGCGAGGGGCAGAACGGGTCGGTCATGCTGCAGTTTGGCGCCGGCAAAGTGGATTTCCCGGCGGTGTTCACCGTGCTGAAAGAGGCCGGTTTCCAGGGGCCGCTGATGGTGGAATGCTGCGCCCTGGGCGAGACGCCCGAAATCGTGACGGCCCATGCGCGGAAGAACCGGGAATACCTGGAACGCGCGCTGGCCGCGCTGTAGGGCGGCGGCGGGGCGCGCGCCTTTTTGCTCGTGCGCGGCGGGCGCGGCCGCTACGCTGAGGGGGCATACATGAGGACGACGATGTGGTTTGCCCGCTTGAGCATCGGCCTGGCGTGGCTGCTGGCAGGGGCCGCGGCGCCGGCGGCCGACCGGCTTACCAATGACTGGTCGGTGCCGTTCAACAGCATCAGCGATTCCGCGCCGGCCATCGGCCCCGACGGGACCATTTATGTCGGCACGTGGAAAGGCCGGCTCTGGGCGCTCACCCCGGAGGGCGCGCGCAAGTGGACGTTTGCGGCGGGGAATGAAATCAAGTCCGCCCCCGCCGTGGGCGCGGACGGGACGATTTATTTCGGGAGCCGGGATCGCAAGCTTTACGCCGTGCATCCCCGGGGCCAGAAGCGCTGGGAGTTTCTGACGGGCGGCTGGGTGGATTCATCGCCCGCCCTGGGGCACGATGGCACGGTCTGCTTCGGTTCGTGGGACGGGAATTTTTACGCGCTGAATACGAATGGCGTCAAACAATGGGTGTTTCCGACGGGCGGCGCGATTGTCTCCTCGCCGGCGATTGGCGCCGATGGCGCCATCTATTTCGGCTCGCATGACCGGAAATTCTACGCCCTGGCCGCGGACGGGCGCAAGAAATGGGAATTTGCCACCGGCGATGCCATTATTTCCTCCCCGGCCTTGAACGGGGATCAGGGCCTTTACTTCACTTCGGTGGACGGCTGGCTGTATGCGCTCACGCTGGAGGGCCGCCTGCGCTGGCGGCTGCGCACGGGCGGCATCACCGAGTCGTCGCCGGTGATTGGGCCGGACGGCA
Source organism: Verrucomicrobiota bacterium (assembly GCA_012517205.1). Classification (GTDB taxonomy): domain Bacteria; phylum Verrucomicrobiota; class Verrucomicrobiia; order Limisphaerales; family UBA8199; genus UBA8199. The sequence continues at coordinate 2,536 of JAAYVL010000173.1, forward strand.
CGATTTACCTGGGGGTCTTTGCGCATTTCTGGGCCGTCAGCCCCGAGGGCAAGAAACGGTGGCAGCGGTTCGGAGACCCGCTTTACCCGTTTGAATCCACGCCGTTCGTTTTGGAGGGGGGCATCGTCGGCTGCGTCTCGCGCTCCGGCTTGCTGTGCTACCTGACTCCGAAAGGCGAGGTGGAGGGGAAATACGGGCTTTCCGGCTATGGGTATAGCTCGCCGACCGTCGGGCCGACGGGGCAGATTTACACCCCCGATAACCGGGTTCCTTATGGCGGTTTCTCCGCGCTGCGCGCCGGCGTGGCGCTGGCCCGCACCCCCTGGCCCAAGTTCCGCGGCAATATCCGCAATACCGGCAATATCCTGGACGGAAACCTTTATACCCCGGACGCGCCCCACCCTCAACCCGCGCCGGCGCCCTGACCGCCATGCGCTCCGCCTCCCTCCCATGATTGCCGCTCAACCCGGCCCGGGCAGACTCGCGGGAAACCCGCAACCGGGCCGGGCGGATCGGCACTGCAAACCGGCGGAGAGGATGGGCAAGATTGGGGATTGACAGCCGGTGGGGGAGCGGGTACTTAGTGCGTTAACGCTCAACGATTTAAGTTTTGAATACGACCACGAAGCAGGCCATGAATCAGCGGCTGAAGAATATCCGCCATGTGGCGCTGGATATGGATGGGACCATTTACAGCGGCGGGACGCTTTTTGATTCCACCCGGCCATTTCTGGCGTTGATGGCGGAGCTGGGCATCGGGTACACCTTTCTGACCAATAATTCCTCCAAGAGTTCCCGGGACTACCTGGCGCGCCTGGGCCAGATCGGGATTCAGGCCGGTCCCGACCAGCTTTATACGTCCACGATGGCGACGATCGAATATCTGCGCGAGCAGATGCCGCAGGTGCGGCGCCTGTTTGTCCTGGGCACGGCCAGCATGCGGCGGGAGATGGAGGCGGCCGGCTTTGTCCTGACCGCGGACAGCGCCGCCGAGGAGCCGGAGGCGGTGGTGGTGGGCTTCGATACGGAGCTGACCTATGCGCGGCTCTGCCGCACGGCCTACTGGATCCGCCAGGGCAAGCCCTGCATCGCCACGCATCCGGACCGGGTTTGCCCGACGGATCAGCCCACCGTGCTGGTGGATTGCGGCGCGGTTTGCGCCGCGCTGGAGCAGGCGGCGGGGCGCGGGCCGGACGTGGTTTTGGGCAAACCCGATCCGTGCATGTTGCGGGGCATCCTGCATCGGCACGCGCTGGCGCCGGAGCAACTGGCGATGGTGGGCGACCGGCTCTACACGGATATGGCGATGGCGCGCCGGGCGGGCGCGCTGGGCGTGCTGGTGTTAACCGGCGAGGCCACCGCCGCGCAGGCCGCCCGGCATCAACCCCCGCCCGACCTGGTGCTGGCCGGCCTGGCGGAACTGGGCGAGCGCCTGCGCGCCGCCCGCCAAACCCTCAGCGAAAGGATTCAAAATGAATAACGCAAATACCCGCAGTCAGCTCGACCCGGCCGCGCAGCGGCAGGCCACCCTCAAGACTTTGGAGCAGGATCCGTTTGATGTCCTGGTCATCGGCGGCGGCATCGTCGGCACCGGGGTGGCCCGGGACGCGGCGATGCGCGGCCTGCGGGTCGCGCTGGTGGAGCAGCATGACTTTTCCTTCGGCACCAGCAGCCGCTCCAGCCGGTTGCTGCACGGGGGGCTGCGCTACCTGGCGCAGGGGCGCATCGGGCTGGTGCACGAGGCGAGCGTCGAAAAGAAAGTGGTGCACCATATTGCGCCGCACCTGGCGGACCCGCTGCCGTTCATCTTTCCCACCTACCGGGGCAACAAGGACTGGGTGCTGTGGCAGCTCAAGATCGGCGTGAAGATTTATGATTTGCTGTGCGGCGGGCGCAACCTGGGCAAATCCACCTGGCACCGCCCGCAGGACATCCTGCGCCGGGTGCCGGGGCTGGTGGCTGTCAACCTCACCGGCGGGGTGCGTTATTATGACGGGTTCACCAATGACTCGCGGCTGGCGCTGGACACCCTGCGCTCGGCGGCGGCCCAGGGCGCCACGGTGATCAATTACTGCCGCTACCGGGACGCGAAGCGCAACGGGCATTGGGAGTGCCAGGTCGAAGACGTTCTGACCGGGCGGACCTTCCCGGTGCGCGCCTGCGCGGTGGTCAATGCCACCGGCCCCTGGGCGGACGGGTTGCCGCACAGCACCGTCAAGCTCCGCGCCACCAAGGGCATCCACCTGGTGGTCGAGCACGGGCGGGCGCCGGTGACCGAGACGGTGGTCATGACCGAGGGCAAGCGGATTCTCTTTATGATTCCGTGGGGCGAGCGAACCATCATCGGCACCACGGACACCGATTACCAGGGATCGCTGGACGACGTGCGGGCCGATACCGAGGACGTCGCCTATGTGCTGCGGGTGGCCAACCTGTTTTTCCCGAACAGCCAGTTGACGACGCGGGATGTCATCAGCGCCTGGGCGGGGCTGCGGCCGCTGGTGGCCGACCCGAGCGGCAAGCCGTCCGACGTGTCGCGCGCGCATGAGATTCATAATCCGGAGCCGGGCTGGTGGGATGTGGCGGGGGGCAAGCTGACCACCTACCGGTTGATGGCCGAGCAAACGGTGGATCAGATTGTCCGGAAGCTGAAAAAGCTGAAGGGGACGGCGGTGGCGGTCGCGCCGTGCCGCACCGCGCGGGAGCCGTTGCTGCCGCCCAGCGAAACGGCGGGCGTCAGCGCGTTGACGCCGCCGCCCTTCGAGCGCGGCCCGGTCGAGCATTACGTGCGGCGCGAATGGGCGGTGCACCTGGACGACGTCATGGTGCGGCGGACCAGTTGGCATTGGTACCACCGCGACGCCGCCAGCAAGGCGGCGCAGGTCGCCGAGTGGATGGGCGAACTGCTGGGCTGGCCGCCGGAAACCCGCCAGGCCGAGCTGGAGCGCTATACGCGGATGTGGGGCGCCAGTTATTGACCCCCCGGCCGCCTCCGGGCGGCGCGCGGAAGCCTCCCGCCCGCGAGGCGGCAGCTCGCGGGTTCAGGGAGTGGGCGGCTCCTCCCGGGCCGCGAGTCCAGGCCCGCGGCGGCCGTTAAAGGGGGCGCTAAAAATCGGTGTGGAATGAGTTTGACTCGGACCGGGGCGGGCGTATGCTGGACGGTCCTGGTTGGGAAGATCAGAACTTTATGGCAAAACTGACAGTTAAAGATTTGAACGTGCGCGGCAAGCGCGTGTTTGTGCGCGTGGATTACAACGTGCCGCTGGACCACGCCAGCGGCCAGGCGGTCATTACGGATGCGACGCGCATCGAGGCCACCCTGCCGACGCTCCGGCTGCTCCGGCAGCAGGGGGGCAAGCTCATTTTGGCCGCCCACCTGGGCCGCCCCAAAGGCCAGCGCGAGCCGTCCATGTCGCTGCGCCCCGTGGCGGACGAGCTGGCCCGGCGGCTGGGCTCGCCCGTCGGGTTTGTGGAGGATTGCATCGGCCCGCAGGTCGAGCAGAAAGTCAGCGCCATGCAGCCCGGCGAGGTGCTGCTGCTGGAGAACGTGCGTTATTACCGCGAGGAAGAGGCCAATGACCCGGCCTTTGCGGAGAAGCTGGCCAAGGTGGCCGATGTCTATGTCAACGACGCGTTCGGCGCGGCGCACCGCGCGCACGCCTCGACCGAGGGTGTGGCCCGCCTGGTGGCCCGGCGCGGCGGCCAGTGCGCGGCCGGCCTGCTGATGGAATTGGAGTTGAAGTTCCTGGGCGAAGAACTCGAACAGCCCGCCCGCCCCTTCGTCGTCATCCTGGGCGGGGCCAAGGTTTCGGACAAGATTCAGGTCATTGACCGGCTGCTGGAAAAGGCCGACGCGCTGCTGATTGGCGGAGCGATGGCCTACACGTTCCGCCTGGCGCAGGGGCACTCAACGGGCAAGTCCCTGGTGGAGGCGGACAAGACCGGGATCGCCCAGGCGGCGCTGGCCAAGGCCGCGCAGCGGGGCGTCAAGTTCCTGCTGCCGTCTGATGACGTGGTGGCGGAACCGGTGAAAACCGACAAGGTGGACAAGAAAGGCAAGCCCGTGATTGACTACCAGAACGTGCGCGTCAACACGAGCCTGGACTGCCCGGCGGACGCCGCCGGCCTGGACATTGGCCCGGCCACGGTGCGGGCCTACGCCGCCGAAGTCGCCCGGGCCAAAACCATCCTCTGGAACGGCCCGATGGGATTGTTCGAGGACCCGCGTTTTGCCGAGGGCACCTTCGCGGTGGCCCGCGCCGTGGCGGACGTGACGCAGCAGGCCGCGGCCAAGAGCATCATCGGCGGCGGCGACAGCGTGAAGGCGCTGAACAAAGCCCGGCTGGGGGACAAAGTCACCTTCATGAGCACCGGCGGCGGTGCCAGCCTCGAGTTCCTCGAAGGCAAGGTCCTGCCCGGGGTGGCCGCGTTGAGCGACAAGTAAGGATGCCCGCGGCGAAGAACGATTTACGACCCATGAATAAAGAACGAAAGCTGATTGTTGCCGGCAACTGGAAGATGAACAAGACCGTGGCCGAGGCGCTCGACCTGGTCCGCGGTCTGAAACTCGAGCTGGCCAACGTCAAGGAGGTGGACGTCGTCGTCTGCCCGCCCTTCACCGCGCTGGAAGCTGTGGGCAAGGCGGTGCTGGATTCCAATATCCGGCTCGGCGCGCAGAACATGAGCGAGCACAACGTCGGGGCGCACACCGGCGAGATTGCCGCCGTCATGCTCAAGGAGTTTTCGGTCCGGTATGTCATTCTGGGTCATTCCGAGCGGCGGCAAGATCAGAAGGAAGCGGACGCGCTGATTGCCCGGAAAGCCGCCGCCGTGCATGGCGCGGCGCTCAAGCCGATTATTTGCGTCGGGGAAACGCTGGCCGAGCGGCAGGCCGGGGAAATGCAGAAAGTGCTCGAAACGCAAGTGCGCGGCAGCCTGGCGGGGCTGACCGGCGAACAGATGGAGGAAAGCATCATCGCGTACGAGCCGGTCTGGGCGATCGGCACCGGGCAGACGGCCACCACGGCGCAGGCGCAGGAGGCCCATGCGTTTATCCGCGGCCTGCTGGTGAAGATGTTCAACGAAACCGTTGCCCGGCGCGTGCGCATCCAGTATGGTGGCAGCGTCAAACCGTCCAACGCGCGCGAGTTGATGAGCCAGCCCGATGTGGATGGCGCGCTGGTGGGCGGGGCCTCGCTGGAGGCGCGCAGCTTTGCGGATATCATCAAAAATTCAATCTAGTAAACGTATATGGGTTTCCTTATTGGCCTGTTAACCGTGGTGATGGTGCTGGACTGCATCGTCCTGATGTTCCTGGTGCTGATTCAGTTGCCGAAGAAAGATGCGGGCGCCGGGCTGGCGTTCGGCGGCGCGGCGACCGATGCCTTGTTTGGCGCCGGTTCCGGCAACGTCCTGACCAAGATTACCAAATACGCGGCCGTGCTCTTCTTTATCCTGACGATCTCGCTTTCGGCGATGCAGCGCGTTCACCACGCCCGCACCACCAGCGCATTCGAAGAGGGCCTCAAAACCAGCCCGGCGGCGACCGTTCCGGCGGCTCCCGCGCCGGCGGCTCCGTCCACTCCAGCGCCCGCGGCCCCGGCTACTCCGGCGCCCGCGGAAGCCGCGCAACCGCCCGCAACCGCTCCGGCAACGCCGGCGCCCACCAACCCCTAGCGGCAGTCGTCCGCCGGGTTGCGGCCAGCGCCGCCGCGCTCCTGCCTCGCCCGCCGTCCGGAAGCGGGGGATCGTCCGCCTTTTCCTGACGGCGCCCGTCCGGAGAAATTCAGTTGCCGGAGCCACCAAAACGGCAAACAATCTCCGCTGTTATGCGAGATAAGTTGAATCGGCGCCAATTCCTCCAGGCCACCGCAACTGCCGCGCTGGGCGCGCCGCTGCTGCTGCGGGCCGCCCCCGCCCGGAAAAGCCCCAATGACCGCATCACGCTGGGCGTCATTGGCACCGGCACCCAGGGGCGCGGCCTCCTGAACAACTTCCTGGCCATGCCCGATACCCAGGTCGTGGCGGTGTGCGATGTGGACACCACCCGGCGGGATCATCACCGCCGCCTGGTGGATGAGTTCTACCGCATCAAGGGCAATACCGAATACCGGGGCTGCCCCGGCTACAAGGATTTCCGCGACGTGCTCGCGCGGCCGGATATTGACGCGGTGGTGATTGCCGTTCCCGACCATTGGCACGCCTATATCGCCATCGCCGCCTGCAAGGCCGGCAAGGATGTCTATTGCGAAAAGCCGCTTTCCCTGACCATTGGCGAGGCCCGCGCCATGGTCACGGCGGCCCGGAAATATGACCGGGTCTTTCAAACCGGCTCGATGCAGCGATCATCCAGCGAGTTTCGCAAAGCCTGCGAACTGGTTCGCAACGGGCGTATTGGCCGGGTCAAACAGGTAATCGTGGACGTCGGCCCGCCTTCCATACCGTGCAACCTGCCGGCGGAACCTCTGGAGCCCGGCCTCAACTGGGATCTCTGGCTGGGGCCCGCCCCGGAGCGCCCTTACAATTCTGTGCTCAGCCCTCGCGGGGTTCATACGCACTTCCCCGACTGGCGGAACTACCGGGAATACTCGGGCGGCATGATGACGGATTGGGGCGCGCACCACTTCGACATCGCCCAGTGGGGCCTGGGCATGGACGAGAGCGGCCCGGTGGAAATCATCCCGCCCGCCGACCCCCAGGCCACCCGCGGCGTGCGTTTCCGCTACGCCAACGGCGTCGAAATGATTCATGGCGACAGCGGCGGGGTGCTCTTTATCGGCACCGAGGGCAAAATCCTCGTCAACCGGGGCAAGTTCGAGGCCACGCCCGCGGCCCTGGCCGAAGAACCGCTGGGCGATCGCGCCCTGCGCCTCTACAACAGCTACAGCCATACCAAGGACTTCCTGGACTGCATGCGCAGCCGCCAACGCCCGATCTGCGACGTGGAGATCGGATGCCGCTCCGTCACCGTCTGCCACCTGGGCAACCTGGCCTACTGGAACCATCGGCGCCTGCACTGGGACCCGGCCCGGGAGCAATTCATCGGCGACCGCGAGGCCAACCGCTGGATCCACCGCCCCCAGCGCGGCCCGTGGAAGACGTAAACCCGCGGTAAAAACCAATCCCCGCCGGCATCCCGCTAACAGCGCAAACCGGACGGCCAGGGCCTCCATTTCCCGCGTGCCTTTCCGCGGAGCGCGGGTTAAAGTTGGGCATGCGCATCACGGGTGGAACCGCGGCCCGCCGAATTCTAAGAGTGCCGAAAGGACTGGCCGTGCGCCCCACGCCCGACCGGGTCAAGCAGGCGGTCTTCAACAGCCTGGGCGGCCGGGTGGCGGGCGCGCGGGTGCTGGAACTGTTTGCCGGCACCGGGGCGCTGAGTCTGGAATGCCTGAGCCGCGGCGCCGTGGCGGCGGTATGCGTGGAGAACTCACCCCGTCATGCGGCGGTGTTGCGCGCGAACTTCCAGGCAGCCGGCTTTCCTCCCGGAGTTTTGCAAACGCGGGTGCAGGATGTGTTCGCGGCGCTGACGCAACTGGCCGCGGCGCGCGAGCGCTTCGACCTGATCCTGGCGGACCCGCCGTATGGCGAGAAGAATATCGGCCGGCGCTCGACCTCGCTGGCCCAGCGGCTGCTGGACGAGGCGGCGCTGCCGGAGCTGCTGCGGGTTGAAGGCTGGCTGGTGCTGGGCCACGCGCGGCGCGACACCCTGAGCCTGCCGGAGCATTGGCAGGAGCTGAAGCTGCTCAAGCACGGCGACAGTTTCATGCGCTTCCTGCGCCCGGCCCGCGCGGCCGGGGCGCCGGCGGCGGCGGCGCCTTGAGGCAAGAACCATGAAAAGCAAAGATGAGATCGTGGCGGACTGGCTGCCGCGCTACACGGGCACGGCGCTGGCGGATTTCGGGAAATACATTCTGCTGGTGAACTTCAGCAACTACGTGCGGCGGTTCGCCCAGTGGCATAATGTGCCGGTGCGGGGGGAGGACCGCCCCATGCTCAACGCGACGGCGGAGGGGATTACCATCATCAATTTTGGCATGGGCAGCGCCAACGCGGCGACCGTCATGGACCTGCTCGTCTCCGTCCAGCCCGAAGCCTGTTTGTTTCTGGGCAAATGCGGCGGGCTCAAGCGGAAGAATAAACTGGGGGACCTGATCCTGCCGATTGCGGCGATCCGCGGCGAGGGAACCTCGAACGACTATTTCCCGCCGGAAGTGCCGGCGCTGCCCGCCTTCAGCCTGCAAAAGGCCATCTCCACCACCATCCGCGATCACCAGCGCGATTACTGGACCGGCACGGTCTATACCACCAACCGCCGCGTATGGGAGCACGACGAGAGCTTCAAAAAATACCTGCGGCGCATCCGGTGCATGGCGATTGATATGGAGACGGCGACGATCTTTATCACGGGTTTCCACAACGAGATCCCCAGCGGCGCGCTGCTGCTGGTGTCCGACCAGCCGATGGCTCCGGAAGGAATCAAGACCTGGCAAAGCGATCAGCGCGTGACCGCCAACTACACGGACATGCACCTGCACGTGGGCATTGATTCCCTGCGCCAGCTCATCAACCAGGGCCTGACGGTCAAGCACTTGCGGTTCTAGGCGAAGAGCGCCGGGCTATCTGCCCCCCGGCCGGGGCCATTCAGCGCCTCAGGCGAGCAGTTCCTGCACCAGCAGATTGTGCTCCTGTTCCTGCCGCAGCGTGGTGGGCTGGCCGTGGCCGCCGAGCAGCCGCGTTGCGCCCGGCAGGCTCATGACCCGGCGGACGGAGGCCTGCATTTGCCGCGGGTCTGAATCCGGCAGATCGGTGCGGCCAATCGAGCCGCCGATGATCAGGTCGCCGCCAACCAGCAGTTGTTCCTGCGGGAAGTAGTAGGCGACGTGGCCCGGCGAATGGCCGGGAGTATGGAGGGCCACCACCGCCAGCGACCCGATTTTAAGCTCCTGGTTGTCGGTGAGGTCCGCGTCCGCCACGAGCGGCGGGATAACCAGCGGAAGCCCGAACAGCCGGGTCTGCGCCTCCGGCTGCCGCGCCTTGGGCTGGTCCAGCGCATGGAGCAGAATGCGGGCGCCGGGAAACTTCTGCCGCACGACCGCATGATCGGCGAAGTGATCGAAATGCCCATGCGTCAGCCATAACCCCGTCAGCTCCCACCCGCGCGCCGTCGCCGTTTCGAGGAGCGGCGCGACGGTATGGTCGGGGGCGTCAAAAAGCACCGCCTGCCGGGCGGTTTCATCCGCGATGAGAAAGCTATTGGTCATCGCGACCCCGCCGGTGTTTGTCAGTACGATCATGCCCGAAGTGTAGCCGTCCGGGGTGAAGACAGCCAGCCGCAAAGGCTGGCGGCTTACGGACGTATTTGCAGGCAACGGCGGCCCGGTTATTTGAATACCGGGGCGCGCGCCCATTCAAGATGAGTTCGCGGCCCGCGGGTTTCCCGGCAGTGGCGGCACCCATTGCGGGCGAAACGAGGCAAGGACGGCATTCGGCAGCGAACCGTCAGCCGAGGCCTGATGCGCCTGAAACTATTCGCCGATGCGCTCAGGCGTGCCCTTGCGGTAGTTGACGCCGAGTTGGTCGAACCGCTGGAACTGAACCGGGAGGCGGCGCAGGAAATCCTCCCAGTTGCGCGCGCCGGGCGGCGACCAAACCACCTCGGCTAGTGCGCAGAGGCGGGGGAAAAGCATGTATTGCGCGTGTTTGAAGTTGGGAATGTATTCCGTCCACAGGTTGCCCTGCGCGCCGAGAAGGCGCGACTGGTGCGCCGGGGCCAGGTTCGGGGGGATGGGCTCGAATGCATAGACCTTGCTGAGCGGCACATAACCGCCGATGGCTTTCGGCTCAGTGGCATGGTTGGTGGACTGGTAGTAATCCAGGTAGCAATGGCTGGTAGGGGACATGATGACGTCATGCCCCGTGCTGGCGGCTTCCGCCGCGCCGCCAATCCAGTCCATGACGACGGCGTTTTGGGCCAGGCCGCCCTCGCGGATTTCGCTCCAGCCGATCAGCGTGCGCCCTTGCGCGTTGATGAACTTTTCGATGCGGCGGATGAAGTAGCTCTGCAGTTCGCGCTCGTCCTCCAATCCTTCCTGCCGGATGCGCGCCTGGCACCGGGGGCACTGCTTCCAGCTGTCCTTGGGCACTTCATCGCCGCCGATGTGGATGTATTTGCCCGGAAACAACTCGCAAACCTCGGCAAGGACGTTCTGAAGGAACTCGAAGGTTTCCTCCCGGCCGGCGCAATAGACGCCCGCGAAGACTCCGCCTTTGGCGTTGGGCGTGTAGGGCCCGCCGCTGCAACTCAATTCCGGATGCGCGGCCAGGGCGGCGGAGGCGTGCCCGGGCATTTCAATCTCCGGCACCACGGTGATATGCCGGGCCGCGGCATAGGCAACGATATCCCAAATATCCGCTTTGGTGTAATAGCCGCCGTACCGCCCGTCCGGGCCGTAAGTGGTGCTGAGCTTCGGGTCCAGGCCGAATCCCGCCTCATCCCGCCATGCGCCAACCTGGGTCAGGCGGGGATACCTGCCAATCTCGACGCGCCACCCCTGGTCATCGGTCAGATGCAGTTGAAGCATATTCACTTTGTGCAGCGCCAGCACATCCAGCAGTTGTTTGACTTCGGCTTTGGGAAAGAAGTGGCGGGCCGTGTCGAACAACACCCCGCGCCACTTGAAGCGCGGCTGATCCTCGATCCAGACGCAAGGCGCCTGCCATGCCTGGCCGGGCTCAGGTTTTGCGGCGAAGATCTGCGGCGGCAACAGTTGCAGCAAAGATTGGACGCCGTAGAACATGCCCGCCTGGCCGGAGGCGCGCAGCGCAACCTCATCCGGGGCCACGATCAGTTCGTAGCCTTCCGGGCCCAAGGCCGCCTTGGCCTCCTGGGTGGTGAGTATAATCGCGCCCTTGGCCTTTCGCGGCTCAGTGCCAAGGGTGGTCTTGAGTTTATAACCGGTCGCCTGGCGCAAACGTTCCGCCAGATAGCGGGCCGTATCCTGGGAGGCGCGGTCGGCCAGGATATGCGTTTTCGGGTGAAGGTTGAAGGTTCCTTCCCGGCACTCCAGTTTGCGAGGAGCCGGGATTAGCGCGGGAGAGTCGCCGGCTGCCAAGGCGTGGCCCGCTGTCAAAGAGAGCAGCATCAGAGCGATTAGGCGGTTCATCGGGAGTTCGAGGCCGGGCTTTGGCCGGCCCAGAGCTGGTTAATCACATAGAGCAAAACCCCGCCGCAGGCGATGAATACGCCGCTCAACCACAGCGCCAGGCCGATCCGGCCATAGAGGAAATTGCCCACCGCGAACAACGACGACCAGATGACCGCGCAGCCCGCCGACCAGCCCAGCAACGCCAGCGGGATATTCTCGCGCGTGGCCGCGGCTTCCGCCGCGGAAACACCCGCGGCTTCGCGGATGCGCCGCCAGCCGGGGCCGAAGGGCCGAACCTTCCGGTAGAACTCGATCAGCGTCTGGCGGTCGGTTTGGGGGCCGACGAAAGCGGTCACCATCCAGCACACCGTGGTGACGGCGATGGTCAGCAAGAGCGCGTAATGGGTGCTGATTGCCACGCCGCATTGCGTCTTGAGAATTAGCAGAACCAGGGAAATGCCGAACGAGCTGATCATCGCCACCACTTCGCACCAGGCGGTAATCCGCCACCAGAACCAGCGCAGCAGGTACAACAGCCCCGTGCCCGCCCCGATCTGGAGGATGAGGTCGAAGGCGGATTTGGCCGAATCCAGCAGGTAAACCATGCCGCCGGCGCACACAAACAGGCCCACGGTGGTCAGGCGGCCCGCCCGCACATAGTGCTGCTCCGCCGCGCCCCGGTTGAGAAACCGCCGGTAAAAGTCATGCACGAGGTAGGAGGCGCCCCAGTTCAAATGGGTCAGCACCGTCGAAGAGTTGGCGGCGATCAACCCGCCCACCATCAGGCCGATGAACCCGACCGGCAGAAACTTGAGCATGGCCGGGTAGGCAATGTCATGCCCCAGCAAGTGGGGGTCGAGATTGGGAAAGGCTTTCTGGATGTCCGCCAGCTCCGGATACACCAGCAGCGAACACAGGCCGACCAGGATCCACGGCCAGGGACGCAGAACATAATGCGCCACATTAAAGAACAGCACCGCGCCAAGCGAATCCCGCTCCGACCGGGAAGCCAGCAGGCGCTGCGCAATGTAGCTGCCGCCGCCCGGCTCCGAACCCGGATACCACGTCGCCCACCACTGCACCGCCAGGGGCATGATGAACACCGCCACCACCAGGTCCCAGTTGCTGCTGAAGTCGGGCAGCACGTTCAGATAATGCAGCAGGGTCTGGCCATCCGGGGCGAGCCGCGGCGCGGAGAGCCGCTCCACCATCACCGACAGCCCGCCGACATGCTGAACCGCGAAAAACGCCGCGGCAATCACCGCCGTCATCTTGATGAAAAACTGGAGCATATCAATGACCAGCACGCCCCAAAGCCCCGAGTGCGCGGCAAACACCACGTTCAGCAGGCCGCACAGCAGCAGGGTCTGCCAGCGGGGCAGTCCAAAGAGGATATTGGCGATCTTGCAGGCGGCCAGGCAGACCGTGGCCAGGATGACGCAGTTGAAAAACAGCCCCAGGTAGATCGAACGGAACCCGCGCACGATGCTGGCCGCCTTGCCGGAGTAACGGATTTCATAAAACTCCAGGTCCGTCATCACCTCCGAGCGCCGCCACATCCGGGCATAAAAGAAAACCGTCGCGACGCCCGTCAGCACAAACGCCCACCACACCCAGTTGCCGGCAACGCCCCTCTGCCGGACGATGTCGGTCACCAGGTTGGGCGTATCGCTGCTGAACGTGGTCGCCACCATGGACAACCCAGCCAGCCACCACGGCACCGCCCGGCCCGAGACAAAGAATTCAGTGGTGTTCCGCCCCGCGCGCTTGCCGAAAAACAGCGCCGGCACAAAACAAATGAGCAGGGTGGCCAGAACGATCAGCCAGTCAATGAGCTGTAAATGCATACCAGAGTTCTTCGGATCCGTGGCGTCTTCAACGCCAGCGGCCGAAAACGCTAACGCCCTCCCACGCCGAAAACAAGTCCGGCGTATAAGGCCGTCCGGCGGCTCCAGGTCCATCGCCGAGCCGCCGGGCTCAATTTTCAGGATGGGGCGACCCCGCCCTGCGCTATTTCGAGACGATGCCGTGCGGGCCGATGGAAAAAGACACGATGACGTCGTGGTCAATCACGAACAGGACGCGGTAGTGCTCGGTCACCCAGAGGTCGAAGACCTGATGGCCGTGCCAAGTGAGGCCTTCAAGTTTGTGGTAGCGAAGCGAGGGATGCCGCCAATTCGAGCTGAACAAGGCGAACTTGGCCCGCGCGACTCTTTGGATATCAGGCGGAAGTGCTTTGAACTCGCGTTTGAACCGGACGGCGCGCCGGAAGATCATAGGTCTTTGACCATGTCTTCCATCGAGTCGTACTGCTGGGGCTCGATGGCGTCGTCTTCGTGCTCTTTAGCATCAGCTATGTCTTGAGGGGTGGGTTTGCGCGCTGGCACGGTCGCCGCAAACAGCACCGGATCGAATGGGACTTCCGCCTTCGTCTTTTTCGCTTTGGGCTTCACGATAACCCAAGCTAGCCCAACGGCCGCTCCAACTCAACACCAGAACCCGGCATCGTCATGTTGGGCCACAAAGCAACTCAGAGCGCCCCCAGGTCCATGGCCGAACCGTTCAGTTTCAGCTTCAGGATGGAGTCTATGGGCGGGCCGGTGGTGGTACCAGATGCGGCATGGGCAGGGATGAGGAGCACCCCTCACCCTCTGCTCCTATCCGTGGCGGCGGCGCGCCGCCGGCAGCCAGCGGGTCAGCAAGTCCTGGCAGTTGATGACTTTCTCCGCCAGGTCCACCGGCACGTAGTAATACTGGTTGGAGGCCTCGAAGCCAATCCGCGAGTCGCGCGTTTGCAGGACGTGCAGGCGCCGCGCCAGGCGCATCTCCGCGCGCAGCAATTCCTCGAGTTCCACCCCGGCCGCCTGCGCCTCGGCCGTCGACCCGGCCGCTTGCAGCCGGCGGCGCGCGAGGATGAAGCGGGCCTGGTTGGCCGTGCTGCGGAAATGCAGGGCGGCGGCTTCGCCCACGTCCAACTCCTCCCCCGCGGCGGCGGCCTGCGCCGGGGTCAACTCGCGGCGGCAGGCCTGGCAGGCCGCGGCCAGGCTGGCGTGCGCGCGCTCGAAGCCGTCCGCCACCTTCTCGAATTGCTCGATAAAGACTTCCGGCGGATAGACGGCGCGCCAGGCGTCCAGATCGTCGTAGGGAAAGCCGACCATCGTGGCGCGATAGCCGGTCGCCTCGCCCCAAAGCGGATTGGCCGGGCCGACCTGCATCGGCGCGCTATAGACCAGGCCGCCGTGAAAGGGAAACTCGCTGAACGCCGCGCTGTAATCCTGCCAGGCCCGCACCATCGGCGCCGCCAGCGCGGTTCCAAACCGGCGCTCCGCCACCCGCGCCAGGGCGTGCTCCGGCTCGGCCGCCGGGCTGCCGGCAGGCGCGGACCCCAGTTCCGCGGCCACTTCGAGGTTGGGCGACGGATACCCGCCCAGCGTCCAGCCGAGCATGAGGCCGTTGACGCCCTGCTGGCGGAGGTTGGCGATGTGGCGGGCGACATTGGCCAGCGCCGGAATGTACGGAACCGCCGAGAGTTCCCAGGTGTTGCCGCACTGCGTCTTGGCCACCGTGCGCAGGCCCCGGGCGCGGGCCTGTTGCCAGCGCTGCCGGGCGCGCTCGCCGGGGCCGATGGTGGAAATCGAGTATTCGCCAACGGCCGTGGCCACGCCGCCGCGCTTGATCGGCATGCCCCATTCGCTGACGCTCATGAACGCAACCTCGGGGGGAAGCTGCGCGATAATCTTCTCCACCCAGCCATCGTGCCAGCCCCAATCCCAGACGATCAGCTTCTGGCCGTGGCCGGCCTGGCGGATGCCTTCGTAAAAGGTGGTGTTCAACTCGGCAATCACCTCGGCGGGCGAACGCTGGCCGCAGCGCGGGCATCCCTGGCCGCCGCCGTGCGACCAGCAATTGGTCAGGTTCTCGGACCCGCTGATGGTGAAGAAGCCCGCCAGCCCGGGAACGGCGCGGCAGATGGAGGCCACCGCCGACGCGAGCCACGCGCGCACTTCGGGCACGCTGGTGCACAGGGCGGCAAAGTCACCCGCCGGCACGCCTTTCAAACCCGGGCGCGTGGCAAAGAAACTCACCGGGCAGGAACGCGGCTCGTTCAGGTAGAGATAAACGCCCACCCCCCGCCGCCGGGCCCGCTCGACCAGCCGGCGCAGATTCCGCAGCCGCGCCTCGTAGTGCTGGCTCTGCCGCGCATCCCACGGGAACGGCGCGAGCCGCGTCAGGACCGCCTGCAGCCAGACCCCCTCCACCCCGGCGGCGGCCAGCCGCGCCAGGTAGCCGTCGGGGTAGGGATCCAACGTCGGATCCAGCAGCGGATCCCCGTAGAGGGCAAAATAGGAATAGCAGAACCGCGGGGAAAAGGCGCTGGCTCCGGACGGAGCCGCGGCAGCCCGGGGAGGCTGCGATAACTGCCGGACGAACGCAAACAAAGGCTGCCCGGAGTGCCCGACGCCCCCGGGAAACTCGGCGCGCAGAACGGCGGCCATCTCCCGCGCCCGCGCGCGGGCGGCCGCCTCGGGCGGACGATAGCGCAGGCGTTCGCATGCCGGTTTGAGGCTGCCCAGCTTGATGAACAGGAAATCATCCTCGCGCAGCGAGAAAGCCATTTCTTCCGCCGTCCAGCCCAGGAGCTGCAGAAGCTGGTCGTAGGGCAGCAGATGCCAGTTGCGGCGGATGACCGTCAGCGCGGACCGGCGCTGCTGCTCCGCAGTGATCCGCGGCGGCCCCGCCAGCCCCATGCTCCGGCCCAGGCGCACAATCCGGCTGGCGCTGGTTCCGACGACTTCCGCCATGCGGCGGGCGGGCACCAATTGCCAGTTGCGCCACACAAACGCATGCAGGCGGTCGGGGAAGTGCGGCAGCGGCACCGGCGCGGGGGCGCTGCCGCGGGGCAGATCCGCGGCGCCCAGGGCGGCCGGCGCCGCGGCGGGCGCCGCCCCGGCCCAGCCCTCGAGCCGCCCATACCTGGCCAGCCCCAGGCCGCCCAGGGTCAGGGAGGCCGACTTGAGAAAGGTTCGGCGGCTGAACGCCCCGCTTACATGCTTCCGGTCTGACGCCATCATAATTATTGGTGCTGATTGGTAACCCTTTGCCCGCGCGGAGGCAATGCCGTTTGCCTCCCCGGCGCCGGCGGTCACCGCAGAAACCGGGCGGCCGGCGGCAGCCGAAAGGCCCGGCCGGCGACGTATTGGTTCAACGCCGCCGCAATCCATTCGCGGGAAGCGGTGATGCCCCGCACAACGAGGTAAACCTCCCCGTCCTGCTCGCTCAGTTCGTACGCCGCCGCCTCGATCCAGAGGCGCGCCGCCTCCCCTTTCAGGTCCACCGCAATCCGCAGCGTCTTCTCCCGGGTGCGGATGGCCAGTTCCCGGACCACGCCCAGGGACTTGATTTCGCGGTTGAGGAACGCCGTGAGGGCCGCTTCCGCGGCGGCTTCCTTCCACGCGGTGAGGGAATGATTCATTTCAGGTTCGCAGCTCGCCGCGCCGCCGCGCGCCGGCGGCTCAGGACGACCGCCCGCGCCGGGTGCCAATGAAGGCGTAGCGGGCGTGGGTCAACCCATTGACCACGCTATCCACGTAGTATTTGAAGCCGCGGGACAGGTTGACCTTTTGGGCCTGCATGGGCAGGGCGGCCTGTTTGAAGAACTCCCGGTAATCGGACAACGTGTAGAAGTGGTCGTTGATGCCCGTGGCCAGCAGCTTGGCCAGGATCCGGGCGCGGGACTTGATCCGCACCAGGGGCCAGACCGGCTCGCGAATGACCACCAGTTGCCCGCCGGGTTTGAGCACGCGCTTGGCTTCGCGCAGCGCCAGCACGATGTTCGTCGCCCGATGCAGCACAGACGAGCAAACCACGTAGTCGAAATAATGGTCGGGAAAATCCAGGCGGTGGAAGTCCGACGCCATCCGCGTGATCTTCCGGGCATGGGCGTGGCGCAGCTCGAAGACCCGCGGCGCGTATTCCTTGAGCGGGTAGGGCGAGAGATCCGTCGCCATGATGGCCACCACCCGGGGCAGTTTGGAAAGTTCGGCGCTCAGCCAGGCCCCGCCCGCGCCAATCTCCAGAATCCGGCCCCGAAACTCCAGTTCGCACTGCTTCATCAGAAACGGCACGTACTTGGGAAAGTCCTGCTTCACATGCCGAAACCACTGTTCCTCCGGGAGAAACTCCGTGGCCTGCCGCAGCCAGTTCTCGCGCGCGCCCAGCCGCGCCTCGCGCGCCAGGCGCGCCAGGTAGGCTTTGTTCTCGACGTATTTGGACTCGGTTGGGCTCATCCGGACTCCGGCAGTATAGGAAACCCGCCGCGGGCGCGCAACCGCGTTTTGCACCGCCGGCTACGGCTCCTTTTTCCGCTGCGCCGCGAAAAACGACTGGAGCAGCGCGCGGCATTCCGCCTCGCGCACCCCGCCGGTGATTGCGCAGCGGTGGTTCAGCGTCGGGAACTGCAGCAGGTTCAACGCGCTGCCGGCCGCGCCCGCCTTCGGGTCGTGGGCGCCATACACCACGCGGGCCAGGCGCGCATGCACGATGGCCCCCGCGCACATCGGGCACGGCTCCTTGGTGACGTACAGCGTGCAGTCCGTCAGCCGCCAGTCGCCCTGCACCGCTTCGGCCTGCGTCACGGCCAGCATCTCCGCATGCGCCGTGGCATCCTTGAGCAATTCCACCTGGTTGAACGCGCGGGCAATGACCCGCCCCGCGCGCACGATCACCGCCCCGACCGGCACCTCCCCGGCGGCCGCGGCCCGCGCGGCCTGGCGCAGGGCCTCGCCCATGAAATACGAATCGCTCTGCAAATCAATGACCGGCTCGTCAGGCATGGGCAATCCGGGATTCCTCCAGCGTCCACTCGTGGCGCCCGTCCGGGTGACAATGGCAATGCGCGGCAAAGAACCCGCCGCGATGCTGCCAGAACCAGGGCCAAATGCGCTCCCGGTCCGTCTGCGGGATCGGCAATTCCGCCAGCGCCGCCCGCGTAAAAAACTGGAAGCGCCCCTCCCGGTGCGCCGGCGGCAACTGGCGCAGCCGCGGCCGGACCTCGAACAAAAACATGAGCCAGTGCGCCTGCCCTTCATAGCCATGCTCGCTGGCCAGGCCGGTCAGCCACAAATCCCGGGGCGTCAGCGCCAGCCCCAGCTCCTCCCGCGCCTCGCGGCAGGCGCAGGCGTAGGGCGATTCACCCGCCGCCATGCGCAGCTTGCCGCCGCAGGGGCTCCACCGCCCCCGGTTGGGCTCCTGCGCCCGCTCCAGCAGCAGAATTTCCCCGCCCTCGCTGAAGCAATACAACAGCGTCGCCACTTTATACGGCAGGTTCATGCCGGCCTTACTCCAGGTTTGCCCATTCGTTTCACGCCGCCAGCCATCCTAGCCCCCTCCCCCCGCGGCGGCGATTTTTTTCGTCGGAATCCAAAAAAACACTTGTGTCCCCATTTCGGAAAAGTAGTCTTTCGCCCCATGAATGTAGCGTTTTACGGCCACGTCCGTCAGTATCGTAATATCAAATCCGAGATTGATAAAAACATTAAGACCGTCCTGGAGAGCGGCCAATACGTCATGGGCCCCATGCTCAAGAAGTTCGAAAGCGAGCTGGCGGCCTACCACGGCACCAAGTACGCCGTCGGCCTGGGCAACGGGACCGACGCCATCTGGCTGGCGCTGATGGCCCTGGGCATTGGCCCGGGCGACGAAGTCATCACGCACCCCAACACCTTCTTCGCGACCGCCGAAGCCATCTGGATCGCCGGGGCCACCGCCGTGTTCGTGGATTGCCAGGCCGGCAGCAAGTGCATCTGCCCGGGCCGGATCGAGGCCGCCATCACGCGCAAGACCAAGGCCATCATCCCCGTCCACCTCTACGGCCAGTGCGCCGACATGACGGCCATCAGCAAGATTGCCCGGAAACACAAGCTCAAGGTGATCGAGGACAACGCCCAGGCCATCGGCGCGCGCGGGCCGAAGTTCCGGATCGGCCAGTTGAGCGACGCCGCCACCACCAGCTTCATCATCCAGAAGAACCTCGGCACCTTTGGCGACGGCGGCGCGCTGGTCACCAACAACGCCGCCATTGATGCCGCCGTGCGCCGCTTGCGCAACCACGGCTCCACGGCCCGCAACGTGCACAGCTTCGGCTTCAACAGCCGCCTGGACGATCTCCATGCCGGCATCCTGAGCGCCAAACTCAAGCACATTGACGAGTATAACGACGCCCGCCGCCAGTGGGCGGCCCGCTACACCCAGGGCCTGAAGGACTGCCGGACCTTTGACCTGCCGGTCGAGCTGAAAGGCTACCGCCACGTCTTCCACCTCTACGTCATCGAGGTCAAGAAACCCCAGTGGCGCGACCAGTTGCTGGATTACCTCGTCAAGAACGGCGTGGACGCCAAGACCCATTACTCGATCGCCATTCACCAGCAGCGCGGCTATCCGTGGGGCAAGAAAGCCCGCATCGTCGGCAGCGTCGCCAACGCCGAAGCCAACGCCGCCTGCTGCATCAGCCTGCCGATGTTCCCCGAGCTCACCGCGAAGGAAGTGGATTACGTCATCGCCAAGCTGAAGGCCTGGGACGCCAAATACGCCCACCTGGCCCCCGCCGGCAAAGGCCCCGCCCAGGGCGGCGCCTGCGGCTGCAGTTGCAAGTAGCCCGCATTGGAACTCGAGCCGGGCGCCGCGGGATTCCTCCCCGGCGCCCGCCTTCCCTCCACCACCCGCGTCCGCCAGACCCTCCGCGCCCTACAACTTCCAATCCCCGCACCCTGATTGCCATCTCTCGCCATACCCGCTTATGAAAAAATACTCGGTTCTCGTCGTCGGCATGGGCAAACGCGGCATGCACCACGCCGCCGCCTTCAACGCCAACCCCCGATTCCAGGTCACCGGCATCTGCGACATTGATTCGAAACGCCTCGACGATGCCGCCGCCCGGCTGGGCCAGCCGCAGAAAGGCACCGACGCCGCCGCCCTGGCCCGGGCGGTAAAACCGGACGTGTTCTGCTTTTGCACGCTGCCCAACCTGCGCACCCCCCTGATCGAGGCGGCGCTGGCCGGCGGCGCCCAACTCATCGCCTTCGAAAAGCCCGTCACCCTGACCAGCGCCGAGCTGTTCACGATCCGCGACCGGCTCCGCAAAGCCGGCGTCAAAGCCGTCGTCAGCCACCAGCACCGCTACGGCCGCCATTACCAGAAGGTGAAGGAAATCATCGCCAGCGGCGCGCTGGGCCGCGTGCACACCGTCTATGGCAGCTCCCCCGGCTGGATGACCCACATGCTCTCCCACCTGATTGACTACACCTGCTGGTTCAATCAATACGCCCCGGGCGCGTGGGCCATGGCCCAGGCCGCCGGGCGCGCCAAGTTCGGCGATAACCACCCCTCGCCCGACTACCTCGGCGGCTTCGTCCAGTTCGCCAACGGCGTGCGCGGCATCTACGAGTGCGGCGCCGGCGCACCCGACCAGCCCGAAGTCGCCAAATGGTGGGGCAAAAACCGCATCGGCGCGCAAGGCACCGAGGGCTTTGCCGAAGTCCTCACCAACGGCGGCTGGCGCGCCGTCACCCGCTCCGGCGGCGCCCAATCCGGCGACGGCGCAATGAACTACGACCTCGACATGCCGCCCTACATCCAGGAAATGGCCGACTGGCTCGACGACCCCCAAAAGGTCCACCCCTGCAACTTCGACCACGCCGCCCTGGGCGCCGAAATCATGTTCGCCTTGCAACGCAGCGCCGCCGAAGGCGGCCAGGTCGCGCTCCCGCTGACCGCCGGGGCCGACGAGCAGGCCCTGCTCAAAGCCCGGCTCGCCGACCGCCCCGTCCTCGTCTCCTGCGAGCTAAACAAGAAAGAGTTTGGACTGGCTTAACCGTCGGCCACGAGTTCCCGCCGAAAACCGCCTGCCACGGGCTAAAAACCCTAAACAGACGGTTTTTTGATTAAGCCCCGGCGCCCCAAATACACCGGCGGCTGGCAAAAGGGCCAACGAACGCCCCAAAAGCACCTGCAATACATAAACCGGAACGCTTCATCGGGGTAATTCAACCGCCCGCCCTCGCTCCATCGAGGCCCGGGCAGCCCTGACCGCCCAGACCATAGCCCCGGCAATCCCTTGTTTGACGAATTCAGCGGCATCGCTGCTGAACCCAAACCGCCTTTTACTTGTAAAATCAATAACTTACAAACGATGGAATGGGCTAAACGGAGACAAAATCCAACTTATCCCGGCTGTAGCGAGCCTTGAACCTACCCTGCATTTCCCCTGCATTTACCCTACTATCAGGCCGTGTACAAGGGGTGTACAAGGGATGCTCACCGGAGGTCCATAGGATTTTAGCTGGTACACCCGATGGGCACCCCTTGTACACCCCTTGTACACGGCCTGATGGCAGGGTAAGTCCAGGGGATCGGAATGATGGCTTTGAATGCCGGGAAAGGCCAAAACGAGGAGAAAAGACGGGGGGATAATTACTAAGTTCTGTAAAAGCAGCTAGTTATAAATCCAAGACCGGCGGGAGGAGGGTTTTCAAGGGCGATCGGGCGTTTGGAGGGCTTTTGGCTGCGCGAATGTCTTATCGAAGGCCAGCGACCGGGTCAGCACCGGATCGTGGCCTGACAGCGCATCGCCCAGCGTCCCGAACTGGCGCGGCCGTTCGACGGGGTGTTGCTCTTCGTCATGCCAGGGCAGCGCGGAAAGCCCCGGCGAAACGCGGTGCGTCATCATGGGCTGGCACTCGCTCTCAGAAGCCCCGGGCCAAGCGGTTTGCCCGCAACCCGGCGTACGCGGCATCAGCGGCTTTGAACTGCCCGCGACGCTCGCCGCCTTGTCTTTTTTCGGTACACGCCCGGCCGGGCTTTTTCGGGGTGCGCCCCCGGCCAGCCGCGCCTGCGCCCCGGCGGGTCAGCCCCCGGCTCCGAACATTGCGGAAAAGCCGCGCAAGGCACAGTAATTGCGGCAATGCCGCCGCAGATGAGCAAGTATTATGTGGCCTGTGATCTGGGCGCGGAAAGCGGCCGGGTGATGCTGGGCACGCTGCATGAGGATTCGCTGACGATCAGCGAGGTGCGCAGTTTCCCGAATACGCCGATTTTGGAGAAGGACGCCTGGCTGTGGAACATTCCGTGGCTGTATGAGGAAATCCTCCAGGGGCTGAACGCCGTCGGCACCTACGAGGAAGCCGTGGACAGCATCAGTTGCGATTCCTGGGGCGGCGATTATCTGCTGTTCGAGCGGGACGGCAGCCTGATCACGCCCACCTATCATTACCGCGACCGCCGCGGGGAGGAGGGGATGCGAAAGGTGGGGGCGGCCATCCCGCCCGAGGCGCTTTATGCCGAGACCGGCGGGCAGCTGTCTCCCGGGAGCACCCTTTCGCAGTTGGCGGCGGAGAAGCCGCGGCGGCTGGCCCGGGCCGAGCGGCTGTTGCCGGTGGCGGATGCCTTCAATTACCTGCTGGCGGGTGTGGCGCGCGGCGAGCGGTCGCTGGCCGGCGCAACGCGGCTTTACAACCCGGCCACGCGGGCCTGGTCGCCGCGCCTGCTCCAGGCGGCGGGGGTTCCGGCCCGGCTGCTGCCGCCCCTGGTTGCCGCGGGCACGGAGCTGGGGCCGCTGCAGCCGGCGATCGCAAAGTCCACCCACCTGGAAGACACCGTGGTGGTGGCCTCCTGCTCGGACCAGACCGCGGCGGCGCTGACGGGTTTGCCCGTGCCCGAGGGGGAAAGCTGGGCGTATTTGCGGCTGGGGTCCCGGACCGACGTGGGCGCCCTGATCGGCCAGCCGATCCTCACGGAGGCCGCCCGCGCGCAAGGGTTCACCCATGAACCCGGCTACGGCGATTCCATCCGGTTTTTCAAGCAGACGATGGGCCTGTGGCTGCTCGAGGAGTGCCGGCGTTTCTGGAAGGCCCAGGACCGGGAGATCGATGACGCGCTGCTGACGCATCTGGCGGGCGCCTCGCCCGCGTTCGAGGCGCTGATTGACCCCGCCGATCCCCGCTTCGCCGCGGCGGGCGACATGCCGCTCAAGGTCCAGGCGTTCTGCCGCGAGACGCGCCAGCCCGTGCCGCGCAAGCCCGGCGCGATCATTCGCTGCGTGCTGGAGAGCCTCGCGCTGTCATACCGCCAGGCGCTCGAAGAGCTGGAAGCCCTGGCCGGGCGGCCGGTGGCGCGGCTCTACCTGCTGGGCGGCGCGGGCGGCGACCTGCTCCAGCACTTCATCGCCAATGCCGTGCGCCGGCCGGTGGTCGCGGCGCCGCCGGATGCCGCCGCGCTCGGCAACGTCGTGGCGCAGGCCCTGGCATTGGGACACCTCACCTCCCTCGAACAGGCGCGCGAACTCCTCCGGCATTCCACCAAAACCAGCCCGCTGCAGCCCTACGCAACCGCGTGGGACGCCGCCTTCGCCCGGCTCCGGGAACTGCGCGCCGCCTGAGCCCGGCTCAACGCCAGCGGAACTCGACCACGACCGGGAGGTGATCGGAGGCGTCGGATTCGGGCACCCAGGCCTTGACCGGGTCGAGGGCACTGCCGCGGGACAGCCAGACGTAGTCAATGCGCGTGGCGGGTTTTTGCGCGGGGAAGGTGTTGCCGTCGCCCGTGCCGGCCGTCAGCCAGGTATCGAGGAAGGCGGTGGCAATTTTCTGGTGCGTGCGGCTCCCGGGGGTGTCGTTAAAATCCCCGCACAGGATGACCGGCCGTCCGGGCCAGGCGCGGGCTGTTTCCAGGATTTCCCCCGCGTGCGCGAGCCGCTCGTCGTCCCCCGGCCGGTAGTCAATATGCGTGTTGAGAAAGACCAGCTCCCGGCCGCGGACATCCAGCACCACCTGCAAAAGGCCGCGCTGCTCGCCGGGGCGGAGCATCTGGTAATGCCGGTTGGTCCAGCGCTTGACGGGGAAGCGCGTCAGCACGGCGTTGCCGTATTCGCCGCCCTGAAAATGGAAGTTGTTGCTGAACACGCAGGTCAGGCCGGTCAGCGCGGCCAGCTCGGCCGGACAATCGCGCCGCGCCGTTCGCTGCACGCCTTTATCCACTTCCTGCAGGGCCACGATGTCCGCCTGCTCGCGCCGGATCAGGTCGGCGATGCGCGCGAAATCAATCCGCTCGTCCAGCCCGGCCCCGTGATGAATGTTGTAGGTCATCACCCGGAAGGTTTGAGGGGCGTCCGCCCGGGGGGCGCGGGCGCAAGCCGCCAGGCCCAGGGCCGGCAGGACGGTGAAGAGCAGCCGGATCCAGCCGGCGCCAGAAAGAAAGCGATGCCTGGTTATCATGGCGGGATTACACTCCATCTTCCCGGCAAATGCAACCCGCGGGCGTGCTTCGGCTGCCGGGCCGGGCGCGGGCGCGGGCGGGTTCAGCCCCGGCTCGCGGCGTGGAGGGGCCCGCGGCCGGCCGGCGCGGGAGCGCGGGTCAGGCTCAGACCGGCAGCACCGCGATCCAGTTGCTCGCGCCGAACCGGGCTTTAAACTTCTCCGCCAGCGCCCGGGCGGCGGCCAGCCCGGAAACCACCGCGAACGTGGTCGAGCCGCTGCCGGACATGAGCGCGGCCGCCGCGCCGTGGGCGCGGAGGAATTCCTGGAACAGGGCCAGCAGGGGATATTTGGCCAGGGCCGGCGCTTCGAGCGCGTTGTAGAAAGCCGCGCCCGCCGTTGGCAGGTCAGCCGTTTGCAGCAGCGCGACGAGCTGCCGCGCGCGCCCGGGGCGGCCGTTGAGCGCGTCCGGGAAGCGCGCCAGTTGCTGGTAGGCCCAGGCGGTGGAGATGCCAAAGCCGGGATGGATCAGCACAAAGGCCGCGCCGCGCAGGGCGGGAAAAGGGGGCAGGGGTTCGAGGCGTTCGCCGCGGCCGCCGGCCAGGGCCGGCTGGCGGCGGAGGAAGAACGAGACATCGGAACCCAGGGCGGCGGCCAGGCGATGCAGGTGTTCGGGCGTGAGGGGTTCGCCGAAAAGCTCGTTGAGGCCCAGCAGGGTGATGGCGGCGTTGCTGCTGCCGCCGCCCAAACCCGCCGCCAGCGGGAGATTTTTCCGGAGGTCCAGGCGCACGCCGTCCGGGATGGCCGCCGCCTTGAGGAACATCGCCGCGGCGCGATAGACCAGGTTGCGCGCATCCGTCGGCAGGCGGGGATCGCTGCAGCGCAGTTGAATGCCGGAGCCGCCCCGCGCCAGCCGCAGATGGTCAAACACCTGGACCGGGTGGAACACGGTTTCCAGCTCGTGGAAGCCGTCCGGGCGGCGGCCGAGGATGTTCAGCAGCAGGTTAACCTTGCCGGGCGATTGTATTTCCAGCGCCACGCCCATTCTTTTGCCACAAACCGGCGCTAAAAGACACTCAAAGTTGATCCGGCGAAGCCGGGCCCGGCGGCGCGCCGCGGGGCCGCATACCCGGGACGGCGGCGAGGGGATTAGCCGCGGACGTTAGTGGGTCTCGAAAATCTTGAACCGGCTGCCCGGGATATAGGGGAAGATATCGCCACCGCTGAAGCCCATGTTGGCATCGGTGGCGAACATCGCATCGTCGAGGATGCCCGGCCGGTAATTGTCGGGATACACCGGGTTCGGGGAGAGATAATCGGTAAAAATCGGGTCGTAGGGCGGGAAGGGGGCGGTGACGACCTCATAGAGGCCCACGCCCGTCCGGGCGAGCGTCCGATTGAGGCCGCGGAGAAAGCCGGTGGCATAGTGGCCGCCCGGTTGATCGAACAGGGCGGTCTGCTCGATGCTGCGGCGCATTTCACCCAGGCGAACGAGCTCCGTCATGTTGCTCATGCCGCGCCCCAGTTTCTTCTCCGTATTGGCGCACCCGGTCAGCAAAGCCCCGGCCATGGCCAGGCTGGCGAGGAGGGTAAATGTGTTACGCATATATTTTGGTTTCTGCCGGGTAGTTTAGCCAACTTCATCGCCCTGTAAAGGGGGGAGTTGAAAAATGTTCCCCCGCCCGGCGGGGCGGCGGGGCGGCGGGCGCCTCACGCGGGCGCGCGGTTTCCCGGCGCGAGCAGGCGGGCCAGGTTGCGGGCGGTTTGTTCGAGCCACTCGCGAGCGGGCGGCGCGTAGGGGCGGAAAGTTTCGAGGGTGCCCTCCTGCGCGTTGAAGAAGAGCGCGCGATGCAGCCCGAGCAGGCTGGCTTTCGGGCTGTCAATGAGGCTGGCGGAATCGTTGGCGCTCATCTGGAAGAGCACGCGCAGCTCGAATTCGCTGAGGGCCTTCCGGCTGAGGAACCGGGTGACGTTGTTGTAGGTGTCGCAGGTGGCGATCACGTGGCAGCCGAGCCGCGCGCCTTCACAGATGAGGTGGTTCAGCCGCTGGGCGGGATTGGCCTCGGCCTCCGCATCGCCAGTGGCGAAGCTGAAGTCTTCCTCATACCGCAGCTTGCCGTATTTCTGCAGGCCGTGAAGAAACAGGAAAACCGGCGGGGCCGCCTCGGGGTCCACCGCCTCGGCCCGCTGCCGCATGTCCGCCGCCAGGCCTTTGAAGATTTCGTCCAGGTCGCCCGCGCGGGCCTGCGTAACCGGGTGCGGGATGGCGCGGATGATTTGCTCCATATACTGCCGCGGGGCGGTGCCCGGCGCGGTGCCGTCGCAGAGGATGAACCGCGCCGCGCCCGCCGGGTACTGGCCGGCCAGGGCGAGGAGCCCGAGGGAAAGCAGGCCCAGCAGCGTTTCGTCGCGCTGCCCCACCAGCAACAGGTGGCTTCCGCTCTGGCGCGGAAATACCGCCTCGGTGGGGCCTTTGATCGAATTGGGCGCTCCCAGCCAGATCCGGCCCGCCGCCGCCGGGGCAATCGCCGGGGCCTCCAGCAGCCGCCGCAGCGGCGCGTTTTCCCGCACGTCCGCCGGCGCGTTGCCCTCGAAGACAATCGGCCCCGGGTAAAGCGGCCCCCCGTCCGCGCCGGGTCTCTGGGCGCCGGCCTGGTCCGCCCGGACCCGCACTTCGGCCAGGGCGGTTTCCCGCACCTGGTCGGGCAGCCAGACCACCTGGAAGGGGCTGTTGCCTTCGAGCCGGCCGGCCATGTCGTTGTAGATGCCCTCGCCGGGGCGCGACAGCAGGCGCGGCGCGGGGTTGTTTTCGTCCATGATCAGGTAGGCGTCGGCTTCGTTGCACTGGAGGGCGATGCGAATGACCATCTGGCCGAGCGTGGTGCGCGCGACCGTGTAGGCCCCGCCCAGCGTCTGCGAGCCGAGCAGCACGTGGATGCCAAACGCCCGCCCCTGCCGCACCAGCCGGTCCAGCAGCAGCGAGGCCGTTTGCGAGATGCGGTCGTCCTCCACAAAGAACTCCTGGAACTCGTCAATGATCAGCAGCGAGCGCGGGATGGGCTCCGGGCCGCCCGCCCGCAGGTATCCGGCGATGTCCTGCACGCCCCGCTGGCGGAACAGGTCGCCGCGGCGCTTCAATTCGTCGTCCACCCGCTGCAGGACGCTCAGGCCGAACTCCCGGTCGCTCTCGATGGCCACCACGCGCGCATGGGGCAGGCGGTGGGTCGCGTAGCACTTGAACTCGACGCCTTTCTTGAAGTCCACCAGGTAAAACTCCACCTGCTCGGGGCTGCACCACAACGCCAGGTTGGTGATGATGACGTGGAACAGGGTGGACTTGCCCGAGCCGGTCTTGCCCGCAATCAGCGCGTGCTGGCAGGTTCCCTTGCCCAGGGCGAGGTATTGGAACTTGGTCGCGCCGGTGCGCCCGATCGGGACAAGCAGCTCTTTGGCGGTGTCCTGGCTCCAAATCTCCGCGGCCGGCGGCGCCACATGCGCGAAGGGCACCTCGACCCGGCTGGAATCGCGGCTGCTCACGCCCACCCGGTTCACGAACTCGATGGCGAACTCCGGCGGCGGCGGCGGCTCCAGTTCCAGGCGGATGCCCGGCCGGGCCGGGCCGGCAAGGCGGAAGACAGCCCCGCCGCCGCCGGCGGGCTCGGACCGGCGGGTGTCTCCGCGCGCCCGGTTATCCCCGGGGATCGCCGCGGCCTGGGCGCGCGGGGACAGGCGGCCGTCCGGAACGGCGCTCAGGCCGACGCTGTCGGCGCGCAATTCCTCCGGGATGAACTCGGGAGGCAGCGTCAGCCGCCGGTCCCAATGAATCAGCGTATAAACGCCGCAGCGCGCCCCGCTGGCCGCGATGCTCAGCAGGCGTTTGGCGGCGGTTTCCGTGAAGTTCGCCGGGAAGTCGGCCACGACGAGGAAATAATACTTTTCCGCAATGACCCCCGCCTGCTGGTTGTATTCGGCGATGGTGGCATATTCATTGCGCAGGTACATCTGGATGACCTTCTCCATGTGCTCATTGAGGTCGGCCAGTTTCTGCTCGATCTGGCCCGGCTGGGTCCAGATGCGGCTGTTGATGAGCTGCGCTTCGTGGTCGGCCAGGTGCATGATGCCGGCGAAGTTCTGCCCCAGCCCCACCGGGTCAATGATGGTGAAGTTCAGCCGCCCGGGCGGGGCGGTGGCCAGCAGCCGCAACAGGAGGTTGTTCAGCGCGCCAATGGCTTCGTCGCGGCCCTGCTCGGCCGTCTCGAACAGGATTGAGCCCTGGCCCGGGTACGCCAGGCACGCCGGCAGCGAGAACCGGGCCGGGCCGGGCCACGCCAGGCGCCCGTCCCGGAGCGCCGCCGGCGCGAGCTTTTCCATCTCCACCTCCAGCCGGCCGAACTTCGCCGCGCCCGCAAACTGGGCGGGCGGCGTCCATGCCTCGAACCCCGGCGCCTGCCACGGCGGGAACAGCTTGTCAGCCAGGGCGTTAAGGGACTGGATATCCGCGTAGAGCGGCCCGATCGCGCGCTGCCATTCGGCCGTCAGCGCCTGCCCCGCGGCCTGGTAATCCGCGTTAAGCGCGGCCTCCCGCTGCTCGCTGGCCCGGGCTTCCGCCTGGCCGCGCGCCACCACCGTCCGCCGGCGTTGTTCTCCGGCCTCCACCTGCTGCCGGTGCTGCCGCTCCTGCCGGATCCGCTGGAGGTGATCATTCCTCGCCAGGGCGCGCGCCGCCTTTTCATCGCTCGCTGTGCGGCAGGCCACCCGCAGTTCGCTGGCCTCCGCCAGCACCCGCTTCAACTCCTGGTCCACCGTTTGCGTGGTGTTCGCAAACTCGCTTCCGAGGCGTTCCAGCTCCTGTTGATAATGCGCCTCGGACCGTTCCGCGGCGGCGTCATGGCAGCATCGCGCCTGCGCGAGCCCGTCGGCGATGGCCGCGGCCTGCCGCCGAACCCGGCACTGCGCCAGGCTGCGAATGATCAGGACGACCACCAGCCCTCCCACCGCGCCCAGGCCCGCCTTCCCGTAAGCGGCGGGCCCCGAGCCAAACTGCCGGAGCAGCAACGGGACCAGCCCCAGGGCGATCAGCCCCCATAGCGGCAGGGATTTGAACCAGCGCAGCGGCAGGAACCTGCGGAAGCGGCGCAGATCATCCCGCGTCTGCGCCAGGCATTCGCGCAATTCCGCCAGCAGTTGCTGTTCATCCCGCGCGGGCGCGGGCGTTTTCCGGTCGGCGGCGGCCAGGCGGCGGACGAGCTTGCGATAGCCCTGGAAAGCCTTCCGCGCCTCGGTTTCCCGGGCGGCGAGCTCCGCCTGCTCGGCGGCCAGGAGATGCCTGAACTCCTCGAAAGCCGTCCCAACGGCGGCCTGGCCCGCGTCCCGGTCGCGCTCGGCTTGCAGCATGGCCTTTTGCAGTTCGTATTTGCGCGCGCCGGTCCGGGCCTCGATCTCCGCGAGGCGCTGCTCTTTGCTGGCCTGGTAAGCGGCGCCGATCCGCGCCTTGCGCGCCGCGTGCCGGGCGGCAAGCGCCTGGCTGGCCGCCGCTCGCGCCGCCGCGGCCTCACGGTCAGCCGCTGCCAGTTCCTCCGCCTGCCGCTCGCGCACCGCTTCGCGGAGGCGCTGTTCCCGGCCCCGCTGCGCATGGTATTCCGCGTTGAGCTTCTCCGACCGGGCGGCAAAAGCCCGGACCGTGGCCTGGAGCCGCTCCAGCAGTTCGAGTGTTTGGCCGACGCCCAGGTTGCTACTCACAATCCCGCCTGATTTGGGTTAAGAGTTTGTCCAATTGCTCCATCACGGTAGCCGCCCGGTCCACGCTGGCAAAGAGTTCTTCCATGTAGCGGCGCTCGAACTCCTCGCCCCGGGCGTCCCGCCAATAGCTTTTCGTGTCCAGCCATTGGGCCCGCAACTCCTTGGTGAGGCCGCCCAGCCGCGCGCCGCTGCCCTTCATGGCGCTCCTCCCGGCGACGGGGTTTCGCCGCTGGCGCGGGTGGCCCCGGCGGACGCGGGCGGCGCCACGCGCCGATACGCCTCGAGCGTCTCGAGCGTCCGCGTCAAAAACGCCACCGCCTGCACCATGTCGTGCGCCAGCACGGTATGCAGCTTTTCCATCTGCTTGACCAGCGGCGCCGTCCGGCTCTCGAACACGCGGTCCCATTGTTTCACTTTCCGCAGCTTTTCCTCCGCCGCCTGCAGCGCGCGCCGGGCCCGATGCGCCATCATCTGCTCCGCCGAGCTGGCCCGGTCCAGGAGGGACAGTTTGGCGCTGAACAGCGCCTGCTGCGCCTCGTCAAACTCCCGCCGCCGCCGCCGCACCTGGCTTTCCCAATACACGCGCTGCTCGTCCTCCAGCCAGTTGCGCATCCGCATCACTTCGGCGCTCACCTCGTCCAGCGCCGGGCGCGCCTTGTCCAGGTAAAGCAGCAGGTTCGACCGGAATAACTCCAGCGCGTCCGACGAGGTGACCTGCGCGCGCTCGGCCATGGGTTAACGCTGGTTGAGGTATTCCTCGATGCGCTGGGCCTTGCGCAACAGGTAGGGCGTGTGCTGATTGGAAACCTCGACGAACTGGCGCAGCGCCTTCATGGTGTGCTTGAACTCCTCGGCGAATTTGGCGTGCTCCTGGTCCTGCCAGGTGTCGCCCAGCGCCGCAAACCGCGCCTGCAACGATACCATCCGGTCTTTCAGATCGTGGTTGAACCGCTTGAGCTCCTCGGCAAAGCGCCGCACCTGCTCGGGATCCATGATGGCCTGGGGCATAGTGTCCTTTCCGTTCAGGCGGGCCGCCGGCGCAAATGGACCGCCGGGCCCTTTCCCGAGAAGCAAACCGTGTCCCATTGAGGCGCCTGACGCATAAAAACAGCCTACTCCCGGCCCCAAGTAAGTCAATAGTCAACCGGCCGCGTCCATCTACCGTTTCCCAGGCCAAAGCACCTGCCCGCGGCGTCGCGGCGGCGGGCGGGGAAGAACGCGAAGAGGCCCCCGCGGGGATGACGGGCCGGGTCAGGCCGGCACACTTTCCCGCACGGCCTGGGCGCACCGGGCGCACAGGGTTGGATGCCCGGCGTCCACCCCGACATGGGTTTCCCAATGCCAGCAGCGCCCGCATTTTTCGCCCGCGGCCCGCGCAAGGGAAATCGTCAGGGCCGCTTCCGCCGTCGGCTGGATTTCGAGCTGGGAGACATTCAATAACTCCCGCAGCGATTCCCGATGCGCCTGGGCGGTTGCCAGCTCCGGCCCCGCGCCGGCAAAGGTCAGCTTCGCTTCCAGGGCCTTGCCAATGGATTTGGCCTGCCGGGCCTTTTCCAACTCGGGCAGCGCCCGCTCGCGCAGCTCCAGCAACGTCCGCCAGGCGGCGCGTTCGTCTTCCGGGCGCTCGAATCCCAGCGGCTCCCAGGTGAGCAGGTGAACCGAAGGAACCGTCCGGCCCGGCACAAACTCCCACGCCTCGTCCGCCGTGAACGCCAAAATCGGCGACAGCAGGCGGCAGAGGCCGGTGACCAGCCGGTACAGCGCGGTTTGCGTGGAGCGGCGGCGCGGGGCGTTGGCCGGATCGGTATAAAGCCGGTCTTTCACCACATCATGGTAAAGGGCGGAAAGCTCGACCGCCACGAACTGGCTGACCCGCTGATACACCACGTGAAACTCATGGCGGTCGTAGGCTGCCAGAACGTCCCGCTCCAACTGCGAAAACTCGTCCAGAATCCAGCGGTCCAGACCCGTCAACTGCCCGTCCGGCACCGCCTGGGCGGCCGGGTCGAAGTCGGCGAGGTTGGCCAGTTCATAGCGCAGCGCGTTGCGCAGAACGCGGTAGGTCTCGGCCACCGTCTGGATGCGCTCCTCGCTGACGATGATGTCATTGCGGAAGTCCTGCGAAGCAACCCAGAGCCGGATAATATCCGCCCCCCACTTTTTTACGTACGCCTCGGCGGTCTGCGGCTTCTCATAACCGCCCTGCCCTTGCTGACTCTTGGAAATCTTCTCGCGGTCGGCGTCCACCATGAACCCGTGGGTCAGCACCGTCCGGTATGGCGCGGCGCCGTTGCCCGCCAGCGACAACAGCAGCGAGGACTGAAACCAGCCCCGGTGCTGATCGCTGCCCTCCAGATACATGTCGCACTGGAACGGGTGGCCGGCCCCGCGGATTTCCGGCCGCCGCGCAATGACCGCCCGCGAAGAGGAGCCGGAGTCAATCCACACATCCAGCGTGTCGTTGGACTTGGCGACGGACGCCGGGCCGGTCCAGTCCGCCGGCTGGAGGGCGGCCCACAGCTCGGCGGCCGACCGCTCGAACCAGACATTCGAGCCGTGCTGCTCGAACAGGTCGGCGGCGTTGCGCACGATCCGGGGGTCGAGGATCGGGTTGCCCGACGCATCATAGAACGCCGGAATCGGCACGCCCCAGGTGCGCTGCCGCGAGATGCACCAGTCCGGCCGGCCCTTGACGGCCGCCTCGATGCGGCTGCGGCCCCATTCGGGCACCCAGTGCACCCGTTGAATCTCGGCGAGCGCCCGATCGCGGAAACCCGCGTGGTCTATCTTGATGAACCACTGGGCCATCGCCCGGAAGATGATCGGGGTCTTGCTGCGCCAGCAGTGCGGATAGCTGTGCGTATAATTCTCCTGGTGCAACAGCGCCTGGCGCGCGCGCAATTCGTGCAGCACCGCTTCGTTCGCCTCGCTCTTGCCGTGCTTTTCCCCGACGGACCGGCCCAGCATTTCGGCCGGCATCTGCTGCTCGGCCGGCAGATCGGAGGTATGCACAAACTTCCCGTCGTCGTCCACCGGCGAATAAACCGGCAAGCCCTGCTCGATGCCAAGGTGATAATCCTCCAGGCCGTGCCCGGGCGCAATATGCACAAAGCCGGTGCCCGCGGTGTTGTCCACAAAGCTGTCGCCTTTGAAAAACTTCCCCGTGCGGCGGCAGAAAGGGTGCTGGTATTCCATCTGGGCCAGGTGCCCGCCCTCGAGGCTGCGAACGATCTGGTAATCCTGCCAGCCGCATTTGGCGGCGATCGCCGGCAGCAGCAGGGCCGAAAC
This sequence comes from Verrucomicrobiota bacterium, assembly GCA_012517205.1. Lineage (GTDB taxonomy): Bacteria > Verrucomicrobiota > Verrucomicrobiia > Limisphaerales > UBA8199 > UBA8199. The sequence continues at coordinate 35,954 of JAAYVL010000173.1, forward strand.
GATGTATTGCTCCCGCCCGACCAGCACCAGCGAGTAGTGAAACGTCGAATTATAAGCCACCGCCAAATTCGCCGGCAGCGTCCAGGGCGTCGTTGTCCAAATCACCACCGACGTGCCCGAGTGCCCCACCAGCGGGAATTTCACATAAACACTCTGGCTGACGTGGTCTTTGTATTCCACCTCCGCCTCCGCCAGCGCGGTGCGGCAGGGGATGCTCCAATAAACCGGCTTCTTCCCGCGATACACCATGCCCTGCTCCACCAGCCCCGCAAACAGGCGCAGCTCATCGGCCTCGTATTCCTTCGCGAACGTCAGGTAGGGGTTCGCCCAGTCTCCCAGCACGCCCAGCCGCTGGAATTGCGCGCGCTGGAGGTCAATATACTTGCGCGCGTACGTTTCACAGGCCTGGCGGATGGACGCGGCGTCCGTGGCGGAATTGCCCGCCTTGCGCATGTCCTGCATCACCTTGAACTCGATCGGCAACCCGTGGCAATCCCAGCCCGGCACATACGGCGCATGAAACCCCCGCAGGGTCTTGTACTTGATAATGATGTCCTTGAGAATCTTGTTCAGGGCCGTGCCGATATGCACCTCGCCGTTGGCAAACGGCGGCCCGTCATGCAGGACAAACTTCTCCGCCCCGGCGCGCCGGGCCTGGATGGCGGCATACAGCCCCGCCGCATCCCACTTCCGCAGCCGCTCCGGCTCCCGTTTGATGAGATCCGCTTTCATCGGGAAATCGGTCTGCGGCAGGTTCAATGTGTTCTTGTAATCCATGCAGCGTCTTAAAGAAGAGCAACCCTAACAGCCGCGCCAATCCGTGTCAACGAACCGCACGCGCCAACATGAACGGACGCGCTCCAACCCCCGGCAAACCGCGGAAAAATACGCCCCCGCCCCGGGCAACGGGTGCTAACGGCCCGCAAGCCGCCCACCCCGGCCAGCGCGCAAGGCGCCGCCGCCGGGCGACGCTCTTTCGCTACGGACGACACGACCGGCAGCGCAGCAGCGGCATCCCCGCAGGGGGGCGGCGCACGGACCGGTTTTGGGTGGACGGCAGGCAAGGTCTGTTCCAGATTCTGGCTTATGAAGATCAGGTTTTGGGGAAACTGGCGGTGCGTGAATCGGGTTCTGATTCCGGGGCTGGCGGTGGCGGCTGCTTTTTCGAGTTACGGTGCGGCGGTGAGCAGTTCGCCCAATGCCAACCAGCGGCGGCCCAGCATTATTTTCATTCTTGCCGATGACCTGGGGTATGGGGACTTGGGCTGCTACGGACAGACGAAGATCCAGACCCCCAATCTGGATCGGCTGGCCGCCGAGGGCATGCGGTTCACCCAATTTTATGCCGGCAGCACGGTTTGCGCGCCCTCGCGCGGGGCGCTCATGACCGGGTTGCATACCGGCCATGCGCGGGTCCGCGGCAACGCCGCCGTGGCGCTGCGCCCGCAAGATCTGACGGTGGCCGAGATTCTCCAGCGGGCCGGCTATCGCACCGGCCTCATCGGCAAGTGGGGCCTGGGCAATGAACACACAACCGGGGTGCCGCAAAAGAAGGGTTTTGACGAGTTTCTCGGCTTTCTCGACCAGGTCCACGCGCACAATTACTACCCGGATTACCTGTGGCGCTACGACCCGCCCGGCCCGGCCAAACCGGGCTACGACGGCCGGCGGGACTTCCTCGAAAATCAAGGCGGCCGCCGGGGGCTTTACGTGCATGACCAGTTCACCACGGCGGCACTGAACTTTATCCAGATCAACCAGCCGGATCGGTTCAACCACTATCGCCCGTTCTTTCTTTATCTCGCCTACACCATTCCGCACGCCAACAACGAAGAGGGCCGCCGCACGGGCAACGGCATGCAAGTCCCCAGCGACGCCCCATATACCGACCAGTCCTGGCCGCCGCCGGAGAAGAACAAGGCGGCCATGATCACGCGCATGGACGCCGATATCGGCCGGATCCTGGACAAGCTCCAGGAGCTGAAGCTCGCGGATAACACGGTGGTCTTCTTCGCCAGCGATAACGGGCCGCACCGGGAAGGGGGCGTAGATCCGCAGTTCTTCCAGAGCAGCGGCCCGCTGCGCGGTCTCAAGCGCGATTTGTACGAAGGCGGCATTCGCGTGCCGTTTATCGTGCGCTGGCCCGCCCGCATCAAGCCCGGCGCGCGCAATGATCAGCCGTGGGCCTTTTGGGATTTTCTGCCGACGGCCGCCGCGATCGCCCAGGCCCCGGTGCCGGAGCCCATCGACGGCCGGTCCCTGCTGCCGACGCTGCTGGGGCAGCCGCAGACCAACCCCCACGAGTTCTTTTACTGGGAATTCCACGAGCGCGGATTCCAACAGGCGGTGCGTTACGGGGATTGGAAGGCGGTGCGCCTGCGCGCCGGGGCGCCGCTGGAGTTGTACCATCTCAAGACGGATCCGGGCGAAAAGGAGAACGTGGCGGACCGGAACCCGCAGGTGGTGGCCCGGATTGAGGATTATCTGAAAACCGCGCGGACTGAGTCGGAGCACTGGCCTCTCAAGGACGCCGACGCGCCAGCCCGGGCGCCGGAACCTAAAACGAAATAGCGACCGACGCCAGCCGGACGGCCGCCAATCCCCGCTGGCATTGTGCGCCCGCCGGTTTATACTCAACCGCATGGCCCTGACCCGACATTGTTGGAAATGCGGCACCGAATACACCCTGCGGGGAACGCCCGGCCGCTCGGAATGTTGCGAATGCTGCCGCTCGGACCTCCGGGTGTGCCGCAACTGCATCAGCTACGATCCACGGGTTGCCGAGCAATGCCGCGACCGCCGTGCTGAACTGGTCGCGGAGAAGCACCTGGCCAATTACTGCGAATACTTCGAGTTCGCCCGCCGCGAGTATGTCCCGCCCGCCGAGGATACTTCGCGCGAAGCCAAAGCCCGCGACACCCTCCGAAAGCTGCTGGGGGATTGATCCGCACGCCGGCGGCGGACAACGGAGCCGCTGATTCAGCTCGAAGTCGAAATCCGGGGCGGGCGCTTTACAAAGAAAAACCCCCTCCAGTTCACCCGGAGGGGGTCTCAAACGTTGATTCTAACTCAGGTTAGAACTTGTAGATGACGTTGGCAGCCAGCATCCAGGCGTTCTTCAGATTGGCGGAACTCGTGTAGGTGTCCGTTTCCGCATCGTAAGAATTCGGGCTCTTGCCGCCGAACAGGTGACCGTCCAGAGAATGATCCCAGCGCAGCTCCAGGCGGCTGATGACGTTCTTCCACAGGTCATACTGCACGGTGGCCGTGAGGGCGAGGACTTCGGCTTTGCGCGGTCCCACCCAGACAGTCCCGTCTTCGGTCTCAAAGCTGCGGCCGAAGAGCAGCGTGCCACCATCGCCCACCTTGTCCTTGTAGTATTCCGCACGCGCGTGGAGGCTGAGCTTCTCGGTAGCCTGGTAGGAGAGATAGCCGGCGATTGCCCAGTTATCATTCTTCACATCGTGGATGTTAATCTGGTCAAACGCCACTCCCGCCCGCAGACCCTCCACCGGCGTGGCAACGGTCAGCCCGGCGTAATAGCTGGTCAGCGTTTCGCCGCCGAACCCGTTGACAATCCCGCCATACAGGGTTGAGCCGGAGAGGAATCCCCAACTGTCGGGAGCGGTCAGGGCGACCGAGCCCATGTAAGTCTTGTAGGATTCTGCCCGGGTGTCACTCCAGTAGTAGCCATTAAAGGCCCGCTCATTGATAGCCGGCCCGTACGTGTTGGCCACGCCCGCGGACGCGCTGAAGCAGTCGCAGAAGCGATAGCTGGCCAGCAAGCCCGTATGCGTTTGCGGCTCGATGGTATGGCCGTAGGAGCGGGTGTAGTTGGGGTTATTGCCGGATTCAATGGATTCGTAGCCGATGATGCTGTCGAATGCGCCCAGCTTGAAATCAAGGCCGTTGCCCACCGGGGTGCGCAGCGCGGCATAGGCTTGCCGAACGGCGAGATCACCCGTCCCGGCGCGATTGCCCTCACCCCAGAAGGACTGGGTGTTGAGCCGGTTGGCATCAGGCCCGAACCACAGGTCGGCGCGATAGCCAGCCGCCCAATCCTGCTCGTCCAGCGGCTTTTCGATGCGCAACTGGATGACGTTCAGGTTGAAGCCGTCGGCCTTATCAATACCCCCGAACTTATAGGGCGGCAGGTTGTAATTGCCGGTGCCAAAGTTCCACTGTGCTGAGGTATCCACATATCCACTGATGGTCGTGGAAGCCAGCGCGGTTTTCACCGGGCTCAAGCATTCCTCGGCTTTGGCAGCGGATGCCAAGCTGACCACCCCCAGGGCGGCCAGCGCTACTGTCCATTTATTATACTTCATATGTTCCTCCGATATGACTCGTGTTTGTTGTATAACTATGACTATGCATTTCTGAGGGCAAAACCGGTTTGCCCTCGCACCAAAACCGGTGCATTTAGGTCACTAAATAGTGCATTTCAGTTCCGTTGACAACAACTATTTTTACTATTTTGGCGCGCGAGCTTGTCTGTAATTGAGGACGGAAATTGTGTCAAATTGAGGCAATCGAGCCTGGAAAGACTCCCTCAACCGACGCCCCAAACCGCCGATGAGAGCAACGCCGCCCCGCGGATTCCGCCGCCGCCGCCATCCCCAACAGCCATCCCCGCCCGTTTGGAACAAATGCTGCTCCGTTGGAGGGCAGCAAATGCATGGCAACTCGATATCATCCGCCCCGGCTGGTTAAGGGCGGAACCGGTTAAGACTGAACAGACCCAGATTATGGCTTCTTTTGTCTATGTAGCGCGGGAAACTGCTTCCGGCCGGGAGATTCGCAGCTCGGTCGAAGCGGCGACGGAGCAGGCGGCGATCATGGCGCTGCTGAATCGGAACATGCTGGTGCTTTCGATTCAGGAGCGGGTGGGGAAACAAGGCCGGACCAGCGGCGGCCGGGTGGCCCTGGCCGACCTGGTAATTTTCACCCGCCAACTGGCCACGATGATTGACGCGGGCCTGGCGATGGTCCAATCCCTGCAGGCGCTGGCGGAGCAGACAACCAACAAGGTGATGCGGGACGTGATTCACGACGTATGCGCGCGCGTGGAGGGGGGCGACAGCTTTTCCGACGCCTTGAAGAAGCATCCCAAGGCGTTCAGCCGCCTCTACGTCTGCATGGTGGCGGCGGGGGAAAAGGGCGGCTTGCTGGCGGAGATCCTCGCCCGGCTGGCCACCTACCTGGAAAATACCGCCCGGCTGCGCAAAAAAGTCAAATCGGCAATCATGTACCCGGCCGTCGTGACGGTCGTGGCAATTCTGATCACGATCTTTCTGCTGGTGAAAGTGGTGCCGGTGTTCGGGGAAATCTTCCGGAGCTTCAACGCCACCCTGCCGGCGCCAACCATGTACCTGATCATGGTCAGCGACATCGTAAAGCGGTATCTGTTCCTCGTCCTGCTGGCCGGCGGGGGGGCGGTTTATGGCTGGATATATTTCATCAAGACCCCGACCGGCCGGTGGATTTGGGATTCGCGCCGCATCAAGCTGCCGGTCTTCGGGGCGATTGCGCACAAGATTTGCCTGGCGCGGTTCACCCGCACGCTGGCTTCGCTCGTCCGCAGCGGCGTGCCGATTTTGGAAGTGCTCCAGATCGTATCCCAGACCGTGGGCAATGTGGTCATGGAGAAAGCCATCAAAACCACCTCCACGGATATCGAGCAGGGGGAAAGCATCGCCACCGCCCTGGCCAAGCACCCGGTATTCCCCAGCATGATCGTGCGCATGGTCACCGCCGGCGAACAAACCGGCAAGCTCGACAGCATGCTGGAGCGCATCGCGGATTTCCTGGACGAGGAAATTGAAACGACGCTGTCGGGCCTGACGGCGCTGATTGAGCCGATCCTGATTGTCTTCCTGGGCGTCGTCATTGGCGGCATGGTCATTTGCATGTTCCTGCCGATCTTCAAGCTGCCCGAAATCGTCAGCCGCTGACGCCCAGCGCCCCACTCCGCCGCCGGGGCGCGGGCATCGCTCGCGCCCCCCGGCATACCACCCGGAACGGCGCGAATGGGGACGGGACTGCCCAAATCCCCAAAGACCGGCTCGCAAAATCGCGCACCGGTCAGGCCGGATAATCCAACAACCGCCTGGTTGGCCGGTGGAAAAGAAGTGGATGAATGACCAGGCCGAAACGCCTCAAACCCCGCCCCTGTCCTGCCTACTTGCCCCTGTAAATTACTGATTTCACCGTTGAAAGGCGCCCAAGACTGGCGGCAAAGCCGCTGGATTCACCAATTACAAGGTTCGCAGGCACTACATTCTAAGCGACCATGTCCTCTCAAGCCCCGATGAATCGAGATCATGCTGTTAGACCGCCCACCTAAATCGCTTCAGTTAAGCCGAAACAATTCAGATTCCACCTCCAATTCGATCCCACAAAACGTGTAAATCTCTGATTTTACAAGCGAAAGCCATTAGCCAAGCCAAAAACCATCCGGATGCCCGTCCGTCACTAAAAAACCTTCTCCCGTCAGCCTCAGATTTATAACTAACTGCTTTTATTGGACTTATTGCTCGTCACTCCGCTCTCGCTCATCGTTTCGGCCTTTCCAGGCACCCCCATCCATTCCCCAGATACCGTGAAAATACCCTTCCCCCAAGCCGTGTACAAGGGGTGTACAAAGGATGCCCACCGGGGGTTCATGGGATTTTAGCTGGTACACCCGATGGGCATCCCTTGTACACCCCTTGTACACGGCGTAGAAGCAGGGTAAATGCAGGGTAAATCCAAGCCGGAACGATTTGGATTTTACCGCTATTTCAACCCTTCCGCATGCCTAAACTACTGATTTTACAGGTAAAATCCATTCAGAGGCCAACGGTTGAGCCGTTAAACCCGTTAAATAAGAGGTTTATGAGGGTTGCGGGCGGGATAACCATAGCCACCCAGGCCCCAACAGGACGAAAACGCGCGGTTGGGCTGCCCAACTGAGTGGTTCCGGCTAAGAGCGCGGATGGTATTTCCGATGGACTTCGCGCAGGCGGGTTGCCGCCACATGGGTATAGACCTCGGTGGTGCTGATGCTGGCGTGGCCGAGGAGTTCCTGGATGACGCGCAAGTCGGCTCCGTGGTCAAGCAGGTGGGTGGCGAAGCTATGACGCAGCATGTGCGGGGTGACGTTGCGCGCGATGCCCGCTCGGCGCGCGCGCCGTTTGATGCGCAACCACAGGGTCACGGGCGCGAAAGGGGTGCCGCGGCGGGTGAGAAACACGTTGGCCGGGGTGCGGGGAGTGACCAGTTGAGGCCGGCCGGCGGCCAGGTAGCGTTCCAGGGCGGCCACGGCCGGGCGGCCCACCGGCACCACACGCTCCTTGTTGCCTTTGCCGATGACCGTGATGAATCCGGCGGCGAGATGGAGTTGTTCGAGCCGCAGGTGGCGAAGCTCGGCCAGGCGCAGGCCCGAGGCGTAGGTGAGTTCGAGCATGGCCTGGTCGCAGAGGCTTTGCGGGGTTTCCGGGGTTTCCGGGGTGAGCAGCCGTTCGATTTCCTGGCCGGTGAGCGCCCGGGGCAGGCGCTGCCAGCGGCGGGGCAGCGAAAGGTTTTCCGCCAGGTTGGCCGGCAGGAGTTTCTCGTTTTCGGCAAAGCGGTAAAAGGCCCGCAGGGCGGCTATTTCCAGGTAGAGGCTCTCGCTGCTGAGCCGCCGGGGAGAGCCTGGGGGCTGGTGGGCCAGGGCGCGCTCGCGTTCGTGCTGGAGAAAGGCCATCAGGTGCGCGAGCTGGACGGACTTCCAGTCCGACAGCCCCCGCTGGTTTGCCCAGGCGATGAATTTGCCCAGCAGCAGGGCGTAGGTTTTCTGGGTGTGCTCGGCCTGGCCGCGTTCGTGGCGGATGTATTGCAGGAAGTCCTCGACCAGTTGGTTCATGCCAGCTTGCGGCCGGTCAACCGTTCGTAGGCCTCCAGGTACTTGGCCTGCGTGCGGGCGACGACTTCGGGCGGGAGCGGGGGCGCGGGCGGGGTTTTGTCCCAACTGAGCGTTTCCAGGTAGTCGCGGACGAACTGTTTGTCGAAGCTGGGCTGGCCGGCGCCGGGGCGGTACTGGTCGGCGGGCCAGAAGCGGGAGGAATCCGGCGTGAGAACCTCGTCTATCAGGACCAGTTGATCGTCCACCAGGCCGAACTCGAACTTGGTGTCGGCGATAATAATGCCCCGGCGGAGCGCGTAATCACGCGCGAACGCATAGAGTTTGAGGCTGGCGGCCCGGGCCTGCTCCGCGCGGCCGGCGCCCACCAGGCGGGCGGCTTCGGCGAAGGAAATGTTCAGGTCATGCCCGGATTCGGCCTTGGTGGCGGGGGTGAAGATCGGCTCGGGCAATTCGGAAGACTCCGTCAAGCCGGGCGGCAGCCGGAGGCCGCAGACCGTTTGCCGCGCGCGGTATTCTTTCCAGCCCGAGCCGGCGAGGTAGCCGCGCACGACGCATTCAATGGCGAGCGGGCGGGCTTTTTTGACAATCATGCTGCGGCGGGCCAGTTGCGCCGAATACGGCTGGAGGCGGGGCGGCAGGGGGTCTTCCGCGCGGGCGAGCAGGTGATGGGGCTGGAACGCCGCCGTCTGCGCAAACCAGAAATGCGAGAGCTGGGTCAGCACCTCGCCCTTGCGCGGGATGCCGTTGGGCATGATGCAATCGAACGCGGAAATGCGGTCGGTGGCCACAAAGAGCAGGCTGTCGCCCAGGTCGAAGACTTCCCGCACTTTGCCGCTTTTCAGGCGGGGGATGCCGGGTAAATCCAGTTGGAGCAGCGGTTCGGTTGCCATGGCGGGGAATATGGGTGGCGCCGCGCCGCGCGGAAAGCGCAAAATGCGTCGGGAACCCCGGGCGGCGAGGCTCGACAATCCCCCCGCCGTTCTGGTAGCGTGCGCGGGTGAATTTCCTGGTCACCGGTGGCGCGGGCTTCATCGGCTCGCATGTCTGCGAGCGACTGCTTCGTTCCGGGCATGCCGTCTGGGCGTTTGACGATCTCAACCCTTTCTACGACCCGCGCCTCAAGCAGCGCAACCTTGACGACCTCCGGGCGCTGGCCGGGCGCTTCGAGTTTGTTCATGGGGATTTGACCCGCCGCGCGGCGCTGGACGACCTGCTCGGGCGGGTGCGCTTTGACCAGGTCATCCACCTGGCCGCCCGCGCCGGGGTGCGGCCCAGCCTTGAAGAGCCCGCCCTGTACCAGCGCGTGAACGTCGAGGGCACGGTGAATCTCCTGGAAGCCGCGCGGGTCCACGGCGTCCGCAAGCTCATCCTTGCCTCGTCCTCCTCGGTTTATGGCGTAAATGCCAAAGTCCCCTTTGCCGAGAGCGACCCGATCTTCCGCGCCATTTCGCCCTACGCGGCGAGCAAGCTGGCCTGCGAGGCGCTGGGCCACGTTTATCACCATGTCTATGGGCTGGAGATCGTCATGCTGCGCCTTTTCACGGTTTACGGCCCGCGCCAGCGCCCGGACCTGGCCATTCACAAGTTCGCCCGGCTGATCCATTCCGGCCAGCCCGTCCCCGTCTTTGGCGACGGCTCCACGGCCCGCGACTACACCTATATCAGCGACATTCTCGACGGCATCCTGGCCTGCACGCAAAGGACCTTTGGCTATGAAATCTTCAACCTGGGCGAATCCCAGACCGTGCGGCTGGATCAGCTCGTCGCCCTGCTGGAAGACGCCCTGGGCAAACGGGCCATCCTCGACCGCCGGCCGCCGCAGCCCGGCGATGTGCCCCTCACCTGCGCCGATCTCACCAAAGCCCGGGCCGGGCTGGGCTACCACCCGCGCGTGCAGATCGAGCAGGGCATCCCGCTTTTTATTGACTGGTTCACGCGCCAGCCCCACTAATAATCATTATGGACAACACCCGTCGTTATCTGCGCCCTCCGTTTGAAGAGGCTTTGGCGGCCTGGAAAACCCTTCTGACGCAGCACGGCCGCTCGACCGACCTCCTCTGGATCCTCGAGGAGAATCTCTGCTTCGAGAAAGACCCGGGGACGACGGCCCGCGTCAAGCTCGGCTTCCAAACCCGGTTCACCCCCCAGCCCCCCGATGCCGCCCGGAAGACCTATTTCCATTTCGCCGAAAACGACGCGCGGCTCGTGTTCTACCGCCTCGGCGCCAACGCCGGGCGTTCCATTTGCCTGCTCCTGTGCGACCCGTGGTTCGAGCCCAAGACGGAAGCCGATGGCTACCTCCGGCGGGATGATTGGCTGATTTCCTTCTTCCCGGGCGGCGATGAGCAAATCGAGGAAGTGGCCGAGGCTGAGCGCTGGCACAACCGCGTCGTGCGGGGCCGCCCCCTGAGCGCGGTGGACTTTTGCATGACCCTCGCCGCCCTGCGGGAACTCCAGGCCCATGGCCGGGTGCTGACGCCCGACGAACGCTTCGGCTTGCAGATTCTGCGCTCGCTGCGCCGCGCCCGGACGCCCCGCGGATCGGGCTGAACGCCGTTCGCTTCCCGCCTTCCAGTGCCCGCCTTTCGGCGGCAGCCTTTCGCCCTCCGGTTGGGGCCGCCCCGCGGTACAACAAAAAAGCCGGAAGTTACTTCCGGCTTTTCTGCCACATTCTACTCGAGAACAACTTTAAATCGGTCTTTGATGCGGCGCCGCAGATTTACGCCTGTCAGTCACACACGGTCTGACTACTGCGCTATTTGCATCACTGACAATGCCAAGATAGCAGAACCCCCTTTTTCGTCATGTCCCCAATTATGGTGACACGGCGGGGGGGCGCGAATAATCGCGGTGTTGGCCGGGGATTGCGGGGTTTACTTGGCCGGCCCGGCGGGGTAATAGTGCCCCGCATGAGAACCTTGCTTGTTGCCCTTGGCCTGCTGCTCGCGTCCGGATACGCTTATGCCGCCCCGGCGCCCGCCGACACCAACTTCTTCCCCATCATGGCCTGGAACTGGGTCCCCAAGGACCGGGCCGTGCTGGAAACCATGCGGGAAGGCGGGCTGACCGTCGCCGGATTCGTCAAGCCGGAGGCGCTCAATGCCTGCCGGGCCGCCGGCTTGAAGGCGATTGTCTCGGATGCGCGCGTTTCCGGTTATAATTGGAGCCAGGTGCCCATGGCCCAGACGCGCTCGAACATCGTCCGCCTGGTCGCCAAGGTCGGGCGGCACCCGGCGGTTTATGGCTATTACCTGATTGATGAGCCCAATGCCGCCCAGTTTCCGGGGCTGGCCCGGGTGGCGGAACTCATCCGCGAACTGTCGCCGGGCAAATGGCCTTACATCAACCTGTTTCCCGACTACGCCAGCGCGGGGCAGCTTGGCACGGCCACTTACACGGAGTATTTGGAGCGCTTCATCAGCACCTGCCACCCGGCCATTATCAGCTACGACAATTACTCGCTGATGGACGATGGTTCGGTGCGCGAGAGCTACTGGTCGAACCTGGAAGCCGTGCGCGCCGCCTGCCAGCGGCACGGGTTGGAGTTCTGGAATATCGTGCTGGCCGCCGCCCATTTCAGCTACCGCGAACTCAACGGCGCCGACTTCCGGTTCCAGGTCTATACCACGCTGGCCTACGGCGGGCGCGGCATTTCCTATTTCACCTACTTCACGCCCAGCACGGGCAATTACCGGATGGGGCCGATAGACCAGTTCGGCAACAAAACGCCGACCTGGTATTTCATGCAGCACATCAACCTCCAGGTTCAGAAACTGGCCCCCACGCTCCTGCGGCTTAAGTCCGACGCCGTGTATCATTTCGGGCCGCTTCCCGCCGGCACCAGCGGCCCGCCCGCCCACAGCCTGCTCACCGGCGCCGGCGGCGCGGGCGTGCTCGCCGGCGAGTTCACCCACGCGGACGGCTCGCGCTACCTGATGGTCGTGAACAAAGACCTGGCCAAATCGCGCATCTGCTCGCTGCAATTCCGCGCCGCGCCGCGCCAGGTGTCGCTCGTCTCGCCTTACAGTGGCGCGCTGGCGCCCTTCCGGGGCGAAGACGTCTGGCTGGCGCCGGGAGGCGGGGTGCTGCTGAAGATCGAGCCTTAAAAAGCCCGCCCTCCACCGAACGCCCCCAACGGCGGCCAAAACCCGGTGGGGCGGTTGGAGGAAAGGAGAAACGCAAGGCGCGCCGGCGGGCGCCCCGGCCTTGATCCGGCCGCGGCCGGACGGCCGGAACGCGGGCTTGCCGCCTCCCCCGCCCGCGCCGGGCGGCGTCCCCGCCATGCACCAAAGCTAATAATAAGCAGTAGAACTTGCTTTATTTGCCGGAGCCATTATTTTGCCATGTGGCCTCATCAACAATATCATCGGCAACCCACGGGCTGAGCCCTTGCTCGCCCCTGAATGATCCGGAGAAGACCCCGGGGCATTGGCTGCTGGCCCGGATGGGCAAGCGCGTATTGCGCCCCGGAGGGCGGGAACTCACCCGCCGCATGCTTGAGCAGCTCGACATCCAGCCGCGCGACGCGGTCGTGGAGTTCGCCCCCGGGCTGGGCGTGACCGCGCGGATGACGTTGAGCCGGAATCCGGCCAGCTACACCGCCATTGAACGGGACGAGGCCGCCGCCGCCCAGGTGCGAAGCTACCTGACCGGCCCGAACCAGCGTTGCCACCTGGGCAACGCCGAGCGCACCGGCCTGGACGACCAATCCGCCACCGTCGTGTACGGCGAAGCCATGCTGACCATGCAGGGGGCGGAGCAGAAGCGGAAGATCGTGGCGGAGGCTTTTCGCCTGCTGAAGCCCGGCGGGCGCTACGGCATTCACGAACTGGGCTTTACGCCGGACGATTTGCCCCGGGACATCCAGGAGGACATCAGCCGCGAGATGTCCCGCAATATCCACGTCGGCGCCCGCCCGCTGGCGCTGCGTGAGTGGCGCGAGTTGTTGACCGGCGCGGGTTTCCAGATCCAGGCGGAAGCCGTCGTGCCGATGCACTTGCTGGAGCCGCGCCGCCTGATTCGTGATGAAGGCTGGCTCAGCGCCCTGCGCTTTGTCTTCAACGTCCTCCGCCGGCCCCAGGCGCGCAAGCGCGTGCTGTCCATGCGGCGCATGTTTCGCAAACATTACCGCCACCTGACCGCGGTTTCCTTTGTCGCCGTCCGGCCCTGACCCCTTCCGCCGAGGATAGGGAAACGTCCGGCCCGCCGCGGCCTTTCCCTCAGCACGTCCGCCGCCGGAGGGCGGCGTCAACGGCGCCCCGGCTGGAGCAATTTCAGCATCTCGGTGACATGCCGGGTTTCGTCCCCGCGGGCTTGGGCGGCGGCCAGGTGGCGCTCGTAATAGTGGATGGCGGTATTGGTGTCCTTTCGCTGCAAAGCGATTTCAGCCAACCCGGAGTAGGTGCTGTAAACGTCGGGAAAGGTTTTGAGGAGGGTGTTGCATTCCGCTTCGGCCGCCTCCAACTGGCCGGTGCGCAGATAGGCCAGCGCCAGGGAACGGCGGGTGGCATAGCGGTTGGTCAGGGACAGCGCGCGGGTCAGCGCCGGGATGGCATTCGAGAACTGGTGCATTAACACGTACAGATTGCCCTGGTCGGACAGGGAATTGGCGTCCAGGGGATCGCGCTGCAGGCGCTGGTCAATGACGCGCAGGGCTTCCGCGTAACTTCCCTGCGACATAAAGGCGGCGAGGGCGCGGTCGTACACAAAGGGATTGTTGGGGTGGGTGGCCAGCAGTGCGTGGATGATTCCGTGCGCTTTGGGGCGGTTGGTGACGGCGAACCACACCTTGGCTTCCGTCAGCGCCAGGGTCACCTCGTTGGTCAACCCGAGCGGCTGCCAGGCGGGGTTGGCTTTAATTTCCTTCACCCATTGGAGCGCCCAGCCGGGGCTGAGGCCTTCGGCGCAAACATCCGCGAGCAACAGGCGCGCGGGCAGGAAATCCGGCACCAGTTGGGTGACCCGCTCGAATTGCTGGCAGGATTGGCGCAGCAGGCCGGTGTGGGCGAACCCCAGGCCCAGTTTGAAGCAGGCATTCGGCTCGTCGAACGGGCCGTTGTCGGCCAGCAGTTGCACGATATTGCGGTATTTGCCGAACTGCTCTTCCAGCGAGGTGTCGTCGGCGATCGTCAACGGTTGGCGCGCCCGCAGGTTGTGGTTGCACTGCAGATTGATCCGGGCGGGAACGTTGTCCGGGTTTAAGTCCCGGGCCAGCTCGAAGCACGGCGTCGCCGCCTGTTCCTGGCCGTTGCGCTGCAGTTCAACGCCCCAATAGTTCAGGGCGCGGGAATACCACCCGGCCAGCAGCCTGGCGTTAACGGGCGGCGGTGTTTGGAGCCGCGCCATCTTCAGCAGCCACCGGGAAAATCCGGAGCGCGGGAGTTCATTGGTGGAGACCAGTTGCAGCACGGGTTTTACGGCCGCCGGGATGGCCTGCTGCCAGAAGGCCTGGCCGGACGCCAGTTCCTCCGCGGTCAGCGGCGGGGGGCTGAGGAGGTCGCGGGGATAGGGCTTCATTTCGTGGAGCAGGCCCTGGGACTGCGGGTAGAAATGATTGAGCAGCGGCCCGTAGCTGGGCGGAAGACAGCAAAGCCGGTTGCTTTGGGCCACGCGGGCCAGCAGTTGCACCTGGCGCAAAGCATTCAGCGGCACGTTGTAATCCGGGAGAAGCTGCGCGGACGCGGGAGAGGCCGGCCAGCGGCCGGGGTATTTCCGGCTCAACCAGTCGCGGTACGGCTGCAGCGGCAGGCTGTTCGCGTCCACCGGCAGATAACGATTCGCGCTGCCTTCCCGGCCCCAGGCCGCGCACAGGAGCTTGAGGTGAATCGGGTCCTCGCTGAACACGACGGCTCCCTCCGGCGGCAGCGAACCCGCCGCCAGCCGGACATAGCGATCCAGGTGCGGCGCCAGGGAGGCGCGCAGCACGGGAATGTTTACCAAAAGCATCGCGGCCAGCAGCAAACCGGGCAGCGCCGTGACGGCCAGGGAGATTCCCCGGTAGAGGACGCGCCGAAAGTTCTGCCGCCGGGTGAGGCGCACGCGCATGACGGGGCCGAAAAACACGAGGAAGAAACCGCTGTAATAGCCGATGCTCAGGACGGTGAGATAATAGAACGTCAGGAAGGGCAGCCGCACGTTATAATGATAGGCAATCTGGCGGGGGCTGCAGGACGGCCCGCAGACAATCCACAAGCAGAGCAGCAGAAGGAAGGCGTGCGCCAGATACAGGATGGCCATGACCGGGTCGAACCGGATGCGGCCCAGGCCGCCGCCTAATCGGCCCCAGCGGATGCTCAGCAGCAGAACCGGCAGCAGCGAGCCAACCGCCAGCAGCAGCGCCATCTCGCGGTGGAAACGGAAGAACACGCGATAGACCAGGCGGAGCGGGAATTGATAAGCCATCGCCGCCTCTTTCAGCGCCGTCCAGAAACCCATCCCCGAAGCCGGGGAGAGCGCCTGCACCAGCGGCAGCAAGAGGAAGAGCGACAGGCCCGCCAGCCCGAGCAGCATCATGCGCAGCAGAAAGCGCAGATCGGCGAATAGCATAGGTTTGAAGCTGCGCCGCCGGAATTGATCCAGGCGCTGAAGCGTGCGCAGGCGGAAGAAGCTGAATTGTTTGGTCCGGACAAGCGCCACCCCGAAGATCGGCAGGAAGCCGGCCATGGCCCAGTTGTTGGCCAGGGCGACGCCAAAAAGAAACGCCGCCCGGTCCAGCCACGCAGGCCGCGCGTCGAACCGGTGCTCCAGCAGGCAGCGGATGACGCAGGCGAACATCAGCAGGTCCAGCATTTCGCCCGAAGCGCTGATGGCGTGTTCCCAAAAGGTTAATTGCAGCCCCAGCGCGAGGGCCGCCAGGACAATCGGAGCCCAGGCCTGGGGCGCCGTGAGCAGCGCGCGCGGGTCCGGGATCAGCTCGCGCTGTTGCGGCAGCCGGTCATACGGCAGCAGCGCCACGGTGCGCGCCAGGGTCAGCAGGGTCAGCGCGGCGCAGACGGCGGTGAACCCATTCAGAGCCAGGGGAATCCAGGAGGCCGGCAGCAAGCGGAACGGGCTGGTCAGCAAGAGCAGCAGCGGCTGGGAGAGCGCGGGCTGCCAGTCCCAGCCGTTGACCCGGCTCACCAGCGCGAGGTTGTCGAAGGTCACCCAGCGGTTCAGCGTCGCCAGGTAAACCACCAGGGCGGCCGCGCCGGCCACCCACGGCAGGCGGTCGAGCGCAAAACGGCGCTCGGGATTGGGTGTGGATTCAGCATTCATGCTTTCGCAAGCGGCCTTATTGAACCACACAACGGCGGCCAAGGCCACTTAATATGTTTCCCCCGCCGGGTTCAACTAAAAGCGCCCGCTCCGTCCGCCTCGCTTGGCCGGCCAACCTCGGGCGGCGGCGGGTTGAGCGCCGCGGCCACCTGCCGCCCCAGCTCGAGCGCTTCCGCCACGGGCCCGCGGGCCTCCGCCCGGCGGAGCTGGCCGTCCACCAGCGCGCGGGCGCGCAGGTGGAGGCAGCTGCCCGCGACTTCGGCGTAGGCGGCGACGGGGCTTTGGCAGCCGCCGCCCATGGCGGCCAGGAAGGCGCGCTCGGCCAGGACGCATTGGCGCGTGTTGAAATGGTTGAGCCGCTCGCAGATAGCGGCCAGGCGCTCGTCGTCCGCGCGAATCTCAAGGCCCAGCGCGCCCTGGCCGGCGCAAGGCAGCATCTCCTCCAGGTCAAGGACCGTCGCCCGCAAGCCGTCCGGCACCGCGTCGCCCTGGAGCCAGCCATCCGGGCTGATGCGGAAGTTAAGCCGGGCCAGGCCGGCCAGCGCCAGCACGGTCGCGTCCAGCTCCGGCCGTTCGGCCAGCCTTTGCAGGCGGGTGACCACGTTGCCACGGAGATCCGCAAGGCGGAGGGCGGGATTCCGCGCGAGCAACTGGGCTTTGCGCCGGGTGCTGCTGGTGGCCACCGTCGCGCCGGACGGCAGCCCCGCCACGGTCAGCCCGGGCGGGAACCCGCGGCGGGCGGATTGGCCGGGCGACCATTCGGCCGCCTGCCGGTCGGCTTCGGCGGCGCGCAGGTAATCGGCATCGCGGTAGAGCAGCACATCGCGCGCATCCGCGCGCTTGCCAACGGCGCCCAGGCAAAGCCCCGGCGGCAGTTCCGTGGGCAGGTCTTTCAGGCTGTGCACCGCCAGGTCGGCGCGATGCTTGAGCAGGGCCACTTCAAGCTCCTTGGTAAAGAGTCCCTTGGGCAGGGTTTTGCCGGCCTGCGCCAGGGCAGCCGTCGCGAGCTTGTCGCCCGTGGTCTTGATGAGCTTCAACTCGAAACTCAGCTTCGGAAAGGCGGCGCGGCACTGGTCCAGCACCCGGCGGGCCTGGGCCAGCGCCAGGGCGCTGCCGCGGGTGGCCAGGATGATGGGGCGGGAGACGGGCATGGCGGGTCAGAGGGCGGAGAGACGGCGAAGGCTCCGCGGGCGCCGCCGCCAACGATGCCGGGCCGACGGGCCGCCGGGCCGATACGCCCCCCCCCGCCAAAGCGCAGCGTCTTTCCGCGCCCGCGGCCTCGTTGCCAGCCATTCCATCAAGGTCATAAAACTCTTTCCCGCCCCGGCCCCGTCACTCATGCCCAAACGCCACCCGCACCCCGCCGCGCCACATTCCGCCCCCCGCGTCTTCCAGCAGCGCCAGCGCCTTTTCGCGGATGATCTGCTCGCAGCGGGCCACTTCCTGCCGGCGCTGTTTGAGGTAATTGTCGGCGATGGCCTGCAGATCATCAATGTTGTAGAGGTAAACATTCTCCAGGAAATTGACTTCCGGCTCAATGTCCCGGGGCACGGCCAGGTCAATGAGCAGCAGGGGACGGTTGCGGCGCCCCGGCAGCAGCGGCGCCAGCCGGGCGCGATCGAGCAGGTAATGCGGCGCCGCGGTGCTGCTGATGACAATATCCACGCGCGCGAGCTCCTCCAGCCAGTCCGCGAAGGACACCGCGCGGCCCCCCAGTTCCGCGGCCAGCGCCCGCGCCTTGTCGGACGAACGATTGGCCACCGCCAGGCCGCGGGCGCCGCGCGAAACCAGCGCGCGCGCAGTCTTTTCGCTCGTGTCGCCCGCGCCGACGACCAGCACCTCGCGGTCGCCAAGGCGGCTGAAAACCTTTTCCGCCAGCTCCACGGCGACCGACCCGACGGAGACGCTGCCGCGCTGGATGTTGGTTTGGGTGCGGATGTGTTTGGCGACGTTGAAGGCGCGCTGAAAGGCCCGGTTGAGCCGGGCGCCGGTATGGCCATGCTGGCGGGCCAGCTCATACGCCTGTTTAAGCTGGCCCAGAACCTCCGTTTCCCCGAGCACCATCGAATCCAGCCCGCAGGCCACGCGGAAAAGATGCTGGACGCTTTGCGGCTCGCCCAGCGCGTAAATCCCCCCGATCTGCGCGTCGGGGCAATCCTGGGACGCCAGCAGGAATTCCCGCAGCCCGGCCAGGGCGCGGGCCGGCTCCCGCGGCGTGGCGGCGTAGATCTCAACGCGGTTGCAGGTGGACAGGATGACCGCCTCATCAGCGGCGCCCGAGCCTCGCAGCGACTCCAGCGCCGCCGGCACGCCCGCCGCGTCAAACGCAAAGCGCTCCCGCACCGCCACCGGCGTGGCATGATGACTCAGGCCAAGGACGAGAATCGGCATGGGAAGCAATCAGGCACACCCGCCGCGCCGGCTCCGGCCGCGGACGACGCCCTGGGGCGGATGCGGAAAGTGGCCATCATGGGTTATGCAGCGGCGACAGGACATTGGTGCCCCAGAAGGTCAGCAGCACAAAGAGGAAGCTGCCCAGGACCCCCAGCGCGAAGCGGCGCCCGCCCTGGGCAAAGCGCCAGCGCCAAATAATCAGGCCCAGGTAAAGCAGCCAGACCCCCACCGACCAGACAATCTTCGGATCCCCGCGGTACGCCTGGGGATGCTCCAGGCGCGCCAGCGCCAGCCCGCCGACCCCCAGCCCCAGCGTCAGGAAAACAAATCCCGCAGCCAGCAGCCGTTCCGCCGCCGCCGCCAGCCGCTGGATCGGCGGCAGGAGCGAACTGATCGCCCGCAGCTTGTGGACCTTCAAGTTGCGTTCCTGGGTGAGAAACATCAGGGCCGCCGCCGCGCTGAGGCCGAACGCGCCGTAGGCCAGCGAAAGCAGCGCGGCGTGCAGGCTCATCCAGAGAGTCCCCAGCCCGGGCCAGACGCTCGGCGGGGTGTCCAGCCCGGGCATCAGGGCAAACACCCCCAGCGCAAAAAGCGCCGGCGACACAAACGCGCCCAGAAACCGCAACCGCGCCCACAGCCCGATCCCCAAATAGCCCCCCACGATGCTCCACATGATGAACAGCGTGGCCTCGTAAAGGTTGGTGACGGGGCAGCGGCCCAGGTGAAACCCGCGCAGCAGCATCGCCGCGCTGTGCGGGCCAAAGGCCGCCAGCAACAGCAGATAATTAATGCGATTATCGCGGCGGAACCCATTGCGCCACAAAAACACCGAATACACCAGGCTCAGCCCGTAAAGGGCCACCGCCAGCAGGAACAGGTGTCGGTCCGTCAACCAATCCATGCCGCAAGGTTAACCCGCCCCAAACCCGGCGCAAGCGGCAATTGCCGCCCGCCGGACGCTCCCCGGCGCGGGAGCGGGTCAGGCCCGGACGCGCCCCGGAAGGCGGCCTCCGGGCGGCAACGTCTCCTCGCTCGCCCGCCCCTTCCCGTCCAAACGCAGCACCCGTTGAATCGAGGGCGGGATTTCATCCAGCCGATGAGTAATATAAAGGGCGGTCACCGCCCCGGCCCGCAGCAGCTCGTCCACGGCGCCGATGAACAGCGCGCGGTGCGCCGCGTCCAGCCCCTGGCACGGTTCGTCCAGCGCCAGCAAGCGCGGCCGCTTGACCAGCGCCCGCGCCAGCAAAACCATCCGCTGCCCGCCCGCCGACAATCCGAACAGCGGCGTCCCGGCAAAGCCCAGCAACCCAAACCGGCGCAGCCAGCGCCGCGCGGCGGCGGCCTGGCCCCGGGTGACCGGCTCGAACAGGCCAATGGAATCGTGAAACCCCGACGCCACCACCTCGAAACACGTAGCCGCGGCCTTGAAATGCAGATGCAGCTCGGGCGAAACCCAGCCAATGTGGCGCTTGATATCCCACTGCGACTCGCCGCCGCCCCGGCGCCGCCCAAACACCGTCACCGCGTTGGTATAGACCTGCGGATGATCGCCCAGCACCAGCCCCAGCAGCGTGGTCTTGCCGGCGCCGTTGGGCCCCAGCACCGCCCAGCTTTCCCCCGCCCGCACCGTCCAATCGAGCTCGCGCAAAATAACCCGGCGCCCGTGGCGGACGGTGACCCGGCGCAGCGCCACCAGGACGGGCGGCGGCGATCCCGGCGGCGCGGAACGCGCGCCAACCCCGCGCGCCCCGGCCGTCACGGCGGGGCGCCCGGCGCTGCGCGCGGGCGGCTTCCTGGCCCA